>JBEKNU010000014.1:0-44309 GCA_049522495.1 Terriglobia bacterium
TGTACCATGGTGGTGCCCTCCTCGGTGGCGATCAGAGATGTGTCAGCAACATCATTCTGAAACCGCTACCGCAGGAGGGCAACTGTTGACTTTCTTCAAACACCTGTTTTGGACAAGAGTGACATGATATCGCCCCTGCCGGGGCTTCGGAAATCCTGCTTCCACTATAGCGATTTCAGCGAGGGACTTCTGACTCAGGACACTAGATTGTGTTTGCTGCACCGGCTCTGGCGGTTTTGCTCTATGGGGAGGCCCTGAGGGGAGCAACTTTCGCGGAATCGAGGGGTTAAGTCTTTCGGCGGGGATTGGCAGCCGGCGCCCCTGAGAGTCCAGGGCGAATAAATTTTTTGAGGTACGACAAGGACTTGACAAACCCCCCTCACAAGCGCTATATCAGTCAGCGGTAGTGCACGCGAAACTTACTGAAGTTGAAAAAAATGCCGTCTCGGATCGGGATAGGGCGGTCTATTGGCAAGTGCCACTCCTTTACTATTGCGCAGAGGCGGTCGGCAGGTCGTGGGAGCAGGCTGGAACTGTGCCCAGGCCTTAAGGAATTGACCTGCAATGTAGGATGCGAAACGGTTGACCCGATCAGGATGTGTTAGCATTCGAATAGGTTCCAGCTCAATGTTGTTAGAGACCAGTGCCAGTCCAGCTTATTAAGGCTATGTATTCCGCTCTTAATCTTACGCAGCGCCGGCTTGCCACCAGGCTTCCGCGGATTACTCGCCAAAAGTGGGGACGGCACAAGATTACTCGCCGCTTATTTGGGAGAGAGGAGAGTCCTGCCGTGAGCAAAACCTCCGACCGGATAGTTCTCATTACTGTTCTTATAGGTGCCAGTTTATTGGCTGGATGCGGGGTGACGACTACGTCCCTCCCCCCTGGTTTACCACCGGGAGGGGGCGGTTCCCTATCCATCGTCACCACCCAGTTTCCCGATGCAATCGTGGGACGGGCTTATAACCTCGTCATAAATACCACGGGTGGAAGCGGTATTCTCAGTCCCACCAATGGCTGCATCGTTGTGTCAGGGACACTCCCTGCGGGATTAACCTGGACGAACGGACCCGGAGCGAGTCAGTGCACTCTGGGCGGAACGGTGACGGCCACGGACGCGGTGAAATCTTACGCCATAACCGTTCAGGCGACCGATACCAGCCAGCCACCCAAGACCGACTCACTCCCTTATACGATCACCGTTCGTGCCGATTACACCATAACTCAAGCGGCGCTGGTGGATGCGGTGGCAGGAAGAACCTACGGTACAGGCACGGGCTGCTTGCCCCTGAGCGCCTGCACCCAGACCACAACAACCAGTCTCGCGGCAACGGAGCCGGCCACAGTGGGTTCAGGCGCGGCTCTTGGAAACGGACCTCTCACCGCCTGCACCCTCTTAGTCACGCCTTCCAACCCAGGATTGGTGGCCGCAGTAGATGCAACCCATAGCCAGTGCCTGATCAGCAGCGCGGGTGTGACCGGCGCGGGTGGCGCCTACTCGGTTACGGTCACCACCACGGACACTCCGATTGCGGTCCCCGGACAGACCGGGGCGGCGGTGCCCGCGGAACCCATTTCCAAGAAGTTCAATCTGACCGTTCACCCTTCGATCCAACTCACTCAGAGTCTTCTGCCTGCCCCCGGGCTTGCCCCGGGGACTTGGCCTGACGCCGTTAGTGGCCGTGCCTATGGTTCTGGTGCGGGTTGCACGGCGGGCGCCTGCGGCGCGGCAGTTTATACCGCCACCGGCGGTCTGAGCGGCGCTGGTCTGCCTGGTTACGTGTGGCCGGCCGCGACTCCCGCCAGTATTTCCGCGGTTACTGGCATGTCCTGCCCGGTCGTAGCAGTGGGCAGCGCCACCTATACTTGCAGCACTGCGAAGATCACTGCTGCTCCCACCAGCGCGGGGGCCGCCTCGCAAAAATATAGTCCTAGCGTTACGGTTACCGACACCGCCAACCAGGCTACGCCTCCCGCCACGGTGGCGACAGACGCGCTGAGCACGCGCACGGATACCCTCAACGTGGATGCACCCCTCTTGGAGGCGATGACCCAAGCGACCGTTTCAGGGACGAATCCTCCCAGCCTGCTCGCTGGGGTTGTGAATCGCAGTTACGGCGTGGTGGGATCTGCCCCCACATATGTTGCGGCTGGCGGCTTGGGAGCGAATCCTGTGGCGAGCGGTGGCTCGGGAATTGCGGCGTATGAGTGGTGCGTGAAGACCGGAACCGCTCTGCCGCCCGCGGGCCTGGGTCCCGGCGCCGTGGCCATCACCGCGAATTGCCCCTCCTTCTTCTCCACCGGCATCGCTTCGGTGCCGCTTACGGCGAACCCCATTTTTCCCTCTGCGAACACCACGGCTTCACCGATCACTTACCCCTTTACCGTGGAACTGGATGACGCCGGAAACGTCTCCACGCCCAACAGCGTGGCCTCGTCGACTCCCAGTGACGCGTCCCCCACCTCGATCATTATTGATCCTCCCTTAGTCGCCACGTTGACGCAGAGCACCAATCCCACTCCCACTACCGCCCTGCTGCCGGGCGTTTCGAACCGCAGCTATGGCGTTATCAGCAGTGGCGCCGGCGCGCCGACCTTTACGTCGTCCGGTGGATTGGGGATGAGCACGCTGGGGTTGGGCGTTTATCAATGGTGCATCAGCACCGGGGCCTTGCCGGCAGGATTCCTCAACACCGGGACGAGTGTGAATACTCCCTGCACATCGCCGGACGTTGAAAACACGGCAACGCTGAGCGCGAACGCCATTTCCAGCATCGTTGCCAGCCCCCAAGCGTTTACCTTTACCATCCGATTGGATGACCAGGGGAACCCCGCTGTACCCAGCGGCGTAACGTCGGGGACAACCAACGCCATCAGCACCGTGGTTACCGTGAATCCGCAGATCAACTTGGCGCAAAGCCTGGGGACGACTTGGCCTGACGCCGTCAATGGACGGCCTTATGGGTCCGGCACGGGTTGCACGGGGGGAGGCGCCTGCGCCCCGGCGTTGTATACTGCCACCTTTGGTTTGGGAGGCTATGTGTACCCGGGTGGCACGCCCACCAGCGTGCCCACAGGATTTGCGTGCGTGCAGGGGTCGGGTGCCACCCTGGGTAATTACACGTGTAATGCGACGACCGTTACGGCCGGTTCGTCCACTCCCGCGGCGGCTTCCGTCACCCTTAATCCCGTTGTATCGGTAACTGACACCGCCAATGCGGCGACTCCGGCTGCGACCACGGCTACTGATCCACTGAGTATCCGGTCCCCAGCCAATACCAATCCTAATTACGTTGATACAATCGTCGTGGACGCGCCTTTGCTGGCAACTTTGACGCAGGCGACGCTCGCGGGAAATAATCCGGCCAACCTGCTCGACGGCGTGGCGAATCGCACTTACGGCGTAGTGGGAGCGGCCCCGACTTATGCTGCGGGCGGCGGTTTGGGAGCAGGCGCCTTGGGCGCCTCAGCGTATGAATGGTGCGCTGCGGCGGCCAACGGACTGCCGCCGACGGGTCTGGGCCCGGGGGCGGCAAGCGTAACTGCAAAGTGCCCTTCGTTCTTCTCCACTGCTACCGCTTCCGTGGCGCTTACTGCTAATCCCATTGCTGCGTCTGCTGCCCCCACCACACCAACCCCTTACCCCTTCACGGTAGAGTTGGATGATACCGGGAACGGTTCGACGCCAGCTAGCAGCGCGACTGCGGGGACAGCGAGCGATGTGGCGGCCACTACTTTGACCGTCCAACCGCCTCTGGCCGCGACGCTCACGCAGAACGGCGCTACCGTCGCGTCGGGGAACCCCTTGCTGCCCGGAGTGAACAGCCGCAGCTACGGCGTCGTCAATAGCGCCGCTGGCGCCCCGACCTTTACCGCCGCGGGCGGATTGGGCCTGAGCACGACGGGGTTGGGTGCTTACAAATGGTGCATCAGCGCCGGGGCCTTGCCCACGGGATTTATTAATACCGGGACCAATCTGAACAACTCCTCCACTTGCGCGGCGGCCGTCGTTGAAAATACGGCGACCCTACAAGCCAATCCCGCTATCACCAGTGCTGGCAGCGTCACACCTTTTAGTTTCACGGTCCGGCTGGATGACGGCGGCAACGCGGCCGTCCCCAGCACCGTGAGCTCGGGAACGCTGGACAGCACGGTCGCCACCTCGATTCTGGTCAACCCTCAAATCACCCTGACGACGAATCTCGGGCCAGCGTGGCCTGACGCCGTCGATGGCCGTCTCTACGGCCAAGGAAACGGATGCACGGGAGGGGCTTGCACCGCCATGATATACACCGCGGCGGGTGGCCTGGGGGCTGCGGGAGGGTATACATTCCCGACCCAAGCTAACTTCCCAACGCCCATTGCTTGCGCTACTGCCAGTCCCACGCTGACGTGTTCGGCAGGAAGCGCCATCACCCAGGCGGCCGGCCCCACCCATCCGACGGTCACGGCGATTGACGTCGCCAATGCCGCCACGCCTGTCGCCAACACCACCACCGATCCGCAGAGTACACGTGGTAACAGTGATTCCTTGATCGTCGATCCGCCGTTGCTCGCCACCCTAAACCAGAATGGCACCCCGAATCCCGCCAACCTGATTCCTGGTGTGTCTGGCCGCAGCTACGGGACGATTGGGGCTGCCCCCACTTACACGGCAACGGGGGGCTTAGGGGCAACAACTGTGGCGGATTATGAATGGTGCGTGGACACCGGAACCACGTCCTTGCCTGCGGGCCTGACGGGAATAGCCGGAGGGGGAGGGATCAGCGGGCCCTGCACTAATTTCGGGCCCACCGGGACAGCCACGGCGACTCTCTCGTCCGCCAACGTCACGGGGGCCGCCGCCACCTACCCCTTTACGGTGGAATTGGACGACACCGGCAACGCCAGCACGCCGAGCAGCGCGTCCCACGGCACGGACGCAACGCGCGCGACGAGTTTGCTCATCAATGCCCCCCTGGTGGTTGCGTTGACCCAGAATGGCACAACCATTGCGTCCGCCGGCGCTCTGTTGCCGGGCGTCATAGGCCGCAGTTACGGGGTGATCAATGCGAACGCCGGCGAACCAACTTATACGGCGAGCGGCGGTTTGGGAGCAGTGGGAGGATACACTTTCCCGGCGTCTCCCGGCCCCTTCGGGGCAGGTTCAGGTTTCACCTGCTCGCCAACCACCACCAACCCCTACGTGTGTTCCGCGGGTTCCGTGGCGTTGGCGGCGTCGGCTATTTCTTATCCTTTAAGCTTGACGGTTTTGGATAGCGCCAACCCTGCCGTGCCTCAAGGAAACGCGGTGTCGACCGCAAGTTTGCTGGTTGACCCTGAAATCGTCCTGAGCTTGAATCTGGGCACATCGTGGCCTAATGCCGTCAAGGGCCGCGCTTACGGGTCCGGTGTGGGCTGCTCGGGAGGTGGTGGGTGCACGGCGGCTATTTATACTGCCAGCAACGGCCTGGGAACCTACGTATATCCTGCTAGCACGCCCGCCAGTATGCCCGCAGGAATGGCCTGCGCGGCCGCTGGCGCCACGTACACGTGTGATGCTCCGACGGGGATTACGGCCGCCGCCGGTCCCTATGGCCCCACCTTTGCGGTCACCGACACGGCCAACGCTGCTACGCCTGCTGCGATCATCGCGACCGACCCGCAGTCGCACCGAACAACGGACTCCGTCCAAGTCGTTGCGGAGATGGTAATCACTCCGCCCGGTGCGGTTCCAATTGCTGTTGCCGGGCGCTCCTACGGTTTCGCGGGGTCTGGATGTTCGGGCGGCGCGTGCGCTACGCTCAATTACGGGATAGCGAATGGTTTGGGCAACTACGTTAGTCCCGCCGTCATGACCAGCACGGCCGGCACGTTCTCCTGCCCGCTCTCCGGCGCCACTTACCAATGCTCGAGCACCAATATCACCGGCTCGGGCACCCCCGGTTTGAGCCTTAATGTTTCCGAGACCGGCAACGGATCGACGCCAGGCAATACCGTTAATGATCCCAGCAAGACTCTTACCATTAACCCCGAGATGAATTTTACCGCGCCTGGGGGCCTTTTAACGTTTACAACCGCGGTGACGGGACGGAACTATGGTACGGGAAACAATTGTGGCGGCGGGAGCGCAGCTTGCATCCCGCTCACCTACACAATGAACGGCGGCGGTTTAAGTGGGTACTCCTATGCGCTCAATGTGAACGGCACCGCGGGAGGGTTTACCTGCACGGGCAGTGGGGCAACAACCACCAGCAACTGCAGCGCCAGCCCCGTGACTGCCGCTGGTGGTACCACTTACAGCAGCGTCCATGCTTCCGTAACCGATACCGGCAACGCCTCAACTCCCAGCAACACTATTCCCTCATCCAATGATTCGCTTCCGGTTAATAACGAGTTGGTGCTCACGCCTCCCGCCTCCCCTATCCCGACTGCTGTGCAAACGCGGACGTATGGTCAAGGGAGTTTATGCGGTGCGTCCGGAACTGCGCAATGCGCCACGCTCGACTACGGCATCGCCAACGGGTTGGGCAACTACACGTCTCCGGCAACCATGACCACGACTGCCGGCGTGTTTGCCTGCCCGCTTAACGTCGCTACCTACCAATGCTCCAGCGGCGATATTACCGGTTCGGGCGCCCCCAATTTAAGCCTGACCGCTTCCGAGACCGGCAACGCCTCTACGCCGGGGAACAGCAAGACGGACAACAGCAAGAGCCTTACGATTAACCCGGAAATTACCGTGACGGCGCCGACTGTGCCCACGGCGGTGCATGGCCGCGCCTATGGGTCAACAGGAACTTGCTCGCCGAATCCTACATGCGCGCCTCTGGCGTATAGCCTGAACAACGGACTGGGTCTCTACACGTCGACGAATAGTTCGCTCATCGATGGTCCGGACGCCTTCACGTTGTCGTTCGCGACTCCCACCTACTCCTTCTCAGCCACCGCGATAAGCGGGGCTGGGGGCACCAACCCGACGCTGACCTTCACCGGTGGAGAGACGGGGAATGCCTCAACCCCGGCCAAAACAGTGACCGACACCAATAAGTCCCTGGCGACGAATGCGGAGATGACAGTGACGCCGCCTGGCGCGGTGCCGACGGCGGTGACAGGCCGCGCTTATGGTACGGGATCGGGTTGTTCGGGCGGCAGTTGCACAGCTCTGGCGTATAGTCTCAGCAACGGGTTGGGTAACTACACGTTGACGGGTAGTTCGCTCGCCACGACGTCGGACACCTTTGGTTGCACGCTCGCCTCTTCCACCTTCTCCTGCTCGAAGGCAGCGATAGCGGGGACCTCTAACCTTACATTGACCTTCACCGGCGCGGAGACGGGCAATGCCTCAACGCCCGGTCACAGTGTGACGAACAGCTTCTGGACCCTGAACACGAACCCGGAGATGGCCTTTACGGCGCCCAATGGTAATTTAACGTTTGCAGCCGCCGTAAACGGGCGAAATTATGGTGTGGGAACCAACTGCGGCGTGACCGGGACGGCGACGTGCGCAGCGCTTGCCTATACGATGAACGGCGGCGGTTTGAGTGGGTACTCCTATGCATTCACGGTGAACAGCGACGCCGGAGGCTTTACCTGCACGGGCAGTGGGGCAACAACCACGAGCGATTGCAGCGCCAGCCCCGTGACTGCCGCAGCCAATGCCAGCCCCTACACGAGTGTCCATGCTTCCGTAACCGATACCGCCAACGCCTCAACTCCCACTAACACCATTCCCTCAGCTAACGACTCGCTGACGGTCAATCCGGAAATTACCGTGACGGCGCCCGTCACGGTGCCGCCGACGGTGCATAACCGCGCCTATGGTACAGGGTCGGGCTGCTCGGGCGGCACTTGCGCGCCGATCCAGTACAGCCTGAACGGCGGGCTGGGCCTCTATACGCTGACGGGAAGTTCGCTCACCACACCCGCAGACACCTTCACTTGCTCGCTCGCCACTTCCACCTTCTCCTGCTCCGTGGCACCGATAGCAGGGGCGGGGGGCACCAACCCGACGCTGACCTTCAAGGGCGCGGAAACCGGGAATGCCTCAACCCCGGGTAACACGGTGACCGACACCCAGAAGAGTGTTGTCATCAATAACCAAGTCGCCCTCGCGCAGAGTCTCGGTGCGAGTTGGCCTGACGGCGTCAATGGGCGCGCCTACGGGGGGAATGTCGCAGGTTGCTATAACGGAGCAAGTACGGTCAACTGCGCTTCAGCGGTTTATACGGCCAGCAACGGCTTAGGTTCGGTGGGTGGATACATTTGGCCGGCCTTGGGTGCCGCTGGTAATAATCTTCAACCCTTAGGATTTAGCTCTTGCGCCTTGTCAACGGTAACCAACTCTAATGATACCGATTCGTGCAGCGCGGCCTCGATCAGCGCGCTTCCTTCCAGCCCCGGGGGCCCTTCGATCAGTTACGGTCCAAGCGTTACGGTTACCGACACGCCCAACGCCTCGACGCCTGCCGCCACCACCGGCAGCGATCCAAACAGCATCCGCACGGATACCATGTGGGTTGATGCGCCGCTGTTGGCAACGCTGACCCAAAACGCCATCACTAATCCCCCCAACCTGCTTCCTGGAGTCTCTGGGCGCAGCTACGGGACGATTGGGGCTGCCCCCACTTACACGGCGACGGGCGGCTTGGGAGCAAGAACGGTAGCGGATTATGAATGGTGCGTGAGCACCGGAGCGGCGTCCTTGCCCGCCGGCCTGGGGGGAATCGGCACGAGTTGTTCCCCATTCACCACCACCGGCGCCGCCACCGAGACTCTCACCTCCAGCAACATCACGGCGGCCATTACTCCGCCTTCCCAGAACTTCACTCCCATTACGGTGGAATTGGCCGATACTGGTAACACCAGCACGCCGAGCAGCGTCGCCAGCACTACATCGGTAACCAATTCGACGAGCTTGCTGATCAATGCCGCCCTGGAGGTTCACCTGACACAGACCGGCGACACGCCGTCAACTGATCCGGCGAACCTGCTGGCAGGGGTGAACGGTCGAACCTACGGCGTGATCGGCGGAACGCCCACTTACACGGCAAGCTACGGTTTGGGAGCGGTGGGAGGATACACTTTCCCGGCGTCTCCCGGACCGTTCTCGACCGTCGCGGGATTCGGCTGCTCGTCAAACACCACTAATCCTTACACGTGTTCGGCAAGTACATCGGTGACGGCTGCCGCTGCTACTTATTCTGGCTTGAGCTTGACGGTGAACGATGCTGCCAACGCTGCCGTGCCTCAAGGGAGCGCGAACTCCACCACAAGCTTGCTGGTCAACGCGCCGCTTTCGGCAAGCTTCACTCAGAACGCCAATTCTCTAAATCCTAATCCAGCAACGCTCTTCGACGGGGTCGCGGGCCGGAGCTACGGAATCATCGGCTCGCCGGTGGCATACTCTGTCACCGGAGGATTCGGTACCGGGACTTACCAGTGGTGTCTGACGGGAAGCCTGCCGACCGGTCTGATATCGACGCCCACTACCAGCAACACCTGCACGTTGGTCGGGTCGACCACCGAGGACACCTTTAATCTGACCGCCAGTCCTGTATCTTCGGGTGCGGCGGGGTTGTACACGGGCATCACGGCAGAGGCAGGCGACGCCGGCAATGCGGCCGTGCCGGACAGCTTCTCTTCTTCCGCGTCATCTACCACCTCGGCCACCAAGATCACCATTGATCCCGAGATTGTGATTCAAAACGCGCCCCAGTTGCCTAACGGGGAACTGAATCAACCCTATAGCGTGCTGTTTACTTGCCAAGCTCCCCTGGTTACAGGAGTCTGCGGCGGAACCGGAAACCCGGACAACCCGTCGGCGGTGTACACTTGGTCGGCACCCACCAATAACGTTACAGGCGTCGGTTCCTCTTTCCCGGTTGCACCTCCGGCACCTACGCCGCCCCTCCAGGCGACTTACGCCGCAATCTTCTCCGGCACACCGACTGCTACCGGTACGGGTGAGACCGTCACGGTCAGCATCACAGATGACGGGAATGCCGCGACACCGTCTTGCGCGACGGCAGCAACTTGCCCCCTCAATACTGGTTTTAGCGCCAACATTTTGCCGTCCCAAGCTTATGTGGGATCGAACACCAACAATGCGGTGGATGTGTTCGATACCTCCGCCGGGGTAGGCAGCGTAACCCTGGTCGGATCGCCGATCGCCCCCACGGCGGGGACTACCCCGAACTATCCGGCCGCCTCCAGCAACGGAACCTATGTGTTCGTCGCGGACCCGGGCGCCTTCCAGCTTGATATTATTAACACTTCCGCAGGTTCGTTTACGACTGTTACGGGACTCGGCAAGCCTGCCACCGGCGACGCAGCGGCCGTCGCGCTGGGCCCGCAAGCTATCCCCGGATCGCTCAGCAATCCTGACAGCCTGTATGCTTACGTCGCCAACTCTGTCGCCGACAATGTGCAGGTGATTGACGCTAAGCCGGGCAGCGGTACCTACGGGACGGTGATTAGCCCCATGGCCTTCATCAGTGGTTCTTACGGCCCCTCCGGCGCCAGCGATATCAAGGTGGCGCCCACATTCAACACCGGCACCTCCTCAAGCCCAGTTCGAGTAACCCACGGCTACGTCCTGAGGGTGGGAGGCGATGAAGTCTGCGTGATCGATGCGGAGCCCAGCAGCGGAACCTTCCAGAGTGCGATCCCTGCCGCCAACAACCCGTCGACCACCGACAAGTGCATTTCGCTGATCGAAACGACTACTACTCCCAATTTCATCGATATTTCCCCCGATGGCCGTTATCTCTTCGTCACCGAGGGATTTGTCGGTACGTCCGGTTATCTCGAGGTCATCGATACGAATCCGAATGACGCCAGCACGTTTGAAACGGTCATCAGCGTGGTCAACCTGACAAGCTTCACCACGAACCCCGCTGGAGTTCGAGTTTCGCCCGACGGCCAGACGCTCTGGGTGGCAGGCAAGGACGTAAGCGGACTCCTGGGGATCGAAACCGCCAAAGTGGGCGCGGCGCAATTTAGCTTCTTGAATGCCATCCCCACCCCCACCCCCACCACCGACGCTCCCGTTGGCATCGCGTTCCGGCCGGATGGAGTGTTCGGACTGGCGACACTTTCCAATGAGTCCCCCACAGCCATCCTCCCCTTCACAACAAGCCTGGTGGGCACGGGATTTGTGGGTCCTTGGAATATAGCGACCCCTTACGTTATCGGAAATGAGGTCATCTACACAGATGGCAATTACTATCTGTGCCTTGCCGGCAACACGGGCGTGACGCCACCGTCGAGCCTCGGCGTTGACTGGCAGATGGTGGCGGCGGGGGCCGATGTAGACACCTCGGTCGGCTCAACACCTTGGGGAATCGACCACGTTCCGAACCCGGTGCTGCACATTACAACGACAGCGCTACCGGCAGCCACAAACAGTGTGGCTTATGATTCTTCCATCGTGGCGGCGGGTCCCAATCGCTTCTACACCTTTACGGAACTTACAGCGTCGGAGGTAACAACTCTCGGCGCCCTCGGACTTACCCTCAGCCCCGATGGAGAAGTCACGGCGACCACCCCCGCGTCGTTAGTCGCTGGCGACTATTCCTTTGTCATACAGGTAACCGACCAATCCCAGCCGGTGAATAATCTGGTCGTAAAGACAATCACGCTGCACGTCAATTAGCTCGGCTGCATTTGATCTCTCCTCCCGGCGCGCCAGCAACTTGCTGGCACGCCGGGCGGCCCACTGGGGGAGATTTGGCCGCGTCAGTTGACGAGCTTTTTCCCTCTGTGCTATAAACCTAAAGATCGATCCAGCCGATGTCATGTGTGTCGGCATACTCCTCGGTAGCTCAATGGTAGAGCATTCGGCTGTTAATCCGTCGGCTGACGGATTCCAGGTTCGAGTCCTGGCCTCGCAGTTGAGTTGACGAGCTTTTTCCCTCTGTGCTATAAACCTAAAGGTTGATTCAGCCGATGTCATGTGTGTCGGCATACTCCTCGGTAGCTCAATGGTAGAGCATTCGGCTGTTAACCGAAGGGTTCCAGGTTCGAGTCCTGGCCGAGGAGCCAAGCTTTGGAAGTCGGCTGTTAATCCGTCGGCCGACGGATTCGCAGGTTGGAGTCCTGGCCGAGGAGCCAAATCTGAAGATCCCCCGATGAGCTTCTCGGTGTATGTTCTGCTGAATCCGCAAGGACAAATTTACATTGGGCTAACGAGGCAATTGGCCATCCGCCTCGCTCAGCATAATGATCCGGAGTATCGTGGGACACTCCATACGAAGCGTCACCCGGGGCCTTGGAGATTAGTGCACCAGGAGCCCTTTCAGACGCGGGCGGAGGCGATGCGCCGTGAGCGAGAACTTAAGAGCAGAGGGGGTCGACAATGGATTCGGCAATGCCTGGAGGTCGGCTGTTAATCCGTCGGCCGACGGATTCGCAGGTTCGAGTCCTGGCCGAGGAGCCAAATATTCGAACCGCTTTTCCCCACTCTATGTTTCCAGGTTTAAGGCCCATAGGGGCCGCGCCTGCACAGCGATCTCATCGTGCGTCTGGATAGTGCTGCTCGCTGGGGCGTGCGCATCGACGGTTTCCTCGCAGGGCAAGGCTCGCGGGTCGGAGCCTGCGGCGCAAATGGCAGCTCCGCCCGATCCCGCAGCGCTCATCAAAACGGTCGCGGAAAACCAGAAACAGATTGAGGCGGCCCGCAAAGACTACATTTTTCATCGAAAAGATGAGGAACCGGAGTTTGACTCCCAAGGCCATGTGAAGTCGACTCAGATCAAAGAATACGAGGTCTATTTTATAGGCCCTTGGGAGATTAGCCGGCTACTGAGCAAAAATGGCAAGCCCTTAACCGAGGAGGAGCGCAACAAGCAGGATGAGGAGGTCCGCAAACGGGAAGCCAGGGCGCGCGAGAGGATTGCCAACCAGGAGTCGGGCGAGGATCCTGGGAAAAACACCATTACCTTGGCGAAATTCTTAACGGCGGACCGCTTCTATAATCTGCATCGCGATACTTACCAGGGGCGCGAGGTTTACGCCATGGATTTTGCGCCGCGCCCGGAATTTCAGCCCCATTCCCTGCTCGACAAGGTCCTCAAAGCTCTGGGGGGAACCCTTTGGATAGATGAAAAAGCCAAGCAGGGCGTGCGCCTGGAAGCCCGTTTCCTCGAGGGTGTAAAGGTGGGCGCCGGCCTGCTGGCCTCGGTGCAGAAGGGCGGCAACGTCGTCCTGGAGCAACGGTTCGTGAATGATGAGGTCTGGATGCCCTCCTACGTCGAGCTTCACCTGGATGCCCGCGTGTTCTTCATCCACAAGTCGATCAATGTCATTTCCACATGCAGTGACTACCGCAAGTTCCGCGTGGATGCGAAGATTACGGGCGGTGGGGAAGAGCAGTAGGCAGCGAGCAGTGCCCGAGGTACCATTGACAACCTGTAAAGGGCAGACTTATGCTAAATAGCGGCGAACTTCGTAAGCGCAACTTGCCGGATTGCTAGAGTTACGCCAACCGGGTAGTCAAGGCGCCCTTGGTGGGCATAGTGAGCGCTTGTGAGAACCAGTGCCCGCGAACACAGGGTGCCATCTTAATCCAAAGAAGCTGCGAAGAACAGCAGCTTACCCATAGTGAGTTTCCATCGTGGTACGATTGTACTGTTTCCCATCGGGCTCCCGCGGGCTAATCTGGTTTCAGCTATTGCTCGCAGGTGAACGAGGTTCAGGGAACAAGATGTGTAGCAACCGATAGCCGCGGAAATCAGTGAGTGCCGAGGCTGAGTTTTGTAGTGAGGTGGGGCCAATGGTAAGGAAGTGGGTAGAGGTTTGGGAACGGCGAACAGTTGCGAAGGCTAGTGGGTTAGGTATCGCGGTATTGCTTCTGACCAGCCTGACCTCGGCCAGGGCCCAGCAAGGTACGGCCCCTCCTGCTTTGCCCCCGGAGGCAGCTTCGAAGGAAACCACCCTCCCCGTCGCACCCTCCGACGCCCTGAGGATGCCAAGCAACGAATATGTCGTGAGCCCGGAGGACCTGTTGGACGTCTATGTTTTGGACGTGCCGGAAGTTACTCGCACTTACCGGGTCAGTTCCAATGGCTTTCTGACCTTGCCCCTGCTGCCTGAACCGATCCCCGCGGCCGGTGAAACCCTGGATCGACTCTCCCACCTGATTTCCACCAAATTTCACGACGCCGGCATGCTCAATAACGCGCGAGTGACAGTTTCAGTTGTAGAAACCAGGCGGCATTCGGTCTTGGTCTCCGGAGAAGTGAAGAATCCCCAGACGTACCCGATTTTTGGCCCGACACGGTTACTCGATGTTCTCGTCAAGGCGGGGGGGCTCACCGAGGGTGCCGGCAACGATGCAATCATCACGCGAGGAGAGATCGGCGCACGCGCCGACCTGGCAGAAAGCGCCCGAACGGGTGCAGTGAACCCCTCGACCCAGGGGCAGTCCTTCACTCTGAACATTCGAAAGCTGGTGGTGACCGGCGACGACAAGACCAATATCCTCCTCTATCCGGGGGATCGGGTCATGCTGCAGCGAGCCGAGCTCATTTATATTTTGGGAGCAGTGAATCGCCCGGGTGGATACGTGCTGGACGAAGCCCGTCAGCATATTACGGTGCTGAAGGCCTTGGCTATGGCTGGCGATGTGAGCGGCCTTGCCAAAAAGAAACGCATTACGATATTGCGCCGGGATCCAGCGGGCCCGGATGAAAAGCGGCTGGAAATCCCTGTCGATTACAAGGCTACGGTGAAAGGGCAGATTGCCGATGTGAGACTGATGGCAGACGATATTCTTTATGTGCCCGAAAGCGCCGGACTCAAGGCTTGGCGCACCTCGATCAATTCCGCTGTTTCAATGGCGACGATGGGCGGGACGGCATTGATGATCTACCACTGAGGGTTGTGTTGGATAAGAAGATTGCCAAATTGGATTTCTCGGGGGAGTTGGAAGGTGCCTGAAAACGATTCTTTATTGCCCATAGAACGTCCCTTGCCGCAGAGGATCAACGGCTTCACGCCCACGATGCTGGAATTAGAGGCGCAAGGGGGTGAGCCCCACATCACCTTCGCTTCCTTCTGGGACATCCTCGTCAAGCGCCTGGCCACCATCCTTACCGCCACCCTGGTTGTGGTGGTGCTGGCGGGGATTTACACCTTCAAGATGGCGCCGGTGTATAAGGCGACGGCAAGCATTGAGGTGGAGACCGACTATCCCCAACTCCAAAGCCTCAGCACGGTCTACAACCAAAATCCCATTGAAGATTTCTCGTTTCTGACCACCCAGATGCAGGTCCTGCAAAGTGACAGCCTGGCATGGACAACCATGGAGCAACTCGGGCTTGACCGCGATTCAACCCCCCCCGGTACGGGCAAGCTTCCGGGGCAATCCGCAGCGCAGAT
This sequence comes from Terriglobia bacterium, assembly GCA_049522495.1. Classification (GTDB taxonomy): domain Bacteria; phylum Acidobacteriota; class Terriglobia; order UBA7540; family UBA7540; genus Bog-366. The sequence continues at coordinate 15,361 of JBEKNU010000014.1, forward strand.
CGCCGGAGCAACCAAGACGGCGTTGATCGAGAATTTCAAAAAGGGATCCTCGGTTGAGATGGTGAAGGACACGCGCATTCTCGCGGTGAATTACGAAAGCGGAAGTCCTGAATTGGCGGCGAGTATTGTCAACCATTTAATCAACAACTACATCGAGACCAGTATCCAGGAACGGTACGATTTTACCCGCCGGGCTTCGGGCATCATGGAGCAGCAATTGCAGGATTTGAAGTTGAAGGTGGAGAAATCTCAGCAGAATTTGATCGACTATGAGCGCCAAAACCTGATTGTCAATGTCGGGGATAAGCAGACCATCAACGATCAAATGCTGGAGCAATTGACCAGGGACTACGCCGTCGCTGAGAGTGACCGAGTCCAGAAGGAATCCGTGTACGAGCTTGCCAAGGCCAATGAAGGGCAGGTTGGAATCATCATGCAGGACCCCATTCTCCAGCATTTGGAGCAGGCATACGCCGACCTCAAGGCGGGGTATGCTGATGCCCTGGGCCAATATGGACCTAATTTCCCTAAAGTCACTCGCTTGCGTGACCAGCTTACGCAAATGCAATCCCTGATCGAAGATGCCCATAAGAAAGCAATTCAGAAGGTTCACAATGATTATTTGGCATCGGTCAGCCGGGAAACGCTTCTAGGTGAGGCTTTGACGAAAGAGAAGGCGGAGGTCAGCGCGCTCAGCCAGCGCATGATCGATTACAATATCTTGAAGCGGGAATTCGAAACCAACCAGCAACTCTATCAAAGCCTCCTGCAACGCTTGAAAGATGCCACTCTTTCCGCCACCTTACAAGCCCCCAACGTTCGCGTTATTGATCAAGCGACTCCACCCCTCCGTCCGATCCGCCCAAACCGGCAACGCAACATTGCCGTGGGCCTGCTGATTGGTATGATTGTGGGGATTACGCTGGGCTTTGTGCAGGAAGCTCTCGACAGCTCGGTTCGGACCACCGAAGAAGCGGAAAGACTGATCAATGCTCCGGCTTTGGCGGTCATCCCTTCCGAAAGCGATGGGCACAGGCGAGAGGCACAGTCCGCGGGCCGTTCTCTAACCCCTGTGGGACCGAACGGCGTTGGATTGGCGGTCCTGAAGCGGCCGTCCTCGGTCCTGGCGGAGTCGTTCCGAAGCCTCCGCACTTCGGTTTTACTGTCCACAGCTCCGCGTCCGCCGCAAAGCCTGCTCATTACCAGTGCGCAGGTCGGGGAAGGGAAGACTTCCATCGCCTCCAATCTGGCGATGTCTTTCGCCCAAAGGGGAGGGGCCGTCTTGATCGTTGATGCTGACTTGCGCCGTCCTTGCATCGCGAAGACGATGGGAATTCCCAATGAAAAGGGTTTGAGCAGCTTCTTAACCGGCGCGCACTCACTGGATGAAGTTTTGATCCAATATGAGCGCGTCCCAAATCTCTGGGTCCTTCCGGCGGGTCCACGGCCTCCCGACCCCGCGGAACTGCTCTCTTCGCACATGATGGAGGCGACGCTTAAGGACCTCTTGAAACGGTTTACGCACATTGTCATCGACTCTCCCCCCCTGCTCTTGGTTACGGATGCAGTGGTCCTCTCCGCCATGGTGGACGGAGTTATACTGGTGGTTTCCAGTGGAGCTACGACGCGGGGGGCGCTTTCCCGTGCCCACCGAATCCTTGAAAACGCCGGTTCGCGGGTGCTGGGAATGGTGCTCAATAAAGTTGACATGCGTTTCGACACTTACTACGGGTACTATTACGGTCCTTACCATCAGGGCTATTATGATGAGATTTCGGTGTCGAATCCCACGCATTCGTCAGGAGGAGGCCGCGCCAGGAAGGATTCACCCCCCCGGGCATGAGCATTCGGAGTCGTAGGGCGAACGAATGCGGATTTCACCCGAAGTGGGGCTGGAACGGGCTCCCCCTTATTCCCTAATCGTCGCTTCCAGGATCTTTCACGAGATGAGTCAATTTCCCAACCCTGGCCTATCCGGTGAGAGGGCGTTGTTCCCGTGTAATTCCCATAGCCTTATTGAATGGTCCTTGCGCCCTTGGTGGCGAGGCGCTCTCTTCTTAATCCCCATTCTTGTCGGTAGCGTCTGGTTGGCCGCTGAGGCGGTTCGCGTGGCGCAAGTAACCTACCAGATTGACACCCTTTCCATCCCTGACCTTCAGAAGGCGCTCAGGAAGGATCCGGGTAACCCCGACCTGGTCCATCGCCTGGGAATCGTTTACTCCTACAATCCCACGGACATCAACCTGCCCGAGGCGGTGAAATATCTCCGGCAGGCGGTCGAACTCAACCCTCGCCGTTGGGATTTTTGGTCAGACCTGGGGACGACCTGCGATTTCGTGGGGGACACGGCGTGTTCCGACGAGGCCTTTGAGCGGGCCCGTGCCCTCAACCTCATGTCCCCGGCTTTACAGTGGGCGCTGGGAAATCATTACCTCTTGACGACTCGCCCGGACAAGGCTTTCCCTTACTTTCGCAGGCTTTTGGACTTGGACCCGCAATATCTCGGAGCCACATTTCGGTTGTGCCTTCGCGCTACCCAGGACCCGCAAGCGATCTACGCGGAGGTTGTCCCACACGGAAGAGATGCCTCCGCAAGGTTCGCATTCCTTATGTATTTAAGTTCCAGCGCCGATTACGAAAGCGCCATGCGGATTTGGGGGCAAATGATCTCCGGACCTGACCGTTCCCCCGACTTGTCGATGGTGAAGCCCTTCTTTGACTTTCTCCTCGACCATGATCAGATCCAGGACGCCGGCACAGTCTGGAACGACCTTCAGCACGCTGGAGTTATCCCGCCGGAACCCCATCTACAAACCGCCAACCTTCTCTATGACGGGAGCTTTGAGGGGCCGCTCCTCAACACCGGATTTGCCTGGCGTATTAACGATTCCCCGGATTTGGTGTTTGATTTCTCTGAACCTTCTGCCCACAAGGGCGCAAAGTGCCTCCGGATTGATTTCGCGGTAGGTCGAAATGCGGATTATGACTTGTTGAGTCAGGTCGTTCGCATCAAACCGAACACGCAGTACCAATTAACGGCTTACGTGCGATCCGACAATCTCACCTCCGACAGCGGACCGCGCTTGCGAGTGGTGGAGATGGGTTGCGGGAATTGCTTTGCCCGGACAAGTGATGCGACGGTGGGAACCACTCCGTGGCATCCGATCGATGTAGAGTTTATGACCCAAGCGCAGACTCAGGCCGTGCGAATTTCTTTTTGGCGGCCGCAGAATCAACCCTACCCGCGCGATATAACCGGCACGGTCTGGCTGGACGATGTCACTCTTCACACCGTGGATGCTCCCGTACCCGATGTGAACCGAGCGAGGGCCCGGTGATCACTCCAACCCCGTCAAGGTTTCCTGTTCCTCCCGGCAGATTTTCCTCGCATGACGACCGCCGAATCGCCTCGTCTCCTTTTCACGCGATGGCGCGCGTTTTTCTTGTTGCCACAATTTGCGGCGCCCCTTGGGCTTTCGGCGCCGTACAGCCGTGGGCATGGGGAGCCTTGATGGTTCTGTCTCTCCTCGCACTGATTCTATGGGCAGGGGGTTGCGTCCATCTCGGCGTCCTCAAAATCAGTTGGTCCCCGCTCTATTGGCCCTTCCTGGCATTTCTTGTCCTGGCCTGTGTGCAGCTACTCGCGGGTTTCACTGCCGACCATGGGGCGACGCGTGAGGCGGTCCTGAAGATTGTTACCAATTTGGTTTTTTTCTTTCTGGCGGGCCAACTTCTCACCCAGCCCGACAATGGCAGGGCGTTAGAATGGCTCGGCCTGATCGTGACCCTGCTGGCTTTTGCTTTGTGCATCCTGGCTCTGGCGCAAATGTCCTGGGGTGGGGGTGAACGAGTCATTTACTGGACATTCCGGACACCAGTCTGGCCTTTCGGACCCTACGTCAATCACAATGACTATGCCGGCTTGATGGAAATGCTTCTTCCCATTTCCGTGGCGTACATTCTCTCCCAGTCCTCGAATGTGATTCTGCGCTCCTTGCTCTGGTGCGGGGTGGGTCTGGTCATGACCTCCGTCTGGATGAGTGGCTCAAGAGGCGGCACCGTCGTCCTGGTGGTTGAGGGGCTGGTCCTGACAGGCATTCTGATGGGGTCTCGGCCCCGCGGCGTTTCCCTGCGTTCCTTCCCTGTGCTGTTGGGAGTTGTGCTGATTTCCGTGGCGCTATTTTCCTGGATGGTCAGCACCGGGCGGGTGGGTGGCAATGCCTGGTCAGTTTTTGAAACCAGTCGATCCCTGGAAGTAAGGCTCGGCGACCGATTTCAAGTGGGGATTGACACTCTTCATATGGCGCGAAGCCATCCCTGGATAGGCGTGGGAGTGGGATGTTTTGAGGACGTCTTTCCAAGTTACTTGACGTTCCCTACGGACCTGCATTGGACCCACGCCCATGATGACGTCTTGGAGGCAGTGGCGGAAACCGGATTGCCAGGGGCCGTGATGATTCTGGTGGGGCTCGTGCTTTTTTTTCGCATAGCGTTTCGCCGCCTCGAGGGACGCCTGCGGCAGGGGTGGGGTTGGATTCAAATGGGCGCGGCCGTAGGCGTGGTGGGGTTGCTCTGCCATAGTTTTGTCGATTTCAACTTGCGCGTTCCCGCCAACGCCGCATGGTTTGTGGTGTGTCTGGCCGTTGCCACACACCCCCGTCCGGCTCCGGAGAATCCCCGGAAGATCGCATGGGATTCGAGGGCAGACCGAGGCGGCGAATTCCTGACTTCGAGGCCTACAGCGTGATAATATCGCCTGTAGACGCTGCTTATGATTTCTCCTGCCAGAGCTGGGGCGGGCGCACCTAAGACGGAAGGCGTAAGCAGGAGGACGGGGCGTTCATCGGCCAGCAGGGATGAGACATGAAGGGTGTGATCCTGGCAGGCGGAACAGGTTCTCGGCTGTATCCGTTGACGAAAGTCACGAATAAACATTTGCTGCCCGTCTACAACGCGCCGATGATTTACTACCCTCTATGGACCCTCGTGCATGCCGGGATCACGCAGATTCTGATTGTCACCGGCGGGCGCAACGCCGGGGACTTCCTGCGCCTGCTGAGCAATGGGAAGGAATTTGGCCTGAAGCGTTTGAACTACGCCTATCAGGAAGGTGAAGGCGGGATCGCCGATGCTCTCCGGCTGGCAGAGGACTTCGCGGAAGGAGAAAAGATTTGCGTGGTTCTGGGTGACAACATATTGCAAGGAAGCATCCAGCAAGCCGTCGTTAACTTTGAAAAGCAGGCCCGGGGCGCCCATATCCTCCTCAAGGGTGTCACCAACCCTGAACGGTTTGGGGTTCCGGTTTTTGACGGGGACCGGATTATTCGCATTGAAGAAAAACCCACGCATCCGGCAAGTCAATTCGCGGTCACCGGGGTCTACTTCTATGACGCTTCGGTTTTCGAGAAAGCCAATCGGCTCAAGCCTTCCCACCGCGGAGAGTTAGAGATTACGGACGTGAATAACGCCTACTTGCAGGAAGGCACCTTGACTCACAGCGTCCTGGAAGGCTGGTGGACCGATGCGGGTACTTTCGAGTCGCTGCGTTTGGCGACTAATCTTGTGGCGGAAACCCCGGCAAAAAGCTAAACGGCCAAGCCTCCCGCGGTCCCGGTCGCGCGGGTGACGCCAGGTTTACTTGTATCCAGGCATAAGGTCCAATATGAAACTCATGGTGACGGGTGGCGCAGGGTTCATCGGGTCAAACTTCGTTCGCTACGTTCTGGCCCAGCACCCCAAGGATTCGATCCTCAATCTGGATAAGCTAACCTACTCTGGCAACCTCCAAACGTTGCGGGACGTTGAAAAGGACGAACGCTATACCTTTGTTCGCGGTGACATCTGTGATCGCCGCAAAGTTCAGGAAATTCTTTCTGGAGGGTTCGACGCGATCGTTCATTTCGCGGCTGAAACGCATGTCGACCGCAGCATCCTGGAGGGCTCGGCCTTCGTAAAGACCAACGTTTTGGGAACACAGTGCCTTTTGGATGCCGCCCGGCAGGCCGGCATTAAGCGCTTCATCTTGGTCAGTACGGATGAGGTTTACGGAAGCGCTTCGTCAGGCGAGAAGTTTACGGAAGAATCCCCCCTGGCTCCCAACAGCCCCTATGCGGCCAGCAAGGCCGGCGCAGACCTCTGGCACGAGCCCACTTTCGCACTTTTCGATTCCCGGTTATTATTACGCGCTGCACCAACAACTACGGCCCCTACCAGTACCCGGAAAAGTTTATTCCCCTGATGCTTACTCGCGCCCTTAAGGGGGAGAGTATTCCTGTGTACGGGGACGGAATGCAGGTGCGGGATTGGATTTGGGTCATGGATCATTGCGCGGGATTGGATGCAGTTTTGCGTAAGGGCCGGGAGGGAGAGATTTACAATCTGGGCGCGGGAAACGAATGGCCCAATTTGGAAATCGCCCGGCGAATCTTGCAGTCGGTGGGTAAACCGGAATCTCTGCTGACCTTTGTCCAGGACCGGCCGGGTCATGATCGCCGGTATGCTCTGGATTGTGAAAAAGCCGCCCGGGAACTGGGCTGGTCGCCCCAAACGACGCTGGATGAGGGATTGAAACAAACGGTTGATTGGTACTCGTCCAACTCAGACTGGGTTCGGCACGTGGCGGCTCGGGGATACCGTGCGTACTACCGCAAGCACTATGATCGCCGGGAGGCGACACTGGCAAAAGTACTTAACCGGGGAGGAAGAATTAGTGCGCGTTCTCGTCGCCAGCATATGGGGGATGCCGGGGTCGATGCTGCTCCCCTGCCTCGTGTCGTAACACCAAGTTTGCGGAGTCGATCACATGACAGGATTCCATGACCCTCAAGACGAAGGGCGGATTCCTTATGTCGATCCGGGAACAAATTATGATTGATTGACCCGGTCCAAGTAGATATTTTCATCTTGATGGGACGAATTAAGATTTTCGCGGAAGAATTGGCCAAGATCTAAGAAGGGAGGCAGTTTGAAGGACGCCGTCGTCATCGGAGCTGGTCCGGCAGGCATACACGCCGCGTTTCTATTAGCTCAGGCGGGGCTGGATGTCGTTCTCTTCGAAGCCCAATGTCGGGTTGGCGAACGAGCCATCTGCTCTGGCGTCGTTGGCGACGAGGCTTTTGGTCGCTTCGATCTTCCCACCCAGCCTATTCTGTCGGACATTCGATGCATTCAAGCCATCTCGCCCGGCGGAAGAAAGCTGGAGCACCGGACGGATGCTCCGCTCGCACAAGTTATTGATAAGGGTGAGTTCAATCGCGCCTTGGCGCAGCGCGCCATCAACACCGGGGTAGATTTGCAACTCGGTTGCTGGGTGAATGCCCTGGAAGTTGAAAAGCACTCGGTGGCAATCCACTACCGCTCTGCGGAATCGGGGCCGGCAAGTCTCCAGACGCAGGTGGCCATCATCACCACCGGGGTTAATGGTTCCCTGAATCATGCTTTGGGGTTGGCGCATCCCCGGCAATTCCTCCGTGCCCTCCAGGCGGAGTTGACCCTACCACCCAATGGCCATGGGAATGCCACCCGGGTATTTGTCGGCCAGGGGGTGGCTCCTGGAGCTTTTGGATGGGAAATCCCTCTGGGTAACAACCGGTGGAGGGTGGGGCTCATGACGGAGTGCAACCCTGACCCTTATTTCGCCAAGCTCGTCCAGAGAGTTGCACCCCACACAGACATTTCAACTTTGCGGATTGATCGAAAAGGGATTGCGCAAGCCGCCGTGGGCCATTGCGTGGCCGAGCGCGTTATCGCCGCGGGTGAAGCTGCCGGGCACATCAAGACTACGACGGGAGGTGGAATCTATTACGGGCTCCTATCAGCCGAGTTGGTGGCCGAAGTGGTAATTCGCGCTTTCCGGACCAAGAACTTTAGCACCCAGACCTTGGGCGAGTTCGAACGTTATTGGCGATCGACTTTCGGCAACGAGTTGATGGTTGGGTATTTTGCCCGGAAACTCGCCAGCCATTTTACTGACAGGCAGATTGACAGTTTCTTCGATGCCGCGAATGCCACGAATCTACTTGTTCGATTGAATGGCAGGTTGAAGTTCGATTGGCACCATCGTGCCCTGCTGGCAACTCTACGAGCCTTGCTGACCCCGCCCGGGGGCTTAGGGAATAGGTGTTAGGCGATAGGAGCCGGAAGCTGGAATCCAGAAGACTCACACTTCTCATCTCTTCCGACCTCTAGCTTCTGACTACGGACTCCCTAACGTTATGCTTAAACGCCTTTTTGACATTTCGCTCTCCGGGCTCGGTTTGGTTATTTCCTCGCCGCTATGGGTAACGATTGCCTTGGCCATCAAGATCGAGGACGGAGGTCCCATTTTCTATGGCCAACCTCGCGTGGGGAAGGACTGCAAGGAATTCCAAAGCGTCAAGTTCCGCTCCATGGTGCCGGACTCGGATGCCAGGTGGGGGGCCGTTCCCGCGAAAGAGCGCGATCCGCGGATTACGCGTGTGGGCAGGATTCTGCGCGCCACCGCCATGGATGAGCTGCCGCAGCTTTGGAATATCTTCCGCGGTGACATGAGTTTTGTCGGACCAAGGCCGGAGTGGTCGGAACTGGTGAAGAAATTTCGCGTGGAAATTCCCGGATTCGACCGCCGGCACGCTGTCACACCCGGACTCACAGGAATCGCACAAATCTACGGCCACAGCGAACTGCCGCGCCGCCAGAAGCTCCGGTACGACATCCTCTACATCAAGAAGCGAAGGTTTTGGTTGGATCTTCGCTTGGTCTTCATCTCCTTCCTCGTGACCTTTACCGGAAAATGGGAAGAGCGCTCAGCAAAACTGCCGCGGCTGCTGGGAGGACGGCGCACTTCTGCCGGGCGAGTCGCGTCGGCCACAAAGTCCTCGTGCCAGGCTCCGGTGGGTCATGGCTAGTGTGGGCTAAGGGGCCGCACGCCTCTGCGGCGGGCTGCGAGCCGCCGAGTGGGTGTGAATAAATGTCGCCTTTCCGGGCCCATGACGCGAAATCCGACTTAGCGCTAAGCCAAAATCTCAGTTGCCTGAAAACTCTTTGCGGCCCAATTTCAATATGGCAATGCAACCCTTGACCCAGCAGGCGGGATATCCGCCCTGCACCGAGGTCCTCGGAGCGCCGGTTCATATCATTGACGTCGAGAACGTCTTGCGCCTGATGGAGCAGTGGATTCTTGAGCGTGGCCACCCCCATTGGATCGCGGTAACGGGCTCGCACGGGGCGTTGGAGGCGCACAAGCACCCCGATTTCCGCGCAGTTCTCCGCACCGCAGCCCTTTCTGTGCCCGACGGGCGATGGGCGGCGCGGGTGGCGGCCAGGAAAATGTCCTGTGCCACTCATCAGGTTCGTGGCGCGGATTTATTGTCGGCGTTTTGTGAGCTTTCCCGCGAGAAGGGATTCACCAATTACTTCTACGGTGACACGGACGAAACCCTGGCATTGGCGAGCGAGCGGCTGCGCCAGCAACACCCGGGGTTAAAGATTGTCGGCGCCTACTCGCCGCCATTTCGCGAGCTTACTCCCGATGAAGACGCGCGAATAGTGGAAATGATCAACCAGGCTAATCCCGATGTGCTTTGGGTGGCGTTGGGCCTTCCCAAGCAGGAGAGGTGGATTGTCGCCCACCGCGACCGGCTCAGAACGCCGGTGATCGTCGCGGTGGGGGCGGCGATCAAGTTTCACAGCGGAAAAGTTGTAGCGGCGCCGCGCTGGGCCAGCCGAGCTGGATTGGAATGGCTATGGCGTTTGTTGCACGAGCCGCGCACGGTCTGGCGAAGAGCCTTGGTCTACGGTCCGCAGTTTACCGCTCTTTCGCTGCTCGAGGTGATGCGGCACAGGAAACGGTCCCAGGACATCAAGGGTTCATAGTGGGCCGTACCTCGCCCTAAGCAGGGGAAAGGGCATTGTGGATAAGGGGCAAATCCCCAAGACTGCCCGATATTATCCAAGCTTGCGGCTCGTTCCTGCCTGAGTCTCCCTCGCAGCCCTTTTGCTAGTCTAACATATTGAATTTAAATGACTTATCCTGTATCAGGGGGCGGCCATTGCACCTCCGCTTTCTGGACAGAGAATCGCGTGCCCCACCCTTCGGACCCGGGTAGTGGGTCAGTTTGATGTACGGGCGGCATTAAGCCGCCAATGGCGAGGTGAACTCGCCGCTACGGCCGATTGGCGAGGTAAGCTCGCCGCCACAGAAGCAAACTGAACCCATACACGACCCGGCGCACCTTGACCGCTAACGGTTTGGGTGGTACAAATACAGTGAACAGCCGGACACAGGGAGAGTGGCAAGCCCTTGAGCGCGTAGGCCTTACTCGGGGGCTAGGATTATGGGCCGGCAGGAGAGCGGCTTCCCCCTGGATAGTGTCTCCGGACTGGCCGCCACAGCCCCATGCGCATACATTACGTCGTTCTGGCCAGTTCCCGCGTTTCGCGGAAGCATCGCGCGTCATGTCAAGCGATCCCCTTGTGAAAAACCCGCTACCCGTCTCTGATCCGGCCCCCGCGGTCTCGGCGGAGGCGCCACCGCTCGCCGGGCCGGGGGGATTGGACCTTAGGGAGCCCTTCCGCCTTCAGGGAATCATCGAGCGCACCCGCGCCCTGAAGGACCTGCTGCGGTTGAAGCCGTTCGACACCTCGACCGAGCAAGGGCGCTCCCGGGAGCGATACCGGCGCGCGATGCTGACCACCTTCGCTTCCGTGATGGCGCGCGGCGTGACCATTCTCACCTCCCTCATGACCGTCCGCCTGACGGTTCGCTATTTAGGAACCGAGCGCTACGGCTTGTGGATGACCGTCTCCTCCGTGGTGTCCATGATGTGGTTCGCGGACCTGGGAATCGGCAACGGCCTTTTGACGCGAATTTCCGAAGCGCACGGAAAAGACGATCGAGAGTCTTTACACCGGTATGTATCCAGCGCGTTCTTCATTCTGGGCGGAGTCGCCGCAGTATTGGCGGGATTGTTTGCGCTCGTTTACCCCTTTATTCCCTGGCCGCGGGTTTTCAATGTAACTTCCGCCATCGCCGTGCGAGAGGCCGGTCCGGCCGTCGTAGTATTTTTCTGTTCCTTTGCGCTGAACATGCCCCTGGACGTCGTGCAACGGGTAAAGACGGGCCATCAGGAGGGGTTTGAGGGCACTCTCTGGGGGGTGGCCGGGAACCTCCTGGGGTTCGTGTTCTTGCTGGAGGCCATGCACCTCAAGGTTGGACTGCCCTGGCTCCTGCTCGCCATCTTCGGCGGACCATTCTTGGGAGTCCTGGGCAATTGGGCCCACGAGTTCGGCTGGAAGCGCCCCTGGCTCCTGCCGCGGTGGGCCTACTGGGATCCTGCCGCCGCCCGCAAGATCATGGGCACCGGCAGCATGTTCTTGATCATGCAGGTGTGCGGCGTCTTCGTGGTGACGGTGGACAATATCATCATCGCGCAAGTCCTGGGACCGGGGGCCGTAACGCAATACTCGGTCCCCATGCGGATGTTCATATTGCTGAACACGGTGGCCAATATGTTCGTGATCCCGCTCTGGCCCGCTTACGGTGAGGCCCTGGCGCGCGGCGACGTGCCATGGGTCAAGAGGACCGTGGTCCGCTCCGTGAGCTTCTCCTTGCTAACCTTCGGTCCGGTAGCTTTGTTCCTGGCGGTGTTTGGAAAGATCATTGTGCGTTTTTGGGTGGGGCCACAGATTCAGCCGTCTTACCTGCTTTTGTCGGGGGCGGCGGTTTGGATCATTGTGAATGTCTGCGGCAACGCCCTGGGCACGTTCCTGAACGGCGCGAATCTGCTAAAATTCCAGGTGCTTCTCTATGCTCTCTCGGCGATCGTCATGCTGCCTGCCAAGGTGATTTGTGCGAAGGTTTTTGGACTGTCGGGAGTAGTCTGGGTAACGGCTCTCACCACCGTCCTCGGTACGGTGGCAGTCGCTGTTTATTCTTACCAGGTTTTGCACAAATTGGAAATCTCTTCCCCAGCCCGGAGAGAAGCAGAATATGCCCCGGCTAAACCGTGAGCGGTAGCCATGGTCACTGCCTTCGTGACCGTGGGCTTTTCGAACGTGGGAAGTAGGGGCGGTTCGCGAACCGCCCCTACGCTAAATTCGAGTGGGCGGTCAAAAATCGTTGACGGGGGGTTGACACTCTGAGAGTTTTGGTAACAGGTGCGGGGGGATTCATCGGGTCGCACATCGCCCGACAGTTGGCTCGCGGGGGCCATTCCGTCTACATCATCGACCGGCCGGACACCTCCTTACATCGCCTTGCCGATGGCCTTGAGGGAATAAACGTCCGGCGGGCAGACCTCCTGGACAGCGCCGCGGTTCGGGAGATCGTGCGCGAGGCGAAGCCGGAGTGCGCCGTTCATTCCGCATGGTACGCCGTCCCGGGTCAATATTTGACTGCGGCGGAGAACCTGGATTGTGTCACCATGAGCCTTTCGCTCGCCCAGATCCTGGCGAGCAGCGGTTGCCGGCGCCTGGTGGGCATGGGGACATGCTTTGAGTACGATGGCAATTACGGTTACTTGTCGGAGGGCGTGACTCCCCTGAAGCCACGCACTCTTTACGCTGCCGCGAAGGACGCCACGCGCTCGATTCTGGAATCCTTCTGCCGCGGGGCTGCCATGAGTTTTGCCTGGACGCGGGTGTTTTATTTGTACGGGCCGGGTGAGCGGGAAGCACGCCTGGTGCCGGCCGTGGTCCTGGCCTTGATGAAGGGCACAACGGCGAAGTGTACCGACGGGTCGCAAGTGCGGGACTACATGTGCGTGGAGGATGTCGCGTCCGCCATCCTCGCCGTGGCGCAGAGCAAGTTCGAGGGGGCGGTGAATATCGGCTCCGGCGAACCGGTCACCATCAGGTCCATTGTGGAGCTGATCGGCAAGATCCTGGGGCGCAGCAACCTCATCGCCTTCGGAGCCCTCCAGACCTATCCGGATGATCCGCCTTTCCTGGTGGCGGATGTCCGCCGCTTGCGGAATGAGATTGGCTGGCGTCCGTCGTTCAGCCTTGAGGAAGGGCTTCAGCATACCGTGCAGTGGTGGAGGGAGGCCGCGGGCTCGGCAGGCCCTGCTCTGTGACCGGCCGCAGCCGTCAGGGCCCAGGGATTCAGTTGAGCGGGAGGCCGTACAGACTAGGGCAAGAAAGGCCAACCCGCCGGGCGACTAGTTGCGAAACACCTAATGCTTCTGTACCCTTGGCCCTTTGAGTAGGGAGTTTCAGGGAGATACCTGCGAGAGCGCCGCCTTATGCAGATGATTCTAGGGTCATCCGAAACGGAGGGGGGAGGCCAATCATGAGCCTCGCCGCCGCCATTGTTATTACAACGATCAACGATCCTGTTCTGCTCGAGGGTTACTACGCCAATTTCGAGACCCATTCTCACCTGGACCAGGTCGAGGTCATTGTCATCCCTGACAAGAAGACTCCGACCGCCGCTTACGAACGCTGCGCTTCCCTCCAAAAGCGAGGCATGAAGATTATCTGCCCGACGATCGAAGAGCAGGACGCGTACTTAAGGCGCATCGGCCTTCCTGATGGCCTGATTCCATACAACTCGGACAATCGGCGCAACATCGGTTACCTGCTGGCGCTCGAGGCGGGGGCTGACTTCCTCGTGTCCATTGACGACGACAATTACTGTACTGCAGGGGAAGATTTCTTCCAGGCTCATTCCGTGGTATGCGGAGACCCTGGCGATGCGGAGGTTGTTGAATCAAGTACCGGGTGGTTCAACGTTTGCGATCTGATGCGTATCGAACCCGCGAGCCCGATTTATCCCCGGGGGTTTCCATACTTTGCTCGCCACAGGAACCCGGAAGTGAAGGGACGAAGAGTTCGGACCACGGTTCGGATGAATGCCGGGCTTTGGCTCCAGGAGCCCGATCTAGACGGCATCACGTGGTTGGTTGCCCCCGTCCGCGCCAGGCAATTCTCCGGGGGCTCACGTGTATTGGGAGATCAGACTTGGTCACCAATCAACACCCAGAACACCGCGCTCCACCGCGACGTAATCCCCAGCTACTATTTTATCCGCATGGGGTACCCTTTGGTTGGATTGCCCATCGACCGCTACGGCGACATTTTTTCGGGGTACCTCAGCCAAGCATGTGTCCGGCATTTGGGGCATGCCATCCGAGTAGGAACCCCAGTCGCCGATCATCGACGCAACTCGCATAACTACCTAAAGGACGCCTTGAACGAGTTCGGCTGCATATGCGTGCTGGAAGACTTCCTCCCCTGGTTGCACGAGGCCAGACTCAATGGTGGCACGTACTGCGAGGCTTACGCTGCCTTGACCCAGGGAATTGAAGAGGTCGTTTCCAGTTTTACGGGCCAGATTTGGTCGGATGCCGTCCGGGGTTATTTTCACCACATGGCCTACTGCATGCGGCAATGGGCGAAGGCCTGCAAGACTGTTGGCGCCTATTGATTGGGCGGAAGTCGCCAAGAACCGATCCCCCGGGTAGGCGTCTGAAGAAGGGACAACATCGTGGAATTGCTGTCGGCGACATTCAGCGACAGGGCACCAGCTCGCCCCGGTGGGGTCACGCTGGAGATCTAGTTGGTTCGGCCTCCGGTGTCAAAGACTGAGTGGACTGTGCGTTATGGACTCTCGCGGAGCGTCGGGTGTGCGACCCTACATAACATTTGTTGCCGCAGCTCGCAACGACAACTACGAGGGGGACTTCCTGTACCGAATGCAGTTGTTCGTGTCCACGCTCGCAGCCCTTGTCAGCCGCCATCGACTAAGGGCTGACCTCCTACTCGTCGAGTGGAACCCCCCGCCTGATCGACCGTGCTTGCGGGATGCCATCCACTGGCCGAGGGACAGCGGCCTGGGCGTGCGGATTGTCACCGTTCCCGAAAACGTGCACCGTGCGCTGCCGAACTCGGAGAAGATGCCGATGTTCGAGATGATCGCCAAGAACTGCGGCATACGCCGTGCCAGCGGGGACTTCGTCCTTGTCACCAATCCGGACATCATCTTTTCCGATGAGGCAATCGCATACTTCGCGCAAGGTAGTCTTCCCGAAGGGTGCTTTGTGAGGGCGAACCGTCACGATGTCGGTAAGAGAGTCCCCATGGACGTCCCCGTAGATCAGATGTTGCGGTTCTGTAGTCGGAACGTGATCAGGGTCTGGAGGGGGCAGTGGGGAGTGGATGAGAGATTGTCCGCGAAGGTACGGTCATTTGTATCCCGCCCGAATCCCGCCAGGCTCGTCCAATGGGTATGGCGCAGTGCAAAGGAGCGCAACATGGTGCACTACGATGTAGCTGGAGCGCAGCTCCCCATGTTGCATATCGGAGCAGCAGGCGATTTCATGCTCATGAGCCGTGACCGGTGGCACAGCCTGCGTGGGTTTCCGGGACTGCCCACTCACTCGTGGATTGACGTCTACATGGTGTATTTGGCTTCCGCCGCGGGCCTTAAACAGCTTGTCATGCCTCATCGAATCTATCACCAGGAGCACGAGCACGCAGAGCACGCGTCGCGTCCCCTCACCATGCTTGAAAGAATACCCGCCTTCCAGGAAATGCTACAAACGCACAAGCCCGTCAGCCCGAACGACGACGATTGGGGCCTACGTGACCTTGCGTTACCCGAGTGTCACGTTTCTTGTTCGCCCGGCGATTGAAGGCTTGTGCGTCCGAAGGGGCAGGGGCTAGAGCCGTGGGGTTCAAGGTCGAGACGGTCCAATATGAAAAAGTTGGGCGCATTGAGAGCACGTTTATGGAGTGGCTGAAAGGGGAGACCCGTTCTGGGGGACTAAGGGTGATTGCCAAACTACTCGGCATTCGCCGCGGGGCTTTCGCAAGAGATCTGATCGCGCTGGTGCGAATGTGAGAATTGCCGTTTTCCACAATCTGCCGTCGGGTGGCGCCAAGAGGGCTTTGTACACCTTTGTCAAATACCTCAAGAGCGTTGGCCATCAGATCGACGTTCACGTGCCGTCCACTGCCGATGAAAGCTACTTGCCGTTGCAGGGCCTTGTGGACGGATTCCACGTTTACCCCGTGCGACGGACCATGGCGGGCGTCCTCTCCTCATCCTTCCGGTATTTTCTGCCCACCTATGCATCCTCGTTGCTGGCCGACCTTAAGCGGACGCAGGAGCGAATTGCCAAAGAGATTAATGGCGGTCCCTACGACGTGGTGTTCGCGGAGCAGGATCAATATACAGGAGCGCCATTCGTGTTGCGGTACCTCAAGAAGCCCACCGTATATTTCTGCCAACAACCATGCCCGTCGGGGGAAGCTGTCCCGAAAAGTCTGGCGCGAGCTCAGCAGTCGATGGAAACGCTTCCAACTTACAAGAAACTGTGGCGCGCACATGTGAAGAGCCGGCTGCCGAAGATCGACAAAGAGAATGCGGCATACGCCAAATACATCCTGGCGAACTCCTATTTTTCTAGAGAATCAATAGTGCGGGCCTACGGGCTCAACTCGTATGTTTCCTATTTGGGAATCGACACTGACCTCTTCCGGCCCATGGCATTGCCCAAAGAGAATTTCGTCCTGTCCGTGGGCTCCTGCGGCCCCCCCAAGGGACATGACTTTGCCATCCGCGCCTTGAGCTTCCTGGGCAAGCAAGAGCGGCCGAAAATGGTGATCGTCGGGAATACCGCCGATCCGGCGTGGGAAGCCTATCTGGTGCAATTGGCCGCGGGGCTGGGGGTGGACCTCGCGATAAAGAAATTGATTCCCGACAGCGAACTGGTTCATTTGTACAATACGGCGAAGGTCTTTGTGTACTCCACCATCCTCGAACCTTTCGGCTTGGCCCCCGTGGAGGCCATGGCCTGCGGAACGCCCGTGGTGGCCGTCAAGGAAGGCGGCGTGCGAGAGTCGGTGGTCGCGAACGAGACCGGGTTCCTGACCGATCGCGATGAAGAAACATTTGCGGCGGCCCTCCGCGAACTCTCACAGAATGATCGCCTCCGGGAACAGATGGGCGCGCGAGGCGTGGAGGTGGTAGAGAACTTCTGGACACTGGAACAAGCGGGCGCGCGGCTGGCCGCACACTTGAATCGCGCCGCGAAGTTGTAGCGGCGGAAAGCGCCGTAGGTCCTGGAGGGAAAGGGATTGGCCTTGCAAGCGTTGCCCAATCAAAATTCTTCACCACGAGTGGTGATCAGCATCCTGAATTGGAATGGTTGGCAGGATACCCTGGAATGCCTTAAGTCCGTCCGGCAGCTCGATTATCCCAACTACTTGATCGTGGTGGTGGACAACGGCTCGCTGAACGATTCGGCGGAGCGGATCAAGGGCTGGGCGCGGGAGAATCTCCCGCCGGGGGGCGCCTTTGTCGAATACAGCGAGGAGGCCGCACTGCGCGGTGGAGATGAGGAAAACGAAGCGGCCTTGGAGCGGGCGCCCTCCGGCCACCGGCTGGTGCTGATCCGCAATCAAGAAAACCGGGGTTTCTCGGGTGGCCACAACGTGGCAATTCATTATGCGCTGGGCAGGAGGGAGGTGGCGGATGATGTGTTTCTACTCAACAACGACGCGGCCGTCTCCCCCAATTGCCTGGCGCGCCTGATTTTCATTCAGCATGCCGCGGACGCCGGCATTGTGGGCGCCATCGTCACGGAAAGAGGGAACCCTCGGATAAGGTTGGAAGGGCCGTTTTCATTTCGCGCGTGCTTCTTCGCCCCCTTCATCCGCGACAGGGCAGACCCGGGAACCTCGGAAAAGCCCTATCGATACTCCGACTATGTAATCGGAACGGCCATGCTGATTCGGAGAGATGTCCTGGCGGCGATAGGCGGCTCCTCGGGAGAATACCTTTCCAACCGTTTGTTTTTTTCCGGCGAGGAGCCAGCCTTCTGCTTTGCCGCCAAGCGGCGCAACTACGTGGTGGTGATGGCGAAAGACGTGGTGGTTGAACACCTGGGGGGGAGGAGCGCGGGAGGAAGAGGCAGCACCCTGATGTATTATTACAGCCAACGCAACAGCGTTCTGGTGGCCAAGATGGTGCTGCCCTTTCATTATCGGATCCTCTATTACTCGCTTAACCTGAGTTTTGCTGCGGGCCGGGTGGCGAAGAATCTGTTGCGGGGGCGGCCGAAAGCCGTGTGGGCTATGCTCCACGGCGTACTCGATGGATACCTGGGGCGCTCCGGAAAGTGGAAATACCACGATCGCGAAACCGCCGCCCGGTGGTCAGACCATGAATAGGCTTCGCAACAAGTACAGGGCAAACCCTCCCACGGCCGATGAGCACCGGCCCCGAATTGAATTCTGGGGGCCTGTTCGGGGGCAGTCGGGGGACGATCTGCTCGACCTCGATTTTGCCCCGGATGAAAAGCAACCCCGCCCCGAGCACTGCCCCATTTGCATGCACCGGGCCCTGCTCTTTGTGGCAAATGTTTATGGCTGGCCGATCTATGAATGCCGGCAGTGCGAGGGAGGTTTTGTCTGGCCTCAGCCTTCTTCAGAGTTGCTTGACCGACTCTACGGCCCAGACTTCTGGTCTAATTATCTCGGTTCTGAACAGCCACTCTACTGTCGTCCTGAATCTGTCCATGCGAGCAAAAGGGGCTTTGAATGCCTTGACCGCATCCTGCAGCACAATCATAAGCTGCGCATTTTGGATGTGGGCGCCGGGGACGGCACCATGCTGAGATACCTTGCGGATGCCGGGTACCACAACACTTTAGGCATTGAGCTCGACAAGCAAAATGCCCGTCGCGCCCAAGACAAACTGGGAGTTCCCGTCGTATCCGTGGACTTCTTGACATTTCAAGAAAGTGGTTGGGACACCATCATGTTGTGGGCTACGGTCGAGCACCTCAGGGACCCTGTCTCTTTCCTTGGCCACGCGCGAGACCTGCTGGCGCCCGGCGGGCTATTTATCGTGATGACCGGCGATAACTCATCTTTCCATGCCTGGTTCGAAGGGGCCATGGATTACTGGGTGTACCCGCCTAACCACCTTTTCTATTTTACTGTCAGCTCGTTACGATGGCTCTTTCGCAACGCCCGGTTTGAGCGCTTCAGATGGCGGCTTCAATTCCAACCGAGGTGGAAGGAATCAATTCTCTGGGCCCATCGCTTGTTCAGGTCGGCGAGGGTTCGACTTTCCTCAAAGAACCGATTCTGGCGAAGCACTCAAACCAATTTGCTGGTGGCTTGGGGACAAAAACCCTGAGCGAGGGCCGCGCTCATGGTCCTAGGGGTGATGGATGACGGAAGCCATCGAAGGTGGTGTTAGATATCTATGAGCCGAATAGTTCAGGGCGCAGGTTCCAAGGGCAGAATTGCCTGGTCCATTTCGCCTCTCCTGAGTGGCGTCACCACCGCTTATCAGGTGGTGAGTGAGGGACTGCGCCGCGCCGGATGGGAGGTGGTGGGCGTCACCAGTGGAGCCGATGTCCCGGGCGGGGCCGACCCCCGGTGCGCGGATGAGTTCTTCGAGGTCTTGCTGCCCGGTTGTGCGGATGTGCGCCGGGTAGCTGCGGAGTTTGTCCGTTGGGCGAGCGATCGAAGAATCGACGTGGTCTTTTCCTCGGGGAACATGTTTACCCTGGCGGCGGCGCCTGCCCTGCCACCCCAAGTGAGGTTCGTTAGCCGTTGCCCGAGTATCACCCGCCACAGTTACGCGTTGGCGGTAGCGGTTCTTCCCAGAACCGCCCAGGTGGTGGTCGAGACTCCGCGGCAACAGCAAGACTTGATTCGAGATTGGGCAGTGCCGCCGGAGAGGTGCGCGCTGATTCCGGGTGGAGTGGAAGTGGATAAGTTTAACCCCGGCACGCTTCGCGATTTCCGCGGAGGGTTGCGGCTCATTTACCTGGGGCGGCTGGATGAGGCCTCCAAAGGGATCATGTTGCTCCCGGTGATTGCGACCCAACTGGTGGAATCCAAGATCGAGTTTCATCTGGATATTGTCGGTGATGGTCCCGACGGAAACCGTTTGAAGGAGTCCCTCCGCCGGGCCAACTTGCGGGAACGTGTGACCTTGCACGGATACTTGCCGCGGCCGGAGATTTTGCCGATCCTGCAGCGTGCCCATCTGTTCGTCCTTCCGTCCCGGTACGAGGGACATTCCTGGGCCCTCTTGGAAACCATGGCTTGCGGATGTGTCCCCATCGCCTCACGGATTGCGGGAGGCACGGATTTTGTCGTGACCCAGGGAGCGAATGGGGCCCTCTGCCCCGTGGGGAAAGCTGGAGCTTTCACCAGGGAGATCGTGAATCTGGCCGCCGACCGAAACCGCCTCGAGGCCTGGTCGCGGGCCGCGCGCGAGGCCATTCAAGGTCGGTTCTCGCTCGAGCGCGTCGTGCGTGATCACGATGCGCTCTTTACGGCGGTTTTGGCCCAAGCCCCCCCGGCTTTTGCGCCCATTCCGATATCGCAGATTCAAGTGCCCAACATGCATGGAGCGGGATGGCGCCGGTTTGTGCCGCAGCCGGTGAAGAACTACGTGCGGACCTGGGCAGAGCGCTTTGGTCGGACTGTGTAAGCGTATGGAGGGGGGATGCCAGGCGTGGGGCGGGCGAAAGCCCCGTCGTGGGAAGACGGATGAAAGTCCTCATCTACGCCACGTATTTCGCTCCCCAGTTGGGGGGGGAGGCGTGGCCCGCTACGAACGGGAGGTCCTGCCCCGGCTTGTTCCCATCCTCGTCGCCGCCGGATGCGAGGTCTCGGTGCTGGTCCTCAAGGATGCGGAGGGTTTGGAAGCGGCAAAGGGAGTGCGCATCATCCGGCTGCCTGTGGGAAGGGACCAACCTTACAAGCGCATCCTCTACGACCAGGTCTACGGCTCGTTGCACAGTCGCGGGGCCGACGTTCTTCTCTCCTTGGAATACTGGTTCCCCCTTCTTCCCATTTGGAGTAAGAGGAATATCGTGGTCATTCACGACGCGCATGCCGAGCTGGAATGGATCGAGCGCCGCAAGCACCTGTTCCACAGAGAGTTTCCAGGACTCCTCTACTGGCATGCGGTGTATACGAAGGCAGCTCGGGCTTCCGACCGGGTCCTGACGGACTCCCAATTCGCGGCGGAGGAATTGAGTCAGGTCTTCAGAATCCCCAGGGAGAAGATTTCTGCGATTCACTGTGGGGTGGACCTCCGGCACCTGCGCCCGATACTCGACCACGACACCCTGGAGCGCGTTCGGAAACGCTATGCGCTTCCCGATCCCTACTATCTGTTCGTCGGCCCCTCCAGCGGCGATAAGAACCTGCGCTTCATACTCCAAACCTTCCTCGGTATGGACCCCACGGACCCCCGGGCCCTGCCTGTCGTCGTGACGTCGGCCCGGCCGGGTCCGTCGCCCGAGGCGGATTTGCTGGCTCAACTCGAGGCATCGGGCAGGGGCCACCTGTTTCATTTCGCGGGACATGTAGCGACGGACGACTTGGCTGCTGTCTACAGCGCCACTCGCGCCCTGATCTTTCCCTCGCTGCACGAAGGCTTTGGCCTCCCTCCGGTCGAGGCGATGGCCTGTGGAGCGCCTGCGCTGGTTACCAATCGCACCTCCGTCCCGGAAGTCGTGGGGGATGCGGCCATCATCTTCGACCCGGGGAACCCGCAATCGCTCCTGGACGCGCTCGACCAGGTCAAGAGCGAATCCATTCGTCAAGACTTGATGACCAAAGGCTTCGAACGCGTCAAGATGTTCACTTGGGATCGCACCGCTCAGCAAATCGCTGAAGAAGTCCTGGCGGGCCGAAAAGGATCTACAGGGCCGCGAAACTGACCCGATACCTGCAAGCGCGGCCATTCCGCGCGGGGCCAACATCGCGTATAGTAATTGCCGTACCTTGAAGACAAACAGGAGACATCCTCAGAATGAAATCGGCGCTGATCACGGGAATTTCAGGGCAAGACGGAAGTTACCTCGCTGAGTATTTGCTCAAGCTCGGCTATCGAGTGTGGGGCATGGTGCGGCGGGAGCCCGCGTCCATGCGCTGGCTACAACCCATCCTCTCCCGCATCGAGATTGTTTACGGAGACCTGCGCGAGGCCGAATCGCTGGCGGTGGCCTTCCAAAAGGCCTGGCCCGATGAGGTTTACAATCTGGCGGGGCAGGTATTTGTTCCCACCAGTTGGGAAGTTCCGGCGGAGACCTTCGACATCAATGCGGGAGGATTAGCCCGGTTGCTCCAGATTGTGGATCGCACGAAGCGGGATACGCGGGTTTACCAGGCCTCCAGTTCTGAAATGATGGGCAATTGGGAGGGGCTCTGCGACGAGCAAACGCCTCTGCGGCCGACCTCGCCCTACGGGACCTCGAAGTTGGCGGCGCATCGGTTGGCGGAAGTCTACCGGCAGCGCGGACTGTACGCGGTCGGGGGAATTCTGTTTAATCATGAGTCGCCGCGCCGGGGGCCCGAAATGGTGACGCGCAAGATCTCGCGGGTCGCGGCGCGCTGGCTGCTGGGTGATCGCACCAAGCTGGCGCTGGGGAACCTCAAGGTGCGGCGTGACTGGGGATTTGCGGGAGATTACATCAAGGCCATGTACGCCATGTTGCAGCAACCGGACCCCAAGGACTACATCATCGGCACCGGCGTCTCGCACAGCGTCTCCGATTTTCTTCTGGAGATTATGGCCGCCATGCGTGAACTGGGGCCCGCCGGCAATGTTCCGGGGTCGGTGGAAGATTGGGTGGAGGTCAACCCGCAATTTCTGCGGACCGGGGAGATTCATGATTTGCGCGCCGACGCCCGCCGGGCACGCGCCGAGCTGGGCTGGCAGCCCGCCGTGGATTTCAAGCAACTCGTCAGGATGATGCTGGAGTCCGATCTGGCGGCTGCCCTGGGCGAGGGATCTTCCGGGGCATAGAACGGGCCCCGAACCTCTCTGCGTGTTCAGTGGACCTGTGTCGAAGCGCTACCTGCTTATGTGAGGAGAAGGGAGATCGAGAATGGCCCATGTATCATGGCTTCTGAGATGCCCACATTGCGATGACCGATTTGAGTATTCCCCCGAGGACCTGAAGCCGCCTGAAAACATCGTGAACTGCCCAACGTGTCATCAGGATTTCACGGTGAAAGTGACAATCAACATTGAGACAAATAAGCTTGGACTTGTCGTTGGTGGTAGGCATGAGGAAGACTAGATTCTATGAGTCCAATTAGTATATTAATGCCCTAATTCACATGCCCAACATATGGCATGCGGTGTCAAACGCTATGCGTTGGCCGGCGCGTCAAATCCGGCAGCTCACCCACCGGGAGAGCTTTCTGGTCATCGCCCGACGCTTGCCTTTCACCCAATTCCTTCGGAAAAGTTACCAGTGGTTGGCCGGTGGGGCCGATAACATCCTGCGAATAAATTTGGGAGGACACGAATTGCTTTTTCGAGTTCATTCCCCCACCGAGTACCGGAGGATTGAAGCCGACCTCTTCAGTATTGAGCGATACTTCCTGGACGCACTGATGGCCGAGCTGAAAGATGGAGATGTTTTCCTGGATGTCGGCAGCTTCCGCGGAACTTTTGTTGTTCCCCTGGCGAAGGCGGTGGGAAGCCTTGGCTTGGTCATCGCCATAGAACCCGCATCAAAGCCCTATGCACATCTGGAAGCCAATGTGAAACTCAACGCGTTAACCAATGTCCGGTTGTTCAAGGCTGCTCTGGGCGATCAAGATGGGGAGGTTCGGCTTTGGTGCGATGGGGTTATCTCCACTTTGCTCCGTCCTCCGACGCAAGGCTTGCCTGATCCTTCGCTCTCCTCCCCGATGGTTTCCGGTAACTCGGATCTCGTCGACGTGTATGCCGGCGATGGGATGATCGAACGGGAACGCCTCCCTGTTCCTAAAGCGGTCAAAATCGATGTGGAAGGATTTGAATATCGCGTGATTCGGGGGTTGAGCCAGACCCTCAGGAACCCCGCTTGCAAAATGCTTTGCTGTGAAATCCACCCTTACGCTCTTCCCGATGGAGTCACCCCCCCCGATGATTCTGGACGAGGTGAAATGCCTGGGATTCGGCAAAATTACCAGTATCCAGCGGGCCGGCGAACTTCAGATGATCGCGTGCAAAGACCGGGAGGGCGCGTGAGTGGGCGTGGCTCAACAAGCTGTAATCGACCGGGAGAGGCTATAAGCGATTGAGTGGAAAAGTGAAAGTCGCCGTCGTACACCCCGGATTGGGCTTTGGTGGCTCCGAGGCGCCAACCCTGTGGACGATCGAGGCGCTGAAAAAGGACTATGCCGTCACCTTGATCTCCATGGGCGAAGTCGATTTGGAGCGTTTGAACGCCTATTATGGAACTTCCCTTGCTCCGGGCGATTTTTCCATTCAGCGCGCGCCGCTCCCGGTGGGGTTACGGGGCACCGCAAAATTTGCCGGCTTGAAGGGCCGCTTCCTCCTGCGTTACGTCCGCCGAGTCGCCCCGGAATTCGATATCCTGATCAGTGGTTATGGCCCGATGGATTTTGGCAAGCCCGGGCTCCAGATGATCGCCGATTTTTCGTTTGTGGAAGAATGGCGACTCGAGCTGAACCCCTCTTTTCGAACCCGGAAGGCCTGGTTCTACGGAAACACGCTGGTGCGGAGCGTTTATTTGCGCCTGAACGATTGCATCGCCCGCGTCCGTCCGGAAGGTTGGAAGCAAAACCTCACGTTGGCGAACTCCGCCTGGAGCGCGGACCGGCTCCTCAAAAAGTACGGGATCCCCTCCCAAGTGGTCTATCCGCCCGTGGCCATTGACTTCCCCCCAATCCCCTATGCGGACCGCGATAGGGGCTTCGTTTGCCTGGGCCGAGTGGCGCCGGAGAAATGCATGGATTCGATCATCGAAATCCTCCAGAAGGTCCGCGAGCGGGGACACGACGTCCACTTGCACATTCTGGGCGGCATCGACGACTCCGATTATGGGAGAAGAGTGCGGGGTCTCGCCGAACAATTTCGGGAATGGGTGTTCCTGGAAGGGTGGACGCTCGGGGATCGGAAGAGGGAGTTATTGGCAGGACACCGCTTCGGCATCCACGCCCGCCCCAACGAGCCTTTCGGAATTGCCGTGGCGGAAATGGTGCAGGCGGGATGCGTGGTCTTCGTAGCCAGCGGGGGCGGCCAGGTGGAAATCGTCAATCATCCCGCCCTGATCTATGAGAACGTGGCGGACGCCGTCGAAAAAATTATCGCTGTCCTGACCAGCGAGGCCGAGCAGGAGAAATTGCGCAACCACTTGCGCCAGGGTTCCAACTCCTATTCGGTGAAGACCTTTGTGGATGAGATGCGGCGCGTCGTGGCGGAATTTATCGAGCGGCAGGTTTCGGCACACTAAAATTTGCAAATCAATGCGTGCGTCCTAGGCGCCGGGAGAAAAGCGCTATGGAATTGCACCGAAAAGCAAAAAGCTAATGAAGGAGGCGTCAGCATGCAGACTATGACTATTGTGGTGCAGCGAGAAAAGGAAGACGGCGACTTGGTGACCGGGACTCTTACCGTGGATGGGCAGGTGGTCGGGAAGACGTACGAGAATGCCAAGCTCATGATTTCCGCAGGCCAGTTTCCGGGTTATCTGCGCTACGTGTCGGGCCATAACTTTGTTCAAGGGCCTTATGGAAGCATCGCCCATACTGGCGACTTCCTCCTGGAGATTGGGAATGTCCCGAAAGGTAGGACAGACATTCTTTTTCACGGCGGAAATAAGGCCAAGCATTCCAGAGGTTGCATACTCTTGGGACCTGTCGGTAAGGACCCGAAGACTCACCTGCCCTATCTCGAATACGACCATCCTCTGCGAAAGCTAAGGAGGTTGTTTTATGGGACCGAAACTCCGGTCATGACGCCTGACAAGAGTGTAATGATTCAGGTGAAAGATATCAATGCTTGCACCCGCTGAGCGTGCGGATCGTAGCCGTCTCAGCCCTGCCAAGGATTAAGGAGTAAAACCCCGGTGGGTTGGAAATCAGCGGTGTTCCGGGTCATGACGCGAAGACCATGGCGTAGCGCCGTGGCAGCGATAAGGCCGTCCGTGGCGTTCACCACCCGCCCCGCCTTTTGCGCGCTGGCGGTGAGTTCTCCCCAGAGGCGAGTGGTTTCGAGATCGATCGAGAGGAGCCGATCGGAGTAGTCCCGTTCGAGAGTCTTCAGCCAGGTTTCCAGCGCCCGCCTTCTTGGGCTTTCCTTGAGAAGGCAGATTCCCTTGAGGATTTCGCCGATGGATATGACGCTGACGAACAGGTTTTCTTCGTTGAGGGCCTCGACGGCCTGGCGAACCGCGGGATGCCCCTTCGGGTGGCGCACTTCTGACAGCACGCAGGTGTCCAGCAAGACCCTCACAGCTTCACATCCCGCATGGGGGATTTGTCGCGATGAAGGTCGAGTCCCCGCAAGCTTGGACCCTTGCCGAGAAGGAATTGCTTGAAGCTCATGCGTTTACCCGTCAGTTTTTCGTAATCGCGCCGGGCGACCACCACCACGGCGTCACGGCGGCGCAAAACCACCTGGGGATCTCCCGTAAGAGCGCGGTTGACCACTTCGCTGAAGCGATTCTTAGCATCTGCAAGACGCCATGCCATCAAGGCTCTCCTTAATCTAGCTAATCTAGCTATATCATACCATTCTCAACGTAACAATGGGAGCAAGATTAAAGCGCGAAAATCAAAACTCGAAACTCGAAAATCAAAGATCGCTCGATGCCCCGATGACAGGTGCAGTGACCGGTGGCAAGTGACGTGTGACAAGCAAGATTACCGGCTTCGGATTGTCTCAATCGAAAATCCAAAATCTAAAATCCAAAATGACTCGATGGCCCGATGAACCGATTCCCTCAATTGCAATTTCCCCCACCGCCGACTAGAATCAAAAACGAGGTGAAGAAAATGGAAAATGATGTCCTGCGGATTGCGGGAAAAGAGTTTCACTCGCGCCTGATTGTGGGCACGGGAAAGTATCGCAGCTTTCAGGAGATGGCGCGGGCGCACGAGGCTTCCGGCGCGGAAATCGTCACCGTGGCAGTGCGCCGCGTGAACCTGACCGACCGCAGCAAAGAGTCCATGCTGGATTACATCGACCGCAAGAAACTCTTCATCCTTCCCAACACCGCAGGCTGCTACTCCGCTGACGATGCCATTCGCACCGCGCGCCTGGGGCGGGAGGTGGGGCTCTCCAACTGGGTCAAACTGGAAGTGATTGGCGATGAAAAGACCCTCTTTCCGGACAACTTCGAGCTTGTCAAGGCCACGGAGGTGCTTGCCAAAGAAGGCTTTGTGGTGATGCCTTACACCAATGATGATCTGATTTCCGCCCGGCGCTTGATTGACGCGGGCGCGGCGGTGGTGATGCCACTGGGCGCCCCCATCGGTTCCGGGTTGGGCATTCAGAATCCCACCAACATCCGCATCCTGCGCGAAATGATTACGCAGGTTCCCTTGATTATCGACGCGGGTGTAGGCACCGCCTCCGATGCCGCCTTCGCCATGGAACTGGGCGCGGACGCCGTGCTGATGAATACCGGCATCGCCGGCGCGCGGGACTCCGTGCTGATGGCCCAGGCGATGAAGAACGCGGTGCTGGCAGGCCGCCAGGCTTTCCTCGCCGGCCGCATGGCGAAGAAGCTTTATGCCACGGCCTCCAGCCCGGTCGAAGGCGTGATGCGGTAGGGGGGAGAGTCGGGAACAGAATCATGGGTGCAGCACTGCGAACAACCTTCATTGTTGCGTTTTTGGCTGTCTCCGGTGGTTTTTCAGATGTGCAAGCACAAAAACATCAACCACCGCGTGAGCAGACTATCTTTTACGAAGGGAAGCCTTTCAAATACCCTGTGCCTCTGTCCCCTGCTGTGCTAAATGTTTTGGTGAAAACCGTGGAGAATCAGCGGGAGATGGGAATCGAGGATAATTCTCGTGTGCGGAGCAATCCGGCCAAATTATTTCGCGCGACGGAAGTTCATCTAGATGGCCTGAACGAGATTGATCTTGTTATTATCGGTTTACCACCAATGAGGGGTGTTGATACTGGGTGGTTTTGGCTCGTGCGATCGACGCCCAATAATCCGAAAATCCTTCTTTGGGCAACAGGTAACTCCATTCAGGTCATGGACAGTAAAACCAACGGCTATTGCGATATCAGCAGTGCCTGGGCGTCAGCTTCAGAAACTCTCGATAAGGTCTATCACTTCGACGGCAAAGAGTACATGCTTTGGAAAGAAAAACGGATGCCGATCCGCTAACCTTATCGGCATCGAGGATTATTGCCATTTGTCAGCAGGCGCTTTGAGGGCCTTGCGGGCGCGATGCATGTCACGATGCCACGCTTTTGCTTCGTCGGCGGGCAATTGGGATGCGGCCAGCGTCGCAGCAAGAGCACGTCCCTGACAAGCTTTCTTGTTGTCCGGAACCAGACGGATGGTTTTCTTACGCATTGAATCACCCTGACTACTGAATACTGACAACTGCCTTCTGCCTACGGCTTACTGCCTCCTGCTTTCTGCCCTTCTTTATCCGGCAGCGTGTAAATCTTCTCGCCGGGTTTGGCCAAGTGCATTTCTTCGCGGGCCTTGCGCTCGATGGCGGCGGGGTCCGACTTCAGCGCCCGGTTCTCCTTATCCAACTGCTCATTTTGCTGTTTGAGCTGCAGGATCTGTTGCTGAAGGGTCTGGAGCTCTTGTTGCTGCCGGCGCGAGGCCAAATATCCGTTCTGGCCGAAGATGTTATGGACGATGAGTGCGATCGACACCAGCAACAGGACCAGGATGCCATTGCGATAGAGCGCGGTGGTGTCGAAGTTCCAGTCGTTCATGGCGCGCAGACAACCATTGGGAAAGTTTTGGCGGCGACCTCTGATCGCCGTTGGCGAATTTGGCGGTCAGAAACCGCCGCTCCGATAAACCAAACTGAACAACTTATCCCCCGTGAAGGGGATTGCATCTCATGCTGCCTTCATTGTATCTTCTCTGGCAAGTTCCGTGCAACCGAGCGGTCTTCCGGCCGAGGCTTGACCGCGAGGAGGGCCCGTGACCGACAAGGTCGTCATCATGGTAACCGCGGCGAGCAAGAAAGAGTGCCGCAAGATCGCC
>JBEKNU010000015.1:0-43932 GCA_049522495.1 Terriglobia bacterium
ACGTGTAATTCGAGAGCAGGCTGAAATTCTGACTGAACCGGTGGGTGACGTTCACCAACAAAGCATTGTAACTAGCGTTGGCGCTGGGAAGCTGCTGGGCGATGGTCCCCCAGTAGCCGCCGTTTGTCGAATTGGCCAAATACAGAACCCGGCGCTGATTTGCGGTGCTTGTGCAGCTAATTGGATACAACTTCGTCGCGCTGTCAATTGTGCACCCATTGCTGCTGGCCTGTTCGCCCGGGATATACACTGAGGGGTTAACTTCGTTTGAGCCCCAGAGGTGAACAGTATGGCTTCCCAGGTACGAAGCTGTAAACAACCAGTTGTGCGGGAACTGGCGCTGGAAGCTCAAGCCCCACTCCTGTGTCTGAGGGATCTTGGAAGCCAGTTGGAAGTTAACGTAATTGCCCCACGCAGGGTAGACATAGTTCTTGCTAGGTGGAAAGGGGAGTGGGTAGGGGTCAGGGGTCGCGGTACCACCCCAACCATAAGGAGAAGTGAAACCCGGCTGGCATCCACCCACCAAGCCTGCCGCCGTGGCGCTGCAACCGTTAGTGCCGGGATTCAAAGTCGTGGCGGCCCCCCAGGGAGCCGCGTTAGCGAAGCGGTCGGCATAAAACGTTTCCGGCAGGTCGTAGAAAATACTGTAGGAGCCGCGCAGAGTCTGCTTGCCGCTGCCCGTCATGTCCCAGGCAAAGCCCACGCGCGGCTCGAAGAGGTCAAGCGCGGTAGTGGAGTAGCCTTTGGGAATTCCCGGGTCGCCGACAAACAACATACCTGCCGGCGAGGAGGTGTATTGGCTGCTCCGCTGATTGGAGTAATAGCCCGCCATGGAGAAATAATTCCCCCGCCCGAATACGTCGGATTCCGGAAGGAAAGGCTCCCAGCGAACGCCCGCGTGGACGTTTAGACGGGAATTAACCCGGTAATCATCCTGACCGTACAGGCCAATATAGCTCTGCCGGAAGCCCATCGCCGTCGGCATGCTGGCGTTGTACGCCTGGAGCGCACCCAGCATTAAATCGGCCAAAGCATCTCCGGTGTAAGTCCCATTGAAAGCGAAGGTGCCGTTGCCATCATAGATGTTGCTGGAATTCAATTGATGGCGCATCCATTCACCCCCAAAAACCAACTGGTGCTTGCCGTGGATCCAATCGACGTCGTCCGCCACTTGCGCGGTGTTGCGATCAAAGAATGCCGGCGCGCAGGTTCCACACCCCGAACTGAAGTAATTGCTTGCCGAAACGTAGATGAAGTTAGGGGACAGTTGGGGCAACTTGGATCCATCGGGGTTGATCACTCCCACGGACGTCACGTCCGGTACGCCCGGGTCTGTCCCGCGATTGTCCCGTAAGCGTGTCCACGAGAGGTGTGCGCTGTTGATAATGGTCGGGGAAAGCGACCAAGTGTGGCCGAGCACCATCGCTTGGACGCGTTCCCAATTGCCCGCTGAGGTGGTGGTCAGCAGACCCAGTCCCGACGGGTTGTAAACGGGCGGCGCCTGGAGATCGGAATCAAAGTACCGGCCATAAAAGCTCTGTTTGGAACTAATGGTCCAATCCACACGGCCCAGAAACTGGTCTTCATTTTGAGGCGTGGGGATGCCGTACCTGATCGCGCCGCACGGATCCGTGGATGACGGAACCAATTTGACATAACTGAGTGCCGCCGCGTTGAGAAGCGTGGTGGGCACAATGTTCCCGGTAAACGCCGGTCCACCGGTGAAGGGATCCTTAAGGGTGCGAGCCTTCGACAGACAAGTGGTGGACTCCAAAGTGCTGAAATTTCCCTGTAATGCCGCGGCGGTGGGAACATAACTCGTGGTGGTGCCGGGAGCGGTGCGCAGGCGCGTGCCCTGGTACCCGCCGAAATAGAACAGCTTGTCCTTCTTGATCGCCCCGCCGCCCGTTGCGCCAAACTGGTTGCGGCGCAACGTATCCTCTGCCGCGGCGCCGTACAGGCGAGCATTAAACTGCCCGTTGCGCACGAATTCAAATAAATCCCCATGAAATGCATTCGTGCCCGCTTTGGTCACAAAGTTCGCGGTCGCACCGGGATGAACGCCGTAGCGGGCCGAAAGCCCGTTGGTCTGCACACTGAACTCTTGCAGCGCGTCAGGAGGAGGAAGAGGCAGATTGACATTGGAAAACGGGTCGTCATGGTCAGCCCCATCCAACAGGTATTCGATGCCATTGGCTTCGCCCCCCGCCACGGAGATGGTGACCGAATTCAAATAGTTCTTGCTGCCAGTCAAGTCGCCGCCGTTGGGAACGAAATTGGTGGCCGCCCCCGCGAGGATCACCAGTTGCGTGGGCAAGCGCCCGTTGAGCGGCAGGTCATCGATTTTCCGCTGGTCAATAACTTCGGAAATCGACGTGTCCTGGGTCTGAACCATGATGGCGCCGGCGTCGACCTCCACCGACTGTGACGTCGCGCCCACTCTCAAGCTAATGTCGAGAGCCACGTTATCGCCTACTTGCAGGACGATCCCCTTTTGCGTGTAACGCTCGAAACCGCTTGCCTTAATTTCAATGCTGTATGCTCCCACCGCAAGATTCGGCAGGACATAATCGCCGGACGAACCGGAGGTTGTCGTCCGGACTGTCCCCGTGTCAACGTGGGTAGCCTGGATGGTTGCATTGGGAACAACCGCGCCCGTCGGATCAGCCACCGTCCCGTGAATCTGGGCGCTGTTGACCGCTTGGCCGCGCGCAGCGTTCGGGCAAATCAGAATAAGCCCTATGATCGTAAGTAGAAGGATCCCTATTTTTGTCCTCACAATATACTCCTTTCGCTATTTGTGACCCGACCCTCGGAATCGTGCCTCAAGTTGCCAGTTTGCAAGGTTCAGCTATGCCCATAAGATCTCTTCCAGTGTTGAATTGAACGTTTGGATAGCGCCGCCTGTGGGTGTAGCAGCGGAGCTTGGTATTTCATCGGGAAGCAGAACCTTCCTTTCCAGACCCTCGACGACGACTTTCCAAGTTCCCCCTCCCCGACACATTGAACAGCTCCCCAAGCGCAAGAGGTGGAACGCAGCAAAACAATTGCTATTTGTAGTCAGTTACCATCCCAATGTCAAGAAAAATTTCCTGATTATTTGAAAAAACATCCAAATTGTCCTCTTTTTTCCGCAAAATCTCTGCGCTGGTGTCTGTCACGCATTGCCATTCCCACATCGAAAGAGACGCTGTGCCCAGCAGTTTCCGACTCGCTCAGGTGAGTGTGCCGGAAGGCATGGGCCACCACTAATTTCAATTTATATCATTCAAACTAAATGCGTTATACAACTTAAGTAGGCTAAATTCTAGCCCCCTGGGGCCTTATAACCCCCCTCTAAGAAGAATAGGATTCACTCACACGCCATGCCTTCGAATTTCTTACAAACTGCTAAGGAGCTCAATAAGGAGATCACAACCACGTCGAATAATACTTGAAAATTTTCAGAACCTATCGTAGATTCTGATGACGGTTTCAGGAATGAGGCCGTACGGCTTCTCGCTCCACTCGTCATAAGAAGCCGGGGCAGTAAATATTCACCTCATCTCAGAGGCAGTCCGTTATGAAGAAAACGCTACGATCGAAGGTAAGAATCCAGGACGTGGCCCGCGCCGCGGGGCTCAGTAATGCCACGGTCTCGCGCGTCCTGAATGGGAGTGAGAGAGTCAAGCCGAACCTCCACGAACGGGTTATCAAGGCCGCTGTGAAATTGGGGTTTGACCTCGACCGCAGAAACGATTCGCGAATCGTTGCCTTCCTGCTCAGCAATCGCAACGTGCTGCATCCTTTCCACTCCGCTGTGCTGGTGGGTGCAGAGGCCCATTGCGCTGCGAACGACTTTGGCGTTTTGTTTCTGCCGTTGCAATACTCGCCCAAGTTTCCCTGGAGGGAGCTTCACATCCCCCGGCTTCTCCAGAATCGCCGGGTTGTTCGCGGGGTGATCGCCGCCGGTACGAACTTCCAGAACCTCCTCGACGCGCTGACGGACAGGCGGCTGCCCATCGTTTGCCTGGGCAATAACATCGTGGGCCCCTGGCACAGCGATAAATACAGTGCGGTGTTTTTTGATGACATTGGCGGCGCCCAGGAAGCGACCAGTTACTTGCAGTCCTTGGGGCATCGGGATATCTGGTATGTGGGCAATTGCCAGCGCACTTGGTTCGCCCGCCGCAGCGAGGGTTATCG
Organism: Terriglobia bacterium; assembly: GCA_049522495.1. Classification (GTDB taxonomy): domain Bacteria; phylum Acidobacteriota; class Terriglobia; order UBA7540; family UBA7540; genus Bog-366. The sequence continues at coordinate 4,186 of JBEKNU010000015.1, forward strand.
CCGGGCGATGGAAGAGGCGGGACTCCCGCCGCTCATTCGTGACTTGAACATCGACAACGCCGAGGACCTCGGTTATCTGTCCACGAAATCGATTCTCAGCGAGGACCGGCCGATCACCGCGATTCTTGCCGGTGACGACACCACGGCGCGCGGCGCGTACCGCGCGTTGGCCGATCACGGCCTGAGAATTCCCACCGATGTCAGTGTGGTCGGCGTGAATGACACGATCGAGGCTTCAGCGCTCATCCCCCCCCTAACCTCGGTGCGCGTATTTACCGACCAACTGGGAAAGCAGATGGCGGAGTTGCTCTTGAAGCAAATCTCCCGCCTGGACGTTAATCCGCAAGTCGTGACGCTTCCGACGCGGCTTATTCGCCGGGAATCATGCGGCCCGGTGGCGCAAGGTGAGCCGGTCGCTCTCAAAGAAGAAGCCCGGGCCAGCTAGACTTGCACCGGGGGTAGCTGACTCTGGACTGAGCCCAAAAGCCACGATGCGCTCCTCCTCTGCCACGGTAATTTACATTGCGGGGGTTCCCTTCACTCGCACCGTAACGATCTGGAACGGTTTAACGGGGAAGCTAAACCCGTGGAGAGACACCGGCAACGCGCCCCCCTTTTGCTCCATGGCATTGCAGCTCCACGCGGACTCAGCGTTGAGCAGCGGAATCCGCACGTTGACCGTCCCTTCTTTGCCCCCCAGTTCCAGGAATCGCAGAATCATTCCCTCGCCGTCTTCCGCCAGCTTCCAGGTAACCAGGGCGACATTCGATTGATCGGTTTCCAAGAAGCTCGCCTGGTCCGCGGGCAGGGGCTCCGGCCGGGGAACAGCCTTGTCCTGAGATGTAATCTCGTCGGTTTCCAACGGCGCTGTCTCCTCGCGCCCCAGCCGGCTTAAGGAATCAGGACTCATGTCGGGGCCGCTGGTCAGGACGTAGCGGAAGGTGAAGTCCCCGCCTTGCGCGGCTGGCCAGTTGGTGAAGTAATAGTTGTTCATCGCGTAGGAGAAGATGTCTGCCCTCCAGAGAGAGAATTCCGTCGGCCACCTTCCCCGCACAATATCTCCAAGGGTGATGAGCGGCGCATCCACGGGCAGGATGGCGACGCTCACGTTTCCTTTAAAGCCTTCCACCCAGTGTTGTACGGAGAACCACTCCTTCCCTGCTCCCGGCATCTGGTCGTGGACGGGATCCACAAAGCCATTCTGGGTGTCATAACGAATATGAGGGCGTTCCATGCGGAACGGAAAGGCAAAATAAACGGCCTCCTTGCGGTAGAACGGCGATTTGTTCACGCGATTGGTGAAGAGGATTTTCTTCTCGCCGCTAAACAGGATGATCTCAGTGGAAATGTTGGGGGTGTTGAGAGCAGAGCTTTCCAGTTTCGCCACGAGACCATAAGGTTGCTGGCTAACGGACACCAGGCGGCCGGCGTTGGCGGCGTCGATGTCCAGCGCCGGCATCGGCGTGGCGGAACTAAACTCCTGAATGCGGTTAGGAAATTGGTCGCCGCCCGTAACGTAGAGGTATTGGTCAAAGCGGTAAGGGCTGGAAGTGTTTACGAGTTCCTCGTTCATTTGCTTGTCGATGATGCTTTTGACCGCGCCACTATAAGCATCCAGCGTAAGGCGATAGTAGCCGTTCTCCAGCACTTCACCAGAAATACGTGGCGTCCGTGGCGGTTCGGATGTGGCCGGGATCCAGGCATAACACTTGTAACCCACCGGCGGAACGTCCTCCGCCAGGAAGCGAACACGCAGGTAGTGCTCGCTGTGGGAAAGAATTTCGTAAGGGACCTCCTTCTTGGTCGTGAGGTCCAGCAGCGCGGCGCCTTTGCGTAGGTCGTACTCCACCAAGCTGCTGCGCTTCCAGTTGAGCGGGTTGAAGACAATCAGCGTCCCGGAGCGATTGTTGATGGAGCCGGCGATGGCCGCCAGGTGCCGTCGAAGAAGGTATTCAACATCCATGCGCGCGTCGTCAGCCAAAAACTCCTTCACGGCGGTTTGCCCTCGGGACTGGTCAATGTTGGGATCGGAAACGCTCCGGTCCGAGGTCCAAGTGTGCTCGTCGAGCAACACCATGTCGCGCCATAAACGCGCGAGCCTGGCGCCGTCAGGTTGAACGCCGGGATTGGTCAGGGTGCTGATGGTCGAGAATTTCTCCGCCGAAAGCGCGCGCTGCTCGTTGGTTCGTTCCGTCGCCACGTAACGGGCGTCGGAGGCATTGCCGAATTCCCAATAGGGCCCGCCGTCGCCGCGAACGGTGGGAATCGAGTCACCCAATTGCCCGGCAATGTGCTCCATCGCTTCGGCGAAGCCGGAAAACTGCATCTTCGGGTAGGCGTACTGCTGATTCCAATTTGCCACGAGGTCCGCCACCTGCGGATAGAGGTCCGTATTCTCCACCTGCGTGCCAAAGAGCAAAACCGCGTCCGACTTGTAATCGGGGCGGGAAAAAGGTTGCAGGAAAATCGGGAGCGAATCGCGGCCCGCCGGCAGGAAAGGCGGCAATCCAAACAAAGAGGAAACCTGAAAGTAACAGCGCGCGTACCACATCAGAATCTTCTTGCCGTCCGGGCCCTCCCACCAGAAGGGTGACTTCGCATCCAGCCGGCTGTTGAGCAGAATCGGGCCATTGTCGTTATCGCTCGCAGCGACAAAGTACTTCAGGCCCGCATCAGCCATGATCGAGGCATACGACCAGGTATAAGAAGGCACATCGGTGATGTTCGCGTAATCAAAACTTCCGCCATTCTCCTGATTGAATCGAAAGCCGCCGTACAAGGATCGGATCAGAACTTCCAGGCTGGCGAATCCGGTTAGGAGGCTGCCCTCCTGCGGGGGAATGAAGATTTTCTTCTCCTTCACCATCTCCAGGAACCGCGCGCGCTGAGCGGGGGTGCGTCCGGCCAGAAATTCCTCCGCACACCAATAGCCGTCAGGGCTGTATCGAAATTCCGGATGGGTTTGAATCATCTGGATGGCTTCGTCAATCGCGCGGCTCTGCACCTCGCTGACCTTTGCTTGGAAGTCCGAGTACCCCACGTCCAGGTGCTCGTGAGGGACAACGGACAACAGCCACTTCTTCGCGGGGCTGACCGTGAGAGGGAACCGCTGCGTCTTGCCGCCGATTCTTACCGTCACTTCGGCGGAGGTGTTGGGGGAGAAATCCGGAACAGCGAATTCGGCCACTTCCTCTCCGAACTCCCGATCCGCGGATAATTTCTTGCTGAAGGTCTGCGCCCCCAGTTTCAGAGTCAGTTGCCCCGAAGCCAAGGCCTGGTTGCTTCGAACCAGGACGTCCACCAATTCCGCCAAGCCCTCTCCCTTTCGCAGATAGAAAATTGTGGGAGTAACGTCCACGGCCACTCGGCCTTTTTCAATTCGCGCGTCGGGGTTTTGTTCGAGCGCAATGGCGTCATAAAAAAGGCCGTCACTCGTGAAATCATCCCGTTCGGCAGGTTCGTTGATCGCCGTTAGAACCAACTTGTTGGTTCCCTTGAGGAGGAAGGCGGGGTTGATTTCGGCAAGGATTGTGTCGGCAGAAGCAATGGGGTTCACCACCATTTCCCTGTCGCCCCCCGCGTAGTTCAGTTGGGGATGGCGATAGAAAAGGGCGCGATGCCCGTTGATCTCCACTCCCAAGCAGGGTGTGCGTGGGGATTCAACCAGCAGGGACACTTTCAGCGTCACCAGACCGCGTGGTACCTCGGCAAGATCAAACTGGATGGTGTAAGGATGCGGCGCAAATCCCGTGCGCCCGTTCGCGGACCCCGGCTGATAGGCAGGCCAATCCTGATCCAGACGGCTCTTCCCCACCACATAAACCAGTTCTCCCTTGGGAAAACGCTGCCCGAAAAGCGGTGGCCCTCCTTTGCCCGTATTGAACTCGCCCGATGAAAAGTTGAACGTCCCGATTTGCCAGAGGGTTTCGGAAAAAGTGCTGGGTACGTTAAAAAGGCAACCCACGACCAAGGTCAGTATCCACATGGAAATACATCGATAGAAAGGTCTTTCTCTCATGGTTTGCTCCTTTTCGAGAACACGCGAGTCTCTATCAAGCGCCAACATTTGTCACGGGAAATTCCGATCATGTTGACAAGACCTTCCCGGCAAGTTACGTTTGTGCCGTGATGACAAACCAAGGTCAACATCTCCCGTTATCCAACTTCCACTTTCTGGAGCGAAAGGGCCCGAGCCGCCCGCCGCTTGACGATCTAAGTGCTTCCGTTCGGGCTCACTTGGCCGGGCTTGGCCTCGCGGCGGAAAAACTTCGTGGCCGGCGCATCGCGATTGCCGTGGGAAGCCGCGGCATTGCCGGCTTACAGGAGATTGTCCGCGCCGTCTGCGGCTGGCTGAAAGCTCAAGGGGCGCAACCCTTCATTGTCCCCGCCATGGGCAGTCATGGAGGAGGAACGGCCGAGGGCCAGCGCCAGATTCTGGCCGGCTATGGAATCACCGAGGCCGGTGTGGGAGCGGAAGTCCGCTCGTCGACGGAAACACTGCAGGTGGGAACGACACCCCAGGGGTTCCCCGTTTTCGCCGACCGCCACGCATGGGAGTCCGACGGCATCGTGGTGGTGAACCGCGTAAAGCCCCATTCCGATTTGATCGGCGGCATCGAAAGCGGCATGTTGAAAATGCTGGCCATCGGATTGGGCAAGCGCGAGGGCGCCACCGAAGGTCACAAGCAGATCTTCAAACACGGGTTTGAACCCACCATCCGCGCCGTCTCCGCGAAAATACTCGAAAGCGGAAAAGTTCTATGCGGAGTCGCGATCATCGAGAACGAGATGCACGCCGTGGCGGACGTGCGCGCGGCTCTGGCAGGGGATATTGTCGCGGTGGAAGAATCCGCCATCGCGCTGGCGCGAGCGTTGATGCCGCGCCTGCCTTTCGGCCGCCTTGATCTCCTGATCGTGGACGAGATGGGGAAGAACATCAGCGGTGCGGGGATGGATACCAAAATGGTCGGCCGAGCCCGCGGCATGGCGCCCGGCGAGGGTCCTGCCATCTCCGTCATCTTCACCCGCGATCTCACCGCCGAGAGCGGTGGAAACGCCATCGGCGTGGGCAACGCCGATGTCATTCACGAGCGTTTGTACCGGAAAATCGATCTCGCGAAAACCTATGTCAATTGCCTAACCGCTTTGAACCCGGTGGGCGGGCGGCTGCCCATGCACCTGCCGTCGGACCGTGCGGCCCTGGATTTTGCCCTCGGCCACCTGGGAAGCCCCGACCCCGCCGCCCAGCGCGGCGTTTGGATCCACAATACCCTCAGCCTGAACCGCCTAGCCATTTCTCCTGTGCTGCGCGCGGAGATTGACTCTCCCCAGCACTGGCGTTTGGCGGAAAGCCCCTTCTCCGCCGAGTTCGACGCCGGGGGAGATCTCATCTCCCCTTTTGCGCTCCCATAATGCAGGGAAATCAGATTGCTGTCCTCACCCAAGCCGACCACCGGGCGCATGGCAAGAGCCGCATCAACAGATTCCGGCGCAACTTCGTCAATTTTCCTTAGGATGGGCTTCTTGGTATCTTGGTGGTGCCTGTTGCATTCCTTATACCACCAAGCCACTAAGACACCACGAAGGCAAGTCCAACCCGGAAACTCAACTGGCCATTGCGCTAAAAGGCGGTTCGGGGTATGTTACTTGGCAGCCGGGAATTGACTTGGGAAATTCCCGGTCGAATGTTTGGGCGCACCTCCGTAACTTAATTTCAACAATTCCTTCGGGGAGAAAAGCCATGAGCCTTTCGCGAAGACGGATGATGTACGGCCTTGTCGGCTTGGCAGGCGTGACCCGGAACATTTCGGCGCTCCACGCTCACCACCATCACGCTCCGCGATTTAGCCAGCGGGCCGTGCAAGCATCTCTCGCCGCTTCGGGCGCGATGGCCGATAACGCTCCCGGCGTGAGCGGCCAGGGGGATTTTAAATTCAAAGTCCTGTACACCTCCGACCATCTTCCCCCTGAGGCTCAAAAGGTGCTGAAAGACGCTCATGGCGGCTTTGCCGTCGACCGCCGGCCGGGGAAAGAAGAGACCTATTTCGCTCTTCCCGGCGCCGGCATTATCCAGATCAGCTCCGATTTTAAGACCATCAGCATGGTCGAGACGCCGGATGAAATGCGGAAAGTGAACCTCCACGACACCAACATCTGGTACGACAAGGATGGAACGCCCTACCTGGTCTTCCCCGCCAATGCGCAGGGCAAAATCTTCACCACCAGCCTCGATGGCAGACTGCTTCATAAACTCGATGCTCCCACCCCCGCCGTCGAGTTTGAACATGAGGAAGTTCACGACTACTTTGTGAACAAAGGGAATTTCGCGCCCACCGCGGTGGAGTATTTGGAAGGCCTGTATTACGTGACTTCCGGATATTGCAAACTCGATTACGTGTTAACCGCCCGCGTGACTCCCCAGGAGCACTTCGATGCTGTTTGGAATGATCTGGCATTCGGAGGAAGAGGCGACGGCATCGGCCAGTTCGGCACCGGACATGGGATCACCAAGCCTCCCGGGATGGTGCGGCTCGACGTCGCGGACCGGCCCCACTCGCGCTTCGAACGCTTCACTCGCTACGGCCACTACCTTTCCAGTCTGCCAACCCCGGCGGGTTCGTTGCCCTGCGACATCAATTACCTGGACTCGCAGTACAGCGTGGTCCCCGCCCTGGAAGGCCCGGATAAGACCAAGGGCGCGCCCATCTACGTCCTCGAAAATGAAAACCTAGTTTCCACCATCATGATCAAGGAAGACCTGGGATTGCCCAACTTCACCCACATCCACAACGCCGCGATACGGAAAATCGGGAACAAGTTTTACATCATGGCACTGGCCTGGAATCCCGGCGACTTCGCCATTCTGGAACAGGTCTGAACCCTACTGTTCCGAATAAACTTCCACCGTCGCCTGCGGCTTCGCTTCGCCGGGAGAAAGCATGGCCGGCAACGAGTAAACGGTGCCGTCCGGGGCCACCGTCGCCCACTGAACGCTGCGCCCTTTCACCACCCAACCGAGAAAATCCCCGGTGTTGCTAAACTTGGCAAGACCGTCCCGGCGCATGGGAATGTACACATCGCCCCAGCGGTCGCCACAGACAAACTGAAAACTGACCGCGTGGTCCGGTGGATTAGCAGAGGCGAAGGTCAACAGATAACGGCCGTCAGCGGTGAATTTCTGGGTAGGCCCGTAATACCCGATGATGAAAATTTCGTCATTGGGGTCAATGTAGATTCCGTGGGGAGCATTCAATTCCCCGGGCATAGCCCCTTCATGCCCCCAACTCGACACGAATTTCCCCGTGCGCTCGTAGGTGTCAACCCGCCCGTTCTCGACGTCCTCGACGTGCAGCCGTTCCTTGCTATCAAATGCCATGCCATGGGATCTCTGCAGCTCACCCGGCAGCACACCATGACGGCCAAAGGCGTATTGGAGGTGACCTTCGCGGTTAAACACTTGAATCATCGGCCGTCGCTCGGCGACATCCACCACGTAGACCATCCCAGATGAGTCGGCGAGCGCCACGCGAGGTCCGGCAAAATATCCCGGACGTTCTCCGCCAAAGTATCCCGTGTCGGGGGTTCCCGGACCTGGAGGATTAGTCCCCTCGTTAGCCCTTTTCGTGCCGGTTGGTTCTGAGCCGATTTCCGCGAGCAGCTTGCCATCTCGGGAGAATCGAAAGACCCGGTTGGCATTGGAGTCCGCAATCAGCAAGTCTCCCTGGGGGGTAAAGGAAATACCGTGTGGATACACGAGGCGATGGGCCTCCGGCGGATCGGTCCAGGAACTCGTCAGGCTATAGGCAATCTCCGGCGCACCCACCAAAGCCGTAGCGAAGAGGAAGCGGTTCATCACTCCTTCAACCTCCGCGCGAATGTGTACTTCGTGCGGAAGGGGAGCACGGGCGGGCGCCCGGTACAATCCTTGGGCGTCGATCGTACCTACTTGGGCGTCGCCTCCCACGATGTCGTTAACCGTCCAAGTCACCTTCTCAGCCAAATGGGCGAAACTGAATCTGGGGGCTTCGATGATGGCTCTGAACTGCTGCTCCGCGCCGGGTTGCAATTTGACGAACGTCGGCTGGATTCTGCCCCGGTCAAGTGGTTGATCGCCAAGGGCCGCATCCTGGGCCCACAATCTCCCCACGCCCAGAAACACGTAGACCAGCAGGGTCCTCAGTAGTAATCGGTCCATATCAGAACCTCCTGCTATAGAAAACTCCCCGCAAGGTATTTCAAATTCGCAGCCCGCCTCCTACTGTTCAGAATAGACTTCCACGGTCGACTTGGGCTGCGGTTGGCCTCGGGGAGCTATGGCCGGCAGCGAATAAACCGTGCCATCTTTAGCGACCGCCGCCCAGTGGATGGCGTGTCCTTTTACCACCCAGCCGAGGAAATCGCCGGTATTGCTAAACTTGGCAAGACCGTCCCGACCCAATGGAACGTACACATCGCCCCAGCGGTCGCCGCAAATACTCTGAAAACTGACCGCGTGGTTAGGCGGATCGGCATAGGCGAAGGCCACCAGAAAGTGACCGTCGGCGGTGAACTTCTGGGTGGGCCCGTAGTACCCGGTGACGAACATTTCGTCGTTGGGGTCGATGTAGATTGCGTGCGGAGCGTTCAAATCGCCCGGCAAGGCCCCTTGGTGGCCCCACCCCGACAGGAATTTCCCCGTCCGGTCGTACGTGTAAATCTTCACGTTGTCGACGTCGTTGACGTGCAGCAGTCCTTTGCTGTCAAAAGCCAAGGAGTGGCCTTTCAGCAACTCGCCCGGCAGCGTACCCCAATGGCCGAAGCTGTACTGGAAGTGGCCCTCGCTGTCAAACACTTGAATCATCGGCCGCCGCTCGGCGAGATCCAAAACGAAGATCATTCCAGAGGGATCTGAGATCGCCAGCCGGGGTCCGCTGAAATGTCCCGGAGTGCCGGTGGGTGGTGGAGCGAATCCCAGGCCCTGAGGCATGGGCGCACCGGAAGGCAGAGGTCCGCCGCCCGAACCCAGGCCGATTTCCGTCAGGAGTTTGCCATCTGGGGAAAATCGAAAAACTCGGCTGGTGTATTCATCGGTAATCAGCAAATTGCCCTGGGGGTCGAGGGAAATGCCGTGGGGACGCCGGAAGCGCCGGGCCTCCGGCGGGTCGGCCCAGGAATTGGTCATGGTGTAAGCGACTTCGGGCTCGCCCACCAGAACGGTGGCAAAGATGAAGCGGTTCATCACCCCCTCAACCTCCGCGCGAATGTGCACTTCGTGCGGCACCGGAGCCGTGGCGGGGGCCCGGTACAAACCCTTACCGTCAATCGTGCCCACCTGGGCGTCGCCACCCGCGATGCCGTTCACGGTCCACGTCACCTTCTCGGCCATCCGGGCGTAGTTGAACCTCGGCGCTTCGATGACAGCCTTGAACTGCTGCTCCGCGCCGGGCTGCAATTTGACAAGCGTCGGCTGGATTCTGCCCCGATCCAGCGGCTGGCCGGTGGGGGCCGCATCCTGAGCGCACAAACTGCCACCGCTCAGAAACACGGATACAAGCAGGGTCTTTAGTAGTAGTCGGTACATATCAGGACGTCCTCCTATGGGAAACTCCCCGCTGGTCATGGCAACTCCGCGAGGGTAACGAAACACGGACATGCGGCATTCTAATTCAGGCCTCGATACGTGGTGCCAAATTCATCCCTCGGCTCGGTGACTTCGATATGCAGCGCATCCTGCGCTCCCGTTGATTTGAAGGCCTCCACCGCGCCGGCGTATTGCCCACGAACCTCGGCGATGCCAACTCGATGTCCCAGCGGATCGCGCGCGTCGACAATCCACGTGGGGCGCGGAACGAGCGCGGCCACCAGGTCCGGCAGGTCATAGGCCTTCAACACGCCGGGGATGACGTTTTCGATGATGCCGCGCTGAATTCTGAAAGTCTCAACCGACCCGTAGGAAATCAATCCCCCCTTCAAAACCACCTTTTTCAAGCGCGTATCGAAAACCGCATGATGCAAAAGGGGGATGGTGGCGGCGCCCACTGCCATGCCATAGATTTTTCCCCCGTCAACCTCCGGGCGATTGGCAAGCACGTCAACACCGCATTCAATATCATGGGCGCGCATGGCTACCAAGGTCTTGCCCAGCAGCATGGCGATCATGGCGTTGTCATAATTCGGGAAGAGCGCGTTCCACGTATCCCAACCTCCCTCCTCCCAATTTGTTTTGCGGCTGGTTTCGCCCCAGCCGCGGGCGTCGATGGCAAGTACCACCACGCCGCTTTTGACGAGCGCCTCGATCTCTCCCCCCGAATTGGCCTTGCCCTTTGAGCTCACGTAGAGCACGCCGGGCTTTCGGCCTTCGACATTTTCAGGAACAAACAGCAAGCTGGGGACAATGATTCCCGGCTCGCTCTCGTAAGTCAGCTTCTCAACGCGACACCCTTCGTTATGGATCACACCGAAGGGCTTGACGTTGAGGGGGGCCGCGACGGGCTGGTAACCGGCCAGCTGCTGAACCTTGCTGCGGATCTCTTTCCCGAAGGCGGCGACGGACTGTGCATCAGTAAGTGGGGTCCGCTTAGGCTCTACTTCCTCATACCTTTTTTGGTTCAAGGAGAATACCGTCTCTCCTCCCAGCGAAATCGTTACCTGGCCGGAATCGGTGCAGCGCAATGCTTCCTCGGAGGCCGGCGCCACGGGCTCTTCCGGCCCATTATCCTCGCGGCCTTTGAACCATCGGTCGAGCCACCGATAAGCCGCCAACCGGCGCGGCTGCAAATATCCATGCCCGTTGTCAGCCTCGAATTCACTCACCTTATCGGGCGCGCCCATGACGGAATAGACGTGCTGCGCCTCCTGGTAAGTCTCCCGCACGCCGTTGATGGAAAAGAAATCGCGAATCGCCGAGAGGATCAAGTAAGGCTTGGGAGAGAAGGCCAGCACGAGATCGCCGTGGTCCAGGCCTTGGCCGATCCAGGGAGGGATGCACTGCTCGGCGTCCTGCGGCCCGATAGATTCCAGGATGCGTCGCCAGGAAGTGATGTAGCACGAGGGCATGGCGACCTTGATGCGATCGTCAAGCGCCGCGAGATAGGCGGTGTGGGTTCCGCCGCCGGAATTTCCCGTGCAGGCGATGCGCGCCGCATCCACTTCCGGGCGCGAGAGCAAGTAATCGAGCGCGCGCATCCCGTCCCAAATGGTGTAGCGCGCCAAGGTGTCACCCAACAGCAGGCATTGGACTCCCATGTCGGTGTGCTCGTCGGTCGACTCGGAGATCTTCCCCGCTTCCAGGTCCGGATCGTAAAGTTGCACTCGTTCCCCCTGGCCAATCGTATCCCAGGTGAAAGCAACGTAACCCCGGCGCGCCAGGGTTCCGAGGGTCTGCTGCCAGTCCTCGTTGGACTTGCCGCCGTTTTCGTGCCCGAGCGGGAAGAGCACGCCGGGATAGGGAGGATGGCCCGTTTTCGGCAGGTAGAGATTGCCCGTGACGTAAAAATGCGGCTGGCTTTCGAAGATGACCTTTTCGATTTTGTACCCGTCGCGATCTAGCGTGCCCACTACGCGCGCGTTCAATGGTGTCCTTCCCGGAAATCCGCCCAGGTCGCGGATCATCTGTTCGCGCACGTACGCCTGGCGCTTGGCAACTTCTTCCGGCGTGGAGAGGCGAGCAATTTGCTGGCGGCGCTCTTCCAGCCGGGATATCGCTTCTCGATTCAGATATTCCCGCAGCATGCTGCGCAGATGGGCATAGTCCGGAAGGTCGGAAAGGAAATCGAAGTTGGAATTCTGTGCACTGAGCGGCGCGGCCAGTACGAAAACCCAAAGCGCGGGAAGAAACCATCTCTTCGCTTTCATGCCAAATCCTCCTTCGACGGGCCCGACACTTTGCGCGGCGGCAGCCGGCAATGCAACCTCTATGGCTTCCCCAAAATCCCCCGCACCCAGCGGACAGCGTTTTCGTGATAAAGCTTGCGCAGAATAGGCTGGGGGAGCGCGAGACCACGATATTTCTTGCCGTGGTACTCGACCCATTCATCGGTCGCGAAGTATCTCCACTCACGCAGATATCGCTCTTCCCAGCGCGGCAGAGTGCTGGCAGGGTCGTCGCCAGCCCTCAGAGCATTGTCGGTGCCATACAGCACTCGATCCTGATACTTGGTCAGGAAGGCGCGCACTTTCTCGGGAGACTGCATCATCAGGTAGGGAACGCGAGCCGCTGTGTCTACCGCGAAGTTGGGATAGCGATCGAAATGCCGTGCGATTTCATCCACATCAACTTCCATGCTCCCCAAGTGGCAACCCACTACGCGCAACTTGGGATTATTGGCCAGCAGGCGATCCCGCGCGGCCAGGATCGTCTGCTGAGAAGGGTGGTCCGGGTGCAGGAACATGAACCACTCGGGGTGTTGTTGGTAGTAGCCGTAGTCCGGACTGGCCGGGTTGAGGGGAAGCCAGCAGGAAGCGGGTTCCGCCAGGTGAGCAATGAGTGTGCGGTTGTGCGCGGCGATGTCCGCATAGATGGAATTAAATACCGGATCGTCGGCCATCAGGTAGGAGCCGTCGCGCTTCTTGAGGTCCATGCCAATGGCCTTCCAGATTTTCACCGCGATTGCCCCTTCCGCGAAGGTCTCATTCAGAATTTGGATGGAGCGCTCGGCAAAACCGGGTTTTTCAAAATCCTGCGGGTCGAAGGTGGAGCACCACGCGGCGCGGCCACCCGTGCTGTGCAGATACTCGCGCGCCGTCCGGTTGGGTTGAGCCGCTTCGTCGTATCCGCGTCCGTGCTCAACCACCACGCAGATATTGAGGATGTGGAGGTTCAAACGTTTCAGAAGGGCCGTGATGGAGGGATCATTGATGAAAGCGTGGGCGTGAGCATCGATGGGTTCGAGGGCAGAGAATCCCGCGAGGGCGCCGGGAGACGGAGAATCAGGCCCATCTTGACACGAGGCATCCCTGCCCAACCAGCAGGCCAGCACGACGCTGGCCGCGAGCCACGCAACAAACCATCGGATCACCGGCAATTTGCGGTCAAGGAACTTCCCTTCCCGTGTCATCCCTGGAGAATCCAAGCTCAATACTTCCTCCAAGTCCCCTGCAAGGGCTCCTGGCCAATGCCGGGGCGGGTGAAGTCGCACACGCCCTGCGGGAAGATTGCTTTCAACCTCGCCAGTTGATCCGGGGTCAGAGGATGGGAGTAATCCCTGGGATTAACCGGGTGCAGCGCGCATTTCAGAATGTTTTCAGTCAGGGGTTCTCCCGCGGCTATGCGCGGATCACCGTGGGGGGGAAACAACTGGTTGCATCGGCTGTTCCCGTCGTAAGTTCTCTTTTCGACGATCTTCTCCCCGTCTTCTGTCCAGCACGCATCGGCAAGCTCGGCGGGTTTGGCGGCGGCGATGGCCGCGAGGGTGGCGCCATTCGTGGGTTCCTTGGCGAGATTATCCAGCCATCGATCCATCATCGGCACCAGCGTTCCCGCCACTGCACCGAAGGACGCGCGCAGCTTCGCGTCCGGCTTGGTGGTAAAAGGAAAGGTAATCATCACCTGATTATCCGCGCTCCCATTCGTGGCCATCAGGCGGGCGCGGGTGACAAACGAGCGATACTCGTCGTGAATGTCCGGAAAAGTATCGGCGTAGGCACGAATGTCGATGATTGGAACCAACGCCAGCCCGCCGCTCCCCGAGTTCACCTGGCCGGCGGCGTAAGCGATGCGCAGCGCATCGGCATCGCCGGTCATGCGCGTGGCCGAAATATTGCCTTGATCGTTATAGCCACCCATATTTTGGTTTAGCTCCAAAAACTGCTCGGCGCTGATGATGCCTTGGTTGAACGCCACCAGCCCGTATTGGACCCCCACGTTATCGAGCGGGCGGCGCGCGAAGCCGGTTTTGGGGTCGCGCCCGAACACGTTCACTTGATTGTCATAGACATCGCAACGCGCGCCTTTAGGATTGGTCACCGGGTCGTATACCAGCTCATGCGGAATAATCTTATTGCAGGTCACGGGATGGGCAAGATCGGGCGAAAAGTGGGTCTTGATCCACGAATTGCCCTTGGACTCCTTGGAGCACGTGCCCCAGGTGGCGAATCCGGAAATGGCGGTCTTTTGCTCATCGGTCCAGGGCAGGTTGGAATTGTCGAAAGCGTGGGCAAGCAATGTGCAATCCACGATTCCGGGCACAACCGTGACAACGTCCGGGTAGCTCATGCTGGGAATGATGCCGTCCAGCAGACCGGGGTAGTTCTGGCCAATCAGGTGCTGTTGCATCGACCCACCGGAGCCGCCCCACCCGATCGTGTGCACGGGGACCCCGAAGCTCTTGATGAAGTGCTCCTTCACCATCGCCACGGTTTCCGCCGAGATGACCTCATCGCAGTTATTTCCAAACACGTTCAGGGACGACGTGGCGTGCGCGTAGCCGAGGGATAGAAACATGTTGTCGATGGAGTCGGGAGCGTGGGCCTGCCGGTACCCGGCGCTGCATCCTCCTCCAAAGCTGTAAACCAGGCGGCCATTCCAGCCCGGAGTGGACGTCCAGGGATCGGGCAAAGGCGTTCCGGGCACATGCAGAAACGAAATCTCATAGATCGCCCGATTAATGGTGCCGGTTTCCCGGCGCACGACGTAATCCACCTTCTTGCCTTCGGTGGTGGTAACCTCCGCGAGGTCGTTGGGGCGCGGGGCCTTGGCATCGTACACTTTGAATCCGCGCGGCGGGTCCCCCGGATTGCGCTTCGCCATGCGATCGGCCGTCGTGGGAGGCTGGGTGGATTTGTAAAAGTAGGCAACCTGGGTCTTCGCGCTGCAATCCGCGTCGAGCGGGGGGCCCAAGCCCGCCGATTCGGTCTGGCAAACGAACGGCGTCTGGTGCGGGCCCGAGAAGATCGGGCCGGTAATTCCATGGTTGATGATTTCCAGTCTTCCCTGGACCTTCCGTCCGGACTTGACCTCCAACCGGTTTTTCCCCGGAGCCAATCCGTCCACCACTCCGACCAGGGTGTGGGTGATTGGACTAACATGGAAGGCGCTGGTTATGTCGCGGCCATTGGCCCAAATGGAAAGGTCCTTCCCAAGGATTTGAGCCGAGTTGCCGATTTGCACCAGGGCGTCGCCGCCGCTTACCATATCAGGCTGCGAGGAGAGGATAGAGATCTGGATGCGCTGAGAATCGCGGGCCAGGCTGGGAACTGCAAGAGTCGACAAACAGAAAAGAGCACAGAGCCCGGCCCGCCCGAAAAGTTTCCCGAGTTTATATAGACGTATTGCGCTGAACCGCCGGATTAAAGAAGCATGATCCATACCTGTAAACTCCCGGGGCAGATTCTACCATTTGCCGGGCGGCCCTCAAGCGCGTTATTGTCTATGCCCACTCGCCACCCCTTCTTAATCGTGCAAGTCAAATCTAGGGAGGTCAACCCGCAGAAAAAATCATCCCGAGAAGCTCCGGCAAATGCAGCATACGGCGCCGCAAATCCGTCGACTGGGGGTTCCTTCCTATGACTGGTGGAGTGAAGCACGGCACGGCACGGCGCGGCGCGTTCGGGGTTACCCCACATCGTGCGGATATTCGTGCCGGCGCAGAGGCTCTAGGCATCGCGGGGAGCTTGAGTCCGCAGGAGCACTCAAGTGAGGGAATATTGGCGAAATCGTTGAAGCACCACAGAAATATGTTGCGATAGCCCGCCAAGCGAGAGAAGATGCTTCCCCGTCACAGCCTTGATATTCCTTTCGTTTTCGTCCGCGTGGAGCAACTGCGTTTTGCTCGGGATTGAGCCTGTGACAGGGAGGCGCGCATGAAGATGGCTCCAAATACGAAGTCAAAGGTGTTGCCCTATCAGAATCCTGCTGTGCCGGCAGCGAAACGCGCCCAAGACCTGTTGTCTCGCATGACGCTGGAAGAGAAGGCCGCCCAGATGGTCTGCGTCTGGCGGCAAAAGGCCGAGAAGTTGGTGGATGGGGATGGTAACTTCGACTTGCAGAAAGCCACCGCTGCCTTCAAAAGGGGACACGCACCCGGCCAGATTGGCCGACCCAGTGATGCCGGCCCTGGCAAGAACGCCCGCGGCATGGCGGAACTGACCAACGCGATCCAGAAGTTCTTCATGGAAAACACGCGTCTCGGGATCCCCGTGATTTTCCACGAAGAATGCTTACACGGTCACGCGGCCATCGACGGCACAAGCTTTCCGCAACCGATTGCGCTGGCTGGCACTTTCAATCCTGAACTCGTGGAATCCCTCTTCACCACCACGGCTCTTGAAGCGCGGCTGAGAGGGACACATCAGGCGCTGACCCCGGTCGTGGACGTGGCCCGCGAGCCGCGATGGGGCCGTGTCGAAGAAACCTACGGTGAGGACCCCTACCTCGTGTCGCGGATGGGCATTGCCGCAGTCTGTGGTTTTCAGGGTGATGCGACTTTCCGGGATAAGAAACGCGTCATCGCCACGCTCAAGCACATGGCCGGACATGGCCAGCCTGAATCGGGCATGAACTGTGCTCCGGCGAACATCTCGATGCGCGTTCTGCGCGAGACGTTTCTCTATACCTTCAAGGAGGCGCTACAGAAGGGCGGCGCCATCAGCGTGATGGCCTCCTACAATGAGCTCGATGGGGTGCCTTCGCACGCCAACACCTGGCTTCTCCGCGACGTTCTCCGTAAAGAGTGGGGATTCAAAGGATTCGTCGTATCGGATTACAACGCCATATGGGAGCTCGGTTACCGCCCCGACACACACGGCCATTTTGTTGCCAAGGACAAGAGGGAGTCGTGCGCTCTTGCCGTAAAAGCCGGAGTCAACATTGAATTGCCCGATCCGGACTGCTACCTGCATTTGGTCGAGCTGGTTCGCAAGCGCGTCTTGAAAGAGTCCCAACTCGATGAGCTCATTGCCCCCATGCTCTTGTGGAAGTTCAAGGTCGGATTATTCGATGACCCCTACGTGGATCCGGACGAAGCTGGACGTGTTGTGGGCTGCGACCCGCACCGCAAGCTGGCGCTGGCGGCGGCGCGTGAAGCCATCACCTTGCTGAAAAACAAAAATGATCTTCTCCCGCTCGATCCAAGCCGCGTACAGATGATTGCCGTCATCGGCGCGAACGCCCATCGCAGCTTGCTCGGCGGTTACAGCGGTGTGCCAAAGCATGAAGTTACCGTTTTCGAAGGTATCAAGGCAAAGGTTGGTGGACGGGTCAAAGTGACCTACAGCGAAGGATGCAAGATTACGATCGGCGGCTCGTGGAACCAGGACGATGTTGTTCCGAGCGATCCCGTTGAGGATCGCAAGCAAATCGCGGAGGCCGTTGAGGTGGCCAGGCAGGCGGACGTAATCGTGCTGGCCCTCGGCGGAAACGAACAAACTTCGCGCGAGGCTTGGTCGCGCGTTCACATGGGCGACCGCACGAGCCTGGATCTCATCGGGAGGCAGGAAGAACTCGTCAGCGCGATGCTGGCACTCGGCAAACCCGTCATCGTGCTGCTCTTCAACGGACGGCCGCTTTCGATCAACTATGTCAGCCAGAATGTTCCGGCGATTCTCGAGTGCTGGTATCTCGGCCAGGAAACCGGCCATGCGGTCGCCGACGTCTTGTTCGGTGACTTCAATCCCGGCGGAAAACTCCCGATCAGCTTTCCACGGTCGGCGGGTCATTTGCCGGTTTTCTACAACTACAAACCCTCCGCGCGCCGGGGGTATCTGTTTGACGATGTGTCGCCGTTGTACGCCTTCGGCTATGGTTTGAGCTACACAACTTTTGACATCAAGAACGTCCGGCTCACCAAGAAGAGGATTAGCCGCAACCAAGCCACGCGCGTGATGGCGGATGTAATCAACACCGGCAAACGCGAAGGGACTGAAGTCGTCCAGATGTACATCCGGGATTTGGTCAGCTCAGTCACGCGCCCGATCAAGGAGTTGAAGGGTTTTAAGAAAGTCTCCTTACAGCCGGGCGAAACGAAGACCGTCACTCTGGATATCACTCCGGAGTCGCTCGCCTTTTACGACATCAACATGAGGTTTGTTGTCGAGCCGGGGGAGTTTGAGATCATGGTCGGGAATTCATCGCGGGACTCCGATTTAAAGAAGGTGGTTTTGCAGGTGAAAGCGTAGACGTTTAGAAATGAGGTCGCGCATGACCGAAGAGGCAGCAAGACTCTCAGTGAAAGAAAAGATTGGCTACGGGCTGGGGGACGTGGCAGCCAATTTCGTTTTCCAGACTCTGCTTGCCTTCCAGTTGATTTTTTACACGGACACGTTCGGAATCTCGACGAAAGCCGCCGGGACACTGATTCTGATCGTTGGTATCGGTGGCGGGTTCTTCGATCCCATCGTGGGTGTTATCGCGGACCGCACACAGACCCGGTGGGGGCGGTTTCGCCCTTGGGTCATCGCCACCGCCGTACCCTTCGGCATTATGGCGGTTCTGGCGTTTGTGACACCGAATTTCAGCCCGGGCGGAAAGCTTGCCTACGCCTATATCACCTTCATCTTGCTGATGGCGATCTACTCCCTCAACAATGTGCCGTATTCCGCGTTGACCGGTGTCATGACCGGGGACATGAAGGAACGCACAAGCCTTTCCTCGTACCGGCAGGTGGGGGCAAACACCTCGGCATTTATCGTCCAAGTCCTCGCCCTGCCCATGGTTCTGTACTTTGGCCACGGCGATAGGGCCAAAGGCTACCAACTGACCATGGGCCTATTCGCTATCCTAGCCGTCATTTTTTTCTGCATTACCTTCTTCACCACGCAAGAGCGAATTCAGCCTCCTCCCGGACAAAAATCATCCATCGGCCAGGATCTCAAAGACCTGTCCAGGAACGGCCCGTGGATTACACTGTTCATCGTCACTGTGCTGATCTTCATCGGGCTTTCCATGCGTAGCGGCACGATGCTGTACTACTTCAAATACTGCGCGGGGAATGAGAGATTGTTTAGTCTCTTCAACATGGTCGGACTGGGATTGGTGATTGTGGGCGTCTTGTGCTCGACGGCCCTGGTGAGGCGCTTCGGCAGCCGTAACCTCTTTATCGTTGCTCTGGCGCTATCGGCCGCGTTTGCCGGGATGTTGATTCTCGTGCCCGCAACCTCCACCACGGTGGTCATCGCGCTCGAGGGGTTGCGCCAATTTGCCTGGGGCATCACGGCACCGCTGCTCTGGGCCATGATGGCCGATGTGGCCGATTACTCGGAGTGGAAGACGGGGCGCCGGGCCACGGCCATCGTGTTTGCCAGTACGGTGTTTGGCTTGAAAGCCGGGCTCGCAATCGGCCGCGCCTTTGCAAGCTGGATTCTGTCGCTGTTCGGTTACGTGCCCAACGCGATCCAGACCGCCGATTCCGTACTTGGCATTAAATTGATCGCCAGCGTGTTTGCGGCGCTGATGTTCTTCCTGGGTGTGGCGTGCCTGTTTTTCTACAAGATTGACAACAAAACCAACATCCAGATGACCACAGAATTGGCAGAACGGCGAAAAGGGTACGCGGCATGAAAGACTTCGTTCGATGCTTCGTGGGGGAACATCTGCGAACCATGCTTATTGCGGCGACCGCCTTGAACCTTCTGCTTCTGACTTTCAGTTTGTTGGCGGTTGATCAAGCGCCGTCGACACTTAAAGACGCGTTCAAGGGCTCATTCCTGATCGGGGCCGCGCTCAACCCAGCCGAGTTCACCGAAAGAGATGCTCGCGACGCCGCCATCGTCAAGACGCAATTCGACTCCATCTCCCCGGAAAACGTTTTGAAGTGGGAGAGGGTTCATCCTGAACCGGACCGCTACGATTTCGATCTGCCCGACAAGTACGTTGCGTTCGGCGAAAAGAACCACATGGTCATCGTCGGCCACACGCTTCTGTGGCACGAACAAACGCCCAAGTGGGTCTTCGAGGATGCGAGGGGAAAACCCCTTGGTCGCGAAACGCTCCTGAAGCGCATGCGGGAACACATCCAAACGGTCGTCGGCCGCTACAAGGGCCGCGTCAACGGCTGGGATGTTGTCAATGAGGCGCTCAATGATGATGGCACTCTTCGCCAAACGCCCTGGCTGAAAATCATTGGTGAGGATTACATTGCCAAGGCATTTGAGTTCGCGCATGAAGCCGATCCCAAAGCGGAACTCCAGTACAACGATTACTCGCTTGAGAACGAAGCAAAGCGCAACGGTGCTATCGAGCTGATCAGGAAGCTCAGGGCTCAGGGCGTGCCGGTCACGGGCGTCGGTCTCCAAGGACACTACAAAATTGACTGGCCCTCGGTTGATCAGGTGGACGCGACCATCGGTGCCTTCACGAAACTCGGTGTCAAGGTGATGATTACGGAGCTCGACGTTGACGTGTTGCCTGCGGCAATGCAGTACCGTGGCGCGGACATCTCGGCGAACGTTGAATTGCAACCCAAACTGAATCCTTACACGAACGGGTTGCCGGAGTCGGTCCAACAGAGGCTAGCGAAGCGGTATGCCGATCTGTTTGGAGTGTTTCTCAAACACCGGGCAGCCCTCACCCGCGTAACTTTCTGGGGTGTCACTGATGCCGGGTCCTGGCTGAACAACTGGCCCGTACGAGGAAGAACCAGTTACCCACTTCTGTTTGATCGCAATGGCCGACCCAAACCGGCTTTCTATGCTGTAATCAATTCTGCACGCGGGGCATCTGCAGCGAAGTAGGGTTACAACTTGTCAGGCCTTTGTTGACGCTTGCCCGTTACTTCGGCCACTATGCTCGCCGCCAGCGCCAGTCCATTTCAGTCGTGACGGGCAGGTTGTTGGAATCGGAAAGTTATTTCTCTGTGACCATGCGGGCCCAGAATCCCCAGGAGGTGAGTGAGATGAACATGGTGAAGTACAGACCGGTGAGGCAAGGGATAACCCATGCGCTCCTGGCATTGGCTCTTGCCTGCGGGTGGATGGCAGCGGCCTTTGCCCAGGGGAAGGCAGAGCAGCCTTCCCCCGCGTACAAGGATCCTTCCCTGCCGATTGAGAAGCGCGTCGCGGATCTTGTTTCGCGCATGACCCTGGAAGAGAAGGTCCGGCAAATGCAGCATACGGCGCCGGAGATCCCTCGACTCGGGGTTCCTTCTTATGACTGGTGGAGCGAGGCGCTGCACGGGGTGGCGCGTTCCGGGTATGCCACGGTGTTTCCGCAGGCCATCGGCATGGCGGCAACCTGGGATTTCGACTTGATTCATCTCGAGGGCGAGACGATTGCCACCGAGGCTCGCGCCAAGTACAACCAGGCGCAGCACGAGGGAAACCACAGGATATTCTTCGGTCTCGATTTCTGGTCGCCCAATATCAACATTTTTCGCGATCCCCGCTGGGGGCGCGGCCAGGAAACTTACGGCGAAGATCCTTTCCTCACCGGGAAGCTGGGCGTGGCCTTCGTGACCGGAATGCAGGGCAACGATCCCAAATATTTCAAGGTGATCGCCACGCCCAAGCATTACGCGGTACACAGCGGACCCGAACTGATGCGGCACGGGTTCAACGTCAACGCCTCGCCCCACGACCTGGAAGATACTTACCTGCCCGCCTTTCGCGCCACCGTGGTGGAGGGCCACGCGGATTCGGTGATGTGCGCTTACAACGCCGTGGACGGTGTGCCGGCATGCGCCAGCAAATTCCTGCTGCAAGAGACGCTGCGTGACGCCTGGAAGTTCCAAGGCTATGTGACTTCCGACTGCGGGGCGGTGGGCGACATCACGACGGGTCACAAATTCACCCCGGACAATGAGCACGGCTCGGCCGTTGCCGTCCAGGCGGGGACAGACACCACCTGCGGCAACGAGTATGTGGCGCTGGTGCAGGCTGTGCACAACGGCTTGATCAAAGAGCGCGAAATCGATACGGCGTTAAGGCGCCTCTTCACGGCGCGATTCCGCTTGGGAATGTTCGATCCGCCGAAGGCGGTCGCCTTCAACCAGATTCCCTTCTCGGAGGATGACTCACCCCAGCATCGCCAACTGGCCCTGCGGGCGGCGCGTGAGTCGATTGTGCTGTTGAAGAATCAGGATGGCGTCCTGCCGCTCAAATCAAGCTTCAAAACCATCGCGGTGATTGGACCCAACGCGGAGTCTTTGGCGGGGTTGGAGGGAAACTATAACGGCACGCCGTCTCATCCGGTTTATCCCTTGGAGGGAATCCGCAAACTATTTGCCGGCAAGGCGAAGATTGTTTACGCGCAGGGTTCGCCCTATGTGGAAGAGTTGCCGGTTCCCGTACCCTCCAGTGTCTTTCATCAGCCGGGCGGGGCGGGGCCGGGATTAAGGGGTGAATACTTTTCCAATACGGACTTCAGCGGCAAGCCGGTGCTGACGCGCGTGGACCCGCAGATCCAGTTTGACTGGAACGCCGCGGCTCCCGTGCCGGGGATTTCCATGAAGTCTTTCGCCGTACGCTGGACTGGCTCTCTGACTCCGCCCGGACCCGGCGCCTACACCTTTAGCGTCCCGACGCCCGGATGGCATCCCGGCGGTGGCAAGATGGGGTTCCGGGTCCTTTTGGACAGCCAAGTGGTTCTCGACACTACACTGGCAGTTCCTTCCACCTGGCTCACGGAAGGAAGGAAAGAAGCCCCCACCACGTTTCAGGTGAACTTCGAGGATACAAAACCCCATGCGTTCCAGCTTGAATATGTAATCTCTTCCCTCTCGGCCAGCCGCGTGACGCTGAACTGGCAGCCTCCGGTAAACGTCCTCCGCGAGGAGGCCGTGAAAACGGCACAGCAGGCGGATGCGGTGGTGGCTTTCGTGGGCCTCTCGCCGAATCTCGAGGGCGAAGAAATGCGTATCCAAGCGCCGGGCTTCAAGGGAGGCGACCGCACGGAGATCGGACTGCCGGAAGCGCAGCAACAATTGCTGGAAGCGCTGGCGGCGACCGGCAAGCCCCTGGTGGTCGTCTTGATGAGCGGGAGCGCGGTGGAGGTCAATTGGGCGCAGGAACATGCCGCGGCGGTCCTGGAGGCGTGGTATCCCGGCGAGGAAGGCGGCACGGCAATCGCCGAGACCTTGGCGGGTGTAAACAATCCCAGTGGGCGCCTGCCGGTTACTTTTTACGCTTCCCTTGACCAATTGCCGCCCTTCGAGGATTACTCGATGCAGAACCGCACTTACCGTTACTTCCAAGGGAAGCCCCTTTACGGATTCGGTTATGGATTGAGTTACTCCACGTTCGAATACAGGAACCTGAAGCTTTCAGCGGAGCAACTTCAAGCCGGAGCCCCTCTCACTGTTCAAGTGGACGTCCGCAACACCTCCAAGGTTGCCGGAGACGAGGTGGCGGAGCTTTACTTGGAATTTCCGACCATCGCCGGCGCCCCGGTGCGCGCTCTGCGTGGATTCTCGCGCGTGCATCTGCTGCCGGGAGAAAACCATCCCTTGAGGTTCACGCTCAACGCCCGCGACCTGAGCATGGTGAATGAAAGTGGAGAACACGTTGTGGCGCCTGGCGAGTACACTATCTTCGTGGGTGGCGCCCAACCGGGAGAGACGGCGGGCGGCGTGAAGACCAGATTGACCATCACCGGAGAGGTGAAGTTGCCGAGGTAACATTGCATCGCGCGGCTGCCATTTTGAGGAGCCGTAAGAAAGGCTCACCACAGAGCGCGCAGAGACCACTGAGGAAAGCGCTTCTGCTTGTGCGGATAGGGACTACGGTTCCTTAATTTGTTGAACCACAGTTTTTATCTGCGCCCGTTCTCCGTGGCCTCTGTGCCCTCTGGGGTGAAATCCTTCTGGGGTTGCCGCCGGCAGTTGCTCTGCGTTTTAAAATTCCCGGCCGTGGACAATTATGCGCCGCTCCTGGGAAACTCATGCGCACGTTGAGGAGGTCCTAAATGTTCTGCGGAAAACAGTTGGGCCTTGCCATCATCCTTTTCATTGTGGCGGGAGGTAGCCTGATGGTGGGAGCAGCGGAAGTCCCTGGCTCGGACCCCCAATCCTACCTCAGCAACTCCCAGTTCATCTCCAGGTTCATAACCCAGGATTTTGTCCCTGACGGCAATCTCGCTAAGCCCGCATGGGGTGTCGCGTCCTGGGTTGAGGTTGGACGTGAGGCTTTTAACCGCGTCAAATTTCCGCAATCCGCCACCGAGATCGCATCCCTCTGGACGGCAGATTACGTGTACTTCGCCTTCCGGTGCAAATACACCACCTTGAATGTGTATGAGGGCGGGGATCCCAGCAAAGATTTCTGGAAGCTCTGGGAGCGCGACGTGGTGGAGATTTTCCTGAATCCCCAACCTAAACGCATGAGGCACTATTACGAGTTTGAGGTTGCGCCCAACAACCTTTGGATCGATCTGGAGATTGACCTCGACAAGAAGTCCTCCGCCAATGCCCAATGGGATTCCGGATTCGAGCACGCGACGAGTGTTGACGCGAAGAACCACGTGTGGACCTGCGAGCTGCGCATACCCATCGCGGCGTTGATGGGAACCAAGCCGCTGGAGGCCAATACCGAGTGGCGTATCAACTTCTTTCGCTGTGACGGACCGGGAAACGAGGCCCAACGGCGCTTGCTTTCCTGGAGCCCGGTGCATAGCGACACCCACTCGTTTCACTCTCCGTGGTCGTTCGGGGTGATTCGATTTGTGAAATAACGGGGGAACGAAAGAAGCTGTGTGACGCCCAATCTCCCCCTCACAGGCAACCGCCGTCCATGGCCCACAGAGAGTAGCCGGGCATTACATAAGAGTTGGTTGAATAATTTACTTGACATTGTCCAAACTATATGCTAGGATAGTATGAGACTGAGGCGCGCCGAAGCAGAGTGGATAGACCGGCGGAATCGCGCCCCGCAAGCTCGATGGATTCGACGCGATCTGTCCGAAGAGGTCGCCGAAAGTTGGCACGAGCCATTTTCGCCAAGCCCGGCGGCTAGAGTGAGAAGGTTGATGGGATGCCCAGGAGCGACGATTTTTGCGGTGACTCTATGTCCGTCACGAGACCCAAAGTGGCCGAATTGCCAAAGCTGGGAACGTATTGAAAACAAAGGGTCGTAAAAGGGAGTTTTTGTTACCCAAAGCTGGGAACATACTGAAACAAAGCGACTTAGTAAAACTCATGGAAACTGGCAAAGTGGCCTGACAAATTTTCCGACCGAACGTCCCGCCTACTTCCGTCCTGCGGTTATCGCAACATTTCTATTTTAGCTATTAATGTAGCCTCCTGACTCTTCGACGAGGTCGCGCACGCGGCGCACGCGGCTCTCCAGACCGTCAGGAGGAACCTGGTCGGCCACGCCGAGAACGTAGCGCGGTTCGGAGCGCATCACCTCCAAGACGTGGCGGACGTGCGCGTCAAACTCCTCATCGCTCACCAGTCCCGTAAAAAACACGCCCGGCAGGCCGCCCCAGAGGATGGTGCGCGAGTTGCCGCTCCACTCCGCCCACTTCTCGATTTCCAAATCGCCGGCCGGCGCCGGGGTGAGCGCCTCGATGAACGTGAGGCTGGTCGAGCAAGTCTCGCGCAGCAGGCCTTTCATGGTCCCATCCAGGTGAATGCACGAATGCTTCCCTGCCTCGCGAATGCGCCGCGCCCAGGTCTCTTCATAATCGCGCATGAACATTTCGTAGAGGGTCTTCCCCACGCACTCGGAGGAGAGGTTCTCCGGGATCATCAGAACTTCGGCAGGACTTGCCACCGCGATGCTCGCCGCCGCATCGTGCGAGCGCCGGACCACTTCTATGGTCTTGTTAAATTCCTCCCCCGCATCGGTGAAGATTTCGAAGACCGTCGTAAGCCCCGCGTCCAGGGCAATCAACTGCATCAGCG
Organism: Terriglobia bacterium; assembly: GCA_049522495.1. Taxonomy (GTDB): domain Bacteria; phylum Acidobacteriota; class Terriglobia; order UBA7540; family UBA7540; genus Bog-366. The sequence goes on from JBEKNU010000015.1 coordinate 29,934, forward strand.
GACTCTTGGGCAGGTAGCAGAGCACGACGCCCATGTCACACACTTGCGCGCGCCGCCGCTCGGCGAAAGCGTAGTCCGGCTCATAGCGCGTGTTTTCGTGGAAATAACGGTAAGCGCGCAAATCGGCAGCCGACTTCACCAGGTGCTCGGTGGGAGCCTCGGTGAACGATTCGGCGAGCCACGTCCAGGTTTCCCGCAACGTTCCGCAGGGCGTCTCGATTTGGCGGCGCCGCAGGTTTCCTTCGTTCCATTCCCGCACCCGGCAATGCTCGGTGATGGCACGGAAAGGAAAATGACCTTGCAGGTAGAACCCCACCCCTAGGTCACGGTGCCAGTCGAGGTAAGCGTCACTCTGCTTGAAGTCCGGCGGCTTTTCGCCCCGCCCAATCAATGCCGTCGCCCAATAATCCAAATCCCCGAACCAAGGCACGCGGTCGGGCTTCCGCCCGTTCAGAACCGCCAGCACTCTTTCCCTCGGGGTCATTTGTACGTCCCATACTCGCGGAAAGCCTCATACATGGCGCGGATATTCTCCAGCGGCGCGTCGGGGCCGACTTCTCCGCAGGCCACGATGCCGCCCTGCGACGTACCGCACGCCTCGAAGGTCCGATGCACTTCTTCCTTTACTTCCGCCCTCGAGCCAAATGGCATGACGCGTTGACGGTCAATATCGGTGCGGATGGCCACGCGCCCGCGAACGTTTTTGGCAATCCATTCATGCCCCACCACGGGTACCTGGCAATTGATCACTTGCACGCCGATTTCGATCAAATCACCGAAGATATCGCGCACCTGGCCATCGGTGTGGTACCAGACGTCCATGCCCTTATCGCGGACCCGCTTGAACATTTCCGCATAGCGCGGCTTGAAAATGCGTCGCCACGTATCCGGCTTGATGAGGAGCGAGGTTTGGCCGCCCCAGTCGTCGGCAAAGTGCAGGCCGTCATATTCGAGGCCGGTCCACTTGTCGATCCAGCGCAGGTGGAAAGCCAGCAAGTCGTCGAGGAGCCGAAAGAACTCCCTGGACTCGGTGGCGATATCCAGCATGAAGTTTTCCATCCCGCGCAACTGCTGGAGTTGTTCGAAAAAAGTGATCCACGCGCCTCGCGCGTACCAGCGATCATCAAAGCCCATCATGTGGCCGCTGTAGAGCCTTCCGGAAGGCGGCCCGGCGGTGAAAACCTCGGGCCACTTGAAATCGTCGTAATGCGCCAAATCGCGGAGCGGCCATTCGATGGGGATGCCGCACACCCCCAGCCACTCGGAGAACCACACCGTGCCAAAGTCGTCAATGTTTCGACCCTTCTTATAAACCGCAGGAAAATCTGCGACCGGCAGATCCTGCATGTAGTCCCACCCGAAGTCTTCGCGGAATTCCGTCAGGATTTCATCCAGCGCCTTTCCGTACTTCACCTGCGCGGCAGGAAGAACCGCGTGAGAAATGGGAGCCCGATCGGGATGATTGAAGTTGATTGCGGATTTAACTCGCTGTCGACTGTTCAAATCAAAAGCCTCCTGCCTGAAGATTATCACCCTCATCCCCTTGGGCGAGACGGGGAACGCAACCGGCACTTTTTATAGGTCAAGGCGGGCCGGGTGAGGAGTAGCGCGGACCTCCGCCTTTGAGGTCCGCGCTACACTTGCTTGTTGCACGATGGCGGTTCACGGACCGCTCTTGCGCACCAGATGCCGGCGGTAAACCGCGTTTCCGACCACAGCGTAAAGGTATTGATGGTCCGCGCCGCCGAATGCGACTCCGGAAACTGGGCCGAGGGACGGGTCGGCCTGTTCTGGCCGATTTAAGATTGCCACCACTCTGCCCTGCGCGTCGCAAATCTGAATTCCCAAAAGTGTGGCCACGTAAAGAAGGCCCTTGCTATCCACCGCCATTCCCGCCGCGCCGCTCGCGGAGGCTTCATCAGTGGTCTCCATGCGAAAGAACGGTTCTCCGTTCGCGAGTGAGCCGTCTGATTGCATTTGGTAAGACCACACCCACTTGCCATTCGGGTCGCTGACGTACAACATTGACTGGTCGGGGGACAAGCAAATACCGTTGGGGAGAAGGGCGCGAAGCCCCCAATTGTCACTTGGCCCGTACTGATTCAACTGAAGCCGGTTGTGGGTCTCCACCCCGGTGATGCTAGTGTAAATTAGCTCAATTTGGCTGCTAACGGCGATGTCCTGACACTGCGTATTTCCCATCCGAATAGTCTTATCTCCGTTTTCCGAGAAGCGGACAATGCCGCCTTCGTCGCAACCGTAGAGTAGGCCATCTGGCCCAAACGCCAGGCCGCGTGCTTCGTTCGCATTCTCCACAAACACCGAGACACGCCCCTCCGAATCAATCCGATATATGGTCTTTCCAGAAGAATCTCCAGTGAACACATTTCCCTGCCGATCCACGGCGATGCCCCTGGCGTCCCTCAATCTGTCATTGAGTAGTAACAGTGAAGCCGGGGCCTTCTCGTGCGGATTTCCGGGAAGCGTCGCCACATTCTCCCATTCCACGCCCACATCGATAAACCCCGTTTGCCGGTCGCCCAGGTGATGCATTCCGGGCTTGGGAATCGGCTGGGGATAGTCGCGCCACAGCCAGCGCAGGGCGTCGGGCAGGATTGCTCCGCCCTGAATCATGTCGTGATCCTTGTCGCCGGTCACGAACTTGAAGTCATATCCCGCGTAGGCGAGGGCGGAAGCCATGGCTTGATTGGACAGCCACCAGTCCCCTGCGAACATGTTGAGGTCGTGGTTGCCGTCCTGAAGGAAAACCCGAATTGGCTTCGGCTCGGTTTTGCGGATGAGCTCCGGATAGATGTCGCCGCCGCGCAGATCGGCGAAGCTGCCGATAAAGCTCAGCACGCGGCGAAAGGCTTCAGGATGCGTCCACGCAACGGTGAAGGAACAGATTCCGCCCGAGCTCCCGCCGGATATTGCGCGGTCGTTGGGATTGGTGGAAAGGTTGTAGTGCTTTGCAACCTCGGGGAGAATCTCCTCGAGCAAGAATCGCGCATAGCGGTCACTCAAAGCGTCATACTCGTAGCTTCGGTTGAGCCGGCTCATATTACCCGCCACGGCCGGCTTCAGGACGCCCGGATCAATCAGGATGGCGATGGTCACCGGCATGTCGTGCTTGGCGATGAGGTTGTCAAAAACAATCGGGATGCGCGCCCGGCCGTCCTCGTTCACGTTCACATAACCCTTGCCATCCTCGAACACCATCACGCAGGCAGGTTTTTCCGGCACGTACTGGGCGGGCACATAGACCCAGTAGTCGCGCACCGTGCCAGGGAAAATCTTGCTGGTCCAGGTGTACTTCGTCACCGTGCCTTGGGCTACTCCCGGTTGACGCATGGAGTCAGGACCCAAGGGGTAATCCTCCCCTGCCCAAGCGAATCCCGTGAGCGACATCAGCAAGCCTGCGAGCAGACACAACTTCTTCATACGAATTCCTCCGCCGTTGCGCGGGCATCGTATCACGGAGCCCCAAGTATCGAAAGCTCGCCCCAAGTGGGTGTGTCTCTTAATCCTCGCCGGCGTGCTGCTACCAGGGTAGGCACAATCGTCCGCGCATCCGTTGGCGAGGGTCCGCGCGCGGAATCCAGGTACTCCCAGGTAATTCCATCACCGAGTAAAATTATTGTTAATTCGCGTTGCCGGAGCAACTTTTCTTCGCCTTCTGAGTTCACACTAATGGCGAAAGAGGTGTATATTCTCGAACCAGGGACTAAGGTGGGTAATGTGACATTCTGTCGCGTGCCTCCCGGGTCCCCGAAAAAAGGTAATTGCTTTCCGCATCTTCACAATCTACACGTTGCAGCGTGTAAACAAGACGCTGCACCATGTAAATATGCAGCGATTTGGTGCATCCACTCTTTCAGCAAGGCGTGCGATTTCAGCCACTTAACTTCAATGGAATTTGGAATCACGATTGCCAGAGATTTGGTTCGCGAAGTGATAGGGCCGTACTTCTTCTAAACTGGAACGTCTGAGCCAGCTTACTGGAGGCACGTAGGTTCACATCGATGTGACCCATTGGCCCAAGGAGGCAAAGATGCGCAGAGCAGCGCAGTTTTTCTTCACCGGAGTATTCCTCCTGTTTATGTCGGGATGTGGCAGCCAAACCCAGATGACCACGCCCCCGCCAAACAATTCGAACCTATCCCAGGTACCGGTCAGCATTACGGTTACCGACACACCCCCGGCTGGTGTGGCAGTTCTGTTCTTCCAGTTGAGCATCACGGCAGCCAATCTGACATCTTCGTCGGGCGCGAGCGTATCGCTTTTGCCCAGCGCCAATCCGATCCCCGTAAATGTCGCTCAACTCCAGACGGACTCGGCATTTCTGGGTAGCGCGAATGTGGCGGCAGGAACCTACAATAGCCTGAGCCTGACCTTCTCTCCCAACACGCAGCTCACCATCTTTAACGGCTCGGGCGCCGCAATCGGCAGTTGCGCGAACAACACCGTATGCCAGCTCACGCCCAACCCCACGAATCTGAGCCTGACATTCAACACATCGCCTTTTCCTGTCACCTTGGCGGCAAACTCACCCCTGGCGTTTAAGCTCGACATCCATTTGAACACAATCATTCAGCAGGATCTCTCCGTGAATCTCGGAGCTACGAATGGAGTTACCATTTCGCAGTTGCCCCCGCCTCCGTCGGGAGGCCCCGTCTCGACCCTCGGCAAATTGACAGGAACGATCCAAAGCGTCAACTCGAGCGCCAGCCCCAATACTTTTACCCTCCAGACCGGCGATGGCAGAACCTTCACCATCGATGTGAACAGCAGCACCAACTACAATTATCCCAGCTCCGTATGCTCGACTGACAATTTTGCGTGCCTGGCTGCGCAGCAAATCGTCAAAGTCGAGGTGAGCCTCCAGGCAGGCGGGACCTTGCTTGCGGCGCAGGTCACCTATGTGCAGCCCGCTGGGCAGATGGTGGTGGAAGGCAACATCATCCGCCTGAGCACCTCGAATGGCAACACGATGATGGACTTGATCCTTCAGAAGGGGCCGCCTACTCCCACGGCCAATGCGCTTCCCTTTGGTGGACGAGCCACCGTGACCGTTCCGCCTACCGGTGTCACCTATGCCGTTGACTCCGACAGCTTCACGATTCCCAGTGGGCTGACCTTTACCAGCGCTTCGTCCCTGCTCGTGGGTCAGCAAGTGCAGGTCGTCGTCGACCCGGGATCGGTAACCACGGCTAGCGGATCAGGCAGCCCGGTCTCCATCACTGCTCCTGCTGCGACCACTTTCACCGCGAGCAGCATCACGCTTGAGCCCAGCCAGATCACCGGATCGGTGGCAGCGATCAATGCGGGCCAACTGACCTTTACTCTCGCCACCCTCCCGAACTACTTCGTGCCCCCCGCCCCGATGGGTGCCGCACCCCCGATCCCAGCGCCCGTCATCATCACAGTGGATACGACCGGGGCGACAACCTTCTTGCCCACGACTCTCAGCCCGGACAGTATTTTGGGGTTGAAGGTAAACGATGTGGTTTCCGTGGGAGGATGGATCTTCTCGACCCCGAGCGGCGCCACCACGATCACGCTGGCGGCGGAAAAGGTGCTCGATCGTGGGTCGATAACTCCACTTTTCTAAGCGCGACTGATGACGCGCACGCCCCGCTCTAACCCAAGGGGGACCAGATCACCGGTCCCCCTTTTCGTTTCACCTGCGCGGGTGCCTAAATCTGCGGCGGTCAAGCTTTGGGCAGTTCCAGATTGCAGTGCAGGATCTCTTCCCGGCCCTGGCGATTGGCCTGCGCAAGAACTTCTCCTTGGGCGGAGATAACGGCGCTACCGCCTGGGCAGTCAAAGATTACCGAGCGGCCCACGCGATTCGCCACCAGCAGGGGAGCGTGAATGGTCTTGGCCATCTTCCCGAACACCTCCAGCGGGGGCCAACTTTCGCGGTTGTTGGGGTAGAAAACCACGCGCGGTTCGAGCGCCGCCGACTCCGCGATGCACCGCGCCGAGTCACCGTCTGAGCAGATAAAGGACGTTGCGCGCACGCCATCGATCACAAATATCTCCGGCCCCCCTCCTGGATCAAAGCGGCTCCATTCGTCCCGGAAACTTGTATCCTTCGCGCGATGCCAGAGCCAGGTCTTGCGATAGTGGTAAACGTAACCGTGCGGCCCCACAAAGACCAGCGCGTCATATACGCGGCCGCGATGGGCTTCCGCCATTCCGAAGGCAATGAAGCAATTGAACCGTTTTGCGACCTTCGCCATCCGCACCGTGGAAGGCCCATCAGGGACCGGCTCACAACGCTCTCCGCCTTCTCCACGTAATCGCAGGTGGCCAATTCGTGAAACAGAATCCAGCGTGCGCCGGCTTGCGCCGCGGCGGTGCTTAAGCGTTCCATTTCGCCCAAGTTACGGTCCACCTGTCCGGATACGGCGTCAAACTGGATGATCGCGACAGGAATGGTTCTCGCCTTTTCCGTCCCCTGAGGATCGGCGCCACCGTGCTCGCGAGCCCCAAGGGCAGCAATACCCGTTCCCCCCGCTGCCCCCGCGATCACCGTCTTCAGAAAATTCCTGCGATCCGCCATGGTGGTTACCTCAACTCCTGGTGAAGAGATCCTTCCCGTTGCCATAGAGAACCCTCTCGAGCAGGAAGGCCGCGTGGTCTTCCGGCAGGTCACCGGCTTCCACCTTGTCGGCCAGGACGTCGGCCGTGATCTCCCGGGCCATCTTGCAATGCGCGTAAGCGCCCTCGACATGAAGGAAGTCGCCGCCAAAGCCCAGGATTTTGTTCCCCGGCACGGTGTCAATCAATTGGTGCAGATGGAACTTGGCCATGCTGGGTGAAATGATGTGCAGCCAGCAGAGGTCCGCATAACAGTTCGCGTTGTTCTTGCAAATCGATGCCTGCTCGCCGAGATAAGGGTACCCGCCGTGAAAAATGTCGAATCGAACCTGCGGGTATTCGTTCAGCAAATTGCTGAGCAACGAGGGATTGGTCCAGGCCACGTGGCTGTGGTTACCCGCCTGCATTCCTGTGTGAATCTGCATTGGCAGGTGATGCTCCGCGCACTGCTCGACCAATCGATGCATCATGTAGTCCTGGAGCGCCTTGTGAGTGGGCTGCTCCTGCTGACCTAAATCCGACTTGGAGAATATTGCTTCGAAAGCCCTCTCGGCATCGGGTCGGGCCACGTTGTCAAATGCCAGGGTGCGGTTATAAGCAAGAGCGCACTTGATTCCCGCCAGTCCCTCGGGGGAAATGCGCTGGGCCTTCTGCATCTCGTTTTCGAAGGCCTGCCCGAGTGCCTTCTCCAAATCGGCCAGCTTGCTAATCGACACGCCGGTGGCTTTCTCAATCAACTCCGCCGACTGCAGATCGGCCATCACCAGATAATTCATGCGCCGGATGATGCGGAAAAACTTGGGATCAAAGTCCAGAGGCTCGGCAGGACCCACCGCCAGATCGTCCAACAGCGAAATATAGATTCCGCCCTTGGTCTTTAACACCGTGTTGTACCACTGCGGGTCCCGGTTTGCCGTCGTAATCCGCTCGGAAAGGATTTTGAATGTCCGCTCATTGATATCGTCAATGCCGAAAAGATCCCGCGCCGCGATCAACATGCAACGCCCGTATCCCGTGGTGCGCGTGAATTGCCAGTAAGGAGCAAAGCTCTTCCAGCGTTGTTCCAGCGGGATGTTGTGGTCCTGCAATCCGCGCGTCTCGCTCCAGACCGACGCCGGTATTCCGGCGCTAAGCAGATCGTCGCTGGAGTAATGAGAAAAGAGGAGGAAGAAATCCGGCGTCTCTTTTTGCCGGCGGTCCTGGTGCCAGATGTGCTCATGCGTGTCGAATACTTTGACGCGAGCCGCCTGCTGGTGCAAAGACTTGCGAATCGACGACCACGCGTTGGCTCCTTGGTGTGGGACCTGCATTACTCCCGGGCCTTGATCTTCCGCGTTGGACTGCGGGGCGAATGAGCCCAACAACGGAGGCGCCATCACCGCGGCTTGCAGCAACCCCCGGCGCGATAAGCGGCGCGATTGTTTCTCCGGCTCGAATGGCGATTTTGTATTTTTCATCAAAGTCCCTCTTCCCAAGGATGCATTGTGGATAGTCCACAAATGCCCGATGATGCCACACAATCCCCGCGCATTGGGCTAATATGTGCCGCGATGAAGTGCCCATCATCCGGAGGCCATTATGTCCGAACCTAATCGACGGCAGTTTCTGGTGAGATCAGGCGCAGTCCTGGGTTTAGCTACCGCGGGACTAAGTGTCGGCCCGCCGACCGCGGCTCTTGCGGCCCCGCCTCTCCCCAATCAACTTTCTCTCCCCAGACCAAATGGCGCCGGCAGCCCATCGGTTCTTTGTAACACCAATTTGCAGACGGCCATTGGCTTGCGCGACCAGACCCCCGGCATCGTCGATAAATTCGGCCAACTGAAAACCCGCAATGCGGAAACGACCTTGGAGATGGGAACTCCACTTCAGCCGGTGACGGGAATGGAATGGTCGCAGTCGCTCGCCGGCGGATATGCTCCGATGGTCGAGACCGAGGTGCGGGCGCCCCAGGGTTCATTCCGCTGGGCGGCGTTCACTGCCGACGAAGGTGGGGTTGCGGCCGACTACGTGGAAATCAAAGAAGCGGCCACGCCCTATCGCCTCACCCTCTGGTTTCCGTTCACCACTTCCATTCAAGTCCAAGACAACTACGTGTTCAGCCGGGACCAAGTGCTGGCCTTCTTCCCGCCGCCGGGGGCAATGGAGGTTTCGCAAGCGCGCTATAACTTCCTGTCACCCACGGCCGGCCCCTCGGAGACCCACGCGAAGCCCCTGCCGGGGACTGATCCGGCTTTCAACCTCAGGATCGTCCAAGGCCTTGGCCGCGACATTCAGTATCGCTTTCCGGTGACCAGCGGCGCGGCTTACCACATCTTCCTGGGGATGCTCACCTTCCGGCCCCTCAAGCCCGGTGATTCGCTGATGAAGCTTTGGGTGGGAGACCAGTCTCGGACCGTCGACTTAGGCCTGACCGGATCAGGGGTCCCGGTGCTCGAGGAATTTGTGGTACGAACGATTGGAAACGAAATCCTGGTTAAGGTCGAGTGCGATGCGTCGGCCACGAACCCCGGCCGGCCGGCGCTTCTGAATGGAATCTGGGTGTTCGACAAACCGGTGGATGCTGAACAAGTGAAAGCCGGAAAGCTGAGTCAGAGCGCGGTCTTCTATGCTCAGTGCGGCAGAGAAAAGCTCCGCGACCGCGCGTGCTCCGTGGTTCTCGATTACCCGCCTCATGCGGCTACGGCAGGCAGCAAATGGATCCGCCTTCCCTACAAAGCCTGCACCTGCGAACTTGCAACGGTGACAAGTATCTCACCAGAAGCGGCGCGCACCTCTGCTCAGAAAGGCTGGGATTCCTTCCTCCAGGAGGGCGCCCAGTTTACGACGGGTGTCCCGCATCTGGACGATCTCTACAAAACCTCATTGCTCAACATTTTCCTGTTACGCACGCGGTTGGCCGGCGCGGGTGCGGAAGGTGGCGACCTCTACGTTCTTAAGCCCGGCGCAACGACCTATAACGCCTTTTGGTACCGGGATGGGTCATACCTTGTGGCCGCGCTCGACGTGGCCGGATATCCCCGCGAGGCGAAGAAATCTCTTGACCTGTTTTGGCAAGGCAATCTTCAAGGCACTCCCGCGGCGATGAGCCAACAGGCTTCCGGCGCCTGGCAGTGCCCCCTTACCGAATGGGATGGGCAGGGTCAAGCGCTCTGGGCGCTGGTGCATCACTTCGAACTAACCCGCGACCAATCCTGGCTCCGCCAGGTTTATCCCAGCATCCGCCGAGGGGCTCAATGGATCAAAAACGTTACCGATCAAACACAAATCCGCACCGAGCACGGTGAAAAGCCCATCTTCTTTGGGCTGCTGCCGGAGGGCGACGGTGAGGCCATCGGCATGGGGTACATCTACTACCATAACTTCTGGGCCGTGCTGGGACTTCGCCAAGCTCTCGCCGCGGCGCAGGCTCTCGAGGAAGTGGCCGACGCAAAATGGATCCAGGAAACCTACGGTCAATTTTGCGCCAACCTTTTGGCCTCAGTGAAGCTTGCTTATGCGGGAATCGGCAACCACCAGTTCATCCCCGGCAGCACCTTTGACCCGCGCCTGGATATCTGGGGAGCGATGGCGGCGCTCTACCCGGCGCGATTTCTTGCTCCGCACGACGAGATGATGACGCGCACCCTGGAGCGTATGGCCGGCCATTCCAAGGAAGATGAATACGTCTTCCAGGACCGCGACAAAATCTGGACCTACATCACCGTGGATTGGGCCATGTGCTACCTGCTGCGCGACGAACTGCCCATGTTCTACCGGCTGTTCAATGGTTACGTCGCGCACGCTTCACCCACCAACGCCTGGATCGAGGAGATTTACCCCGACACGCGCGTGGGGACAGGCGACATGCCACACGGCTGGGCCGCCGGCCAGTATGTTCATCTGCTGCGCAACTCCCTACTCTTTGAAAATGAGAATGTGCTGGAACTCGGCTGGGGCGTGCAACCCGCGTGGCTGGCGGAAGGCGCCAAGGTTTCCGTCAAGCGCGCTCCCAGCCGCTCCGGCAACGTCGATTTCGAACTGCGCAGGCAGGGCGCGGAGTTGATTCTGGATTATCAGCTTGCCGCAACCGTAAAGCCCGCACAGGTGCGGTTACACGTGCCATTTGGCCTTATTGGGGTCAAGTCACTCCGCCTCAATGGCCGCTCCAGGGAACTCCCTGCCGGCGCCACAGCAGTGGTTGTTACCTAACCCGCGCGTGAAAGGATGTGTTTTCACCACAGAGCGGCCAAGCCTCTCAAGGGTGGGGTACGCGGCCTGTCCGAAAAAACTCGTCCCCACCCCGTTACCAGGCGTACAATGCAGGCGTTTGATCGCCCGGTAGGGGCACGCTGGGCTGGACCTGCAAGTGCTCCCAGCAGCAAAGGCCGAACATGTACGCGAACAGGCAGTACCTACTTCGCAGCCGGCATTTCTCAGCCCGGGAGGAAGGCTATGACGTTTCGTGCTCGTTGGATAGTGCTCTCTTTAGGAATAATCGTAACTTCGCGTTTGCCCGCGCGCGCGCAGAACCAGGCAGGCTCCGCCGTTGCCGCCTCGCCCGAGGTCACTGCGGATTACCCAAGAGACCGCGCCGGAGTTTTGATTCAGGGCTCGGAATGGATGTCGATTACGGTTCAGGGGCCCAGCCGGACCCGGACGAAACATGGACTGGCGCCGGCGGTCACCTATGGCATCGCTTCGGCGGCGGTTGTGTCGGAATATGATGGATTACACGCGGCGATCAAGGTCCAACCGGGCCGCCCGGTGATTTGCGTCTGCCGCATGATGGCTCCTCCCGGAGGTCTGGCACTGGTGCGGTTGCATCCGAAGAAAACGTCCCGTGAACTTGACGGCGGCAAATTGCATATCGGTTCCAAGATTGCGGAAGCGGAGCAAAACGACCTCCTGCCGATCAACATCACCCAGCCGGAAAACAACGTATGGCTGGTCCAGCCGCAGCAGGATCTGCCGGCCGGGGAATACGCCTTGATGGCTGGAACTCAGAACATGGCCATTTTCCCCTTCACCGTGGCCGGCCCGCCTGCCTCACCGCCCCCTGCGGGCAAATAGGGATGGGGGGTAGTTGCGCGGTCGTCCCGCCCGCTGTAGTGCGAGCATCCTGCCTGTGTAGGTCACGGCCAAGCGGGTAGCGCACAGGTCCGCGTATTTTGCGTTCCTGTGCGGCTTCTCACTTCGTGTTCGCGACGAGAAGCATCGTAACGCAACTCGAAAAAGTCGTTGTTTCAGGAATCAGCCGAGCGTCGGTTGGGGGTATGGCTGGCAATCCGCTGGCGGACGAATTTCGAGACGCGAATTTCGGGGACACAAATTTCAGACACGGCCCAGTCTTCAGGCGCCCATAGAACTATCGCGGAGCGTGCTAGAATCCCCCTGAGGGACAGCGATGGCGACAAAACCCGGCATTACCTGGGAAGAGTTTCTCGCCGCAGGCAAAGAAGGGCAGCGGTGGGAGTACGTCGGTGGGGAGGTCGTGTTCATGCCGCCGGTTTTTCGACCGCACGGCAAGACCAATGTAAGACTGGACTATGAGCTTGTGGCGTTCACTCGTCAACACCCCGAGTGGATTGCTTACGGAACGGATACGGCTTTTACCATGGCGAGCGGCAACTGGCGCTGCCCGGACGCGGCCCTCGTGCGGAAAGAACGCGACGACGCTGCTGCCCCCCAAGGACCAACCCCCTTCGCTCCCGATGTAGCTTTTGAGATTTTGTCACCCAGCGACACGGGAAGCGAAATGCAAAGCAAGCGCCAGGATTATTACGAGAGCAAGGTAATTCAGGTGTGGCTTGACCCGCAGCGTAAGACCGCGGAGGTCATCTTGCCCGCCCGGCCCGCCCAGCATTTTCGCGCCACTGAAGTCTTAACTCTTCCAGAGCTTCCGGACTTCCGCCTGGATCTTAACGCTTTGTTTGCCTGAGCCCCGCCCAGAAAGCCAGCGGGGAGCGGGGTGCGGGCGATATGCCGCGCTGGGCTGCCGGTCAGTTTTACGGAAAGTTGATTGACTATTGCGGTTTGTGGCCGTTGCCTTCCAGCCCCTGGATGAAGCGGTCCATGCGTTCCAGGAACTGGGTCATCTTGGTTTCCAAGGACCCGAGGCGGGCTTCACGCCCCTGCATCTGCTCGCCGGTGCGGGCCTCATTCCCCCGCGTCTGGACGGCAAGGCGAATTTGGGCCTGTTCCAACCGGCCGACCAAGTCAGCGACAGTCGCAAGCTTCTCACTATTCTTGGAAAACTGCTCGCCGTGCCTGTCCACCGACGACTCCCGTCACGCCTGCTGCTCGAGGATGAATTGCATGGTCCGTTCGACATCCATAGCCTTTATTGTAGCAAAAATGCGCCCACCGGAAGTACCAGGTTCCATTTTCATGCGGGCTGCCAGGAAAAGATTCACCACGGAAGGCACGGAGAGCACAGAGGGTCACTCAAATTGCTTCTTGAAAGCCGCGAACTGTTGCTGTAGGTCAGCAAGCTGCCGCTTCAGTTCCGCCACCTCGGCTTCGAGCCGGGGGATGCGGTCGCCGGACGGGTGCAAGGCGGCAACCGCTACCGGCTCCGCGACGGCAGTCCACTCCGGTTTATCACCCGCCAGCAACTGCGCGTAGCGCGGCTCCTTGGTGCCGGGCAAGCGGGGCAACTTCTTCACCAGGGGCGGCTGGCGGTCGCTCAGCTTCAGGAGCGTGGCCTCAAGAGTCTCGAGATCGTCGAAGCGATGCATGCGCTCGGCGTGCGCGCGCAGCTCGCCCAGGGTCTGGGGACCGCGCAGCATGAGCTCGCACAGGAGGGCGGTGATGCGCCGGTCGAAGTTAAAGACCTCCTGCGCGCGGTGCGCGAACTTGGTCACACGGCTATCCGCGGTTGAGGTGGGTCCGGCCAATCCCTTCTGGTTCAAGGAGTCGAGGGTTTCGCGCACCGCCGCCTCATCCAGCGCCATCACCGGATGGCGGTTCGACTTCTGATTGCACGCGTTGGTCAGCGCGTTGAGCGACAGCGGATAATAATCGGGCGTGGTGATTTCCTTTTCGATCAGCGCCCCCAGCACGCGAACTTCCCGGTCCGACAAGAGCAAGTCCACAGAGCCGTCCTTTCGCACCCGCTGTAATTCTCCCGCGCGAGGAGTCAGCGACAACGGGCCACCTATTATAGAGCGCCCATGCTGCACAAGCGAAAAAACCGGGGCGCAGTTGTAGCGCAGACCCCTGTTTTTGGGGGCCGCGGCCCTTGCTTAGCAATAACCGCAGATTTCTAGGACACTCGCCTGCCCTGGGGTTGGAGCCCACGTCACGGTAAGAACCTGGCTCGGGAAACGGGATACGGGGGAGTTTAGATCCCCCACTTTCCACCACGTACTGTGCGGTAAGTGAGAATGGTGCAAATTTCGGTTGTTGGCACTTG
>JBEKNU010000016.1:0-43655 GCA_049522495.1 Terriglobia bacterium
CCTTCGACCTTACCTTGCACCTCCGGTGGTTCGGGCGCAATCCGAGGATGTCTACCCCATCACCTTCGGGCCCAGTCGAGTGCTCACTGTCAACAATGCTGTGATTGAGGGCAATGTCGTGCCCGACCTGCGCAACGGCAACGTTTGGGGATTCCCGGTTCTCGCCCAAGGTCCCGACGTATCCGACAAATCGCTGCCGGTGTCCCATCCGGTGCTGCTCGGTAGGTTTGCGTTGGAAGACCTGAACAAGAAGTAAGCGGGGTAGCGCATGTTATCGCCTATTGCGAGGACTTATGGGAAATATAAGGGTTAGTCAAGAATTCCGATTAATTGCCTAATCCATTTAAAACGAACCTGTTATCGGAAGAAAGGAGTTCTTCCATGAAGCTGAGCTCACGTCGCGGGATCTTGAGGCCATGCCTCATTTTCATGATGGTTTTTACTTCCTGCGCAATTTTGCGCTCGCAGGGTAATGGGCTTGCTCAAAAACCGCCCATGGGCTGGAACAGTTGGTACGCCAACTATATGCAAGTGACGGACGCCATGATTCGAGCCCAAGCCGACGCGATGGTGCGGAATGGGATGAAGGCGCTCGGCTATGAGTATGTCAACATCGATGATGGCTGGGCGGGCGAGCGCGACGCCCAGGGGGTGATCCACGGGGACAAAAACTTTCCCGACATGAAGGCGCTGGCCGACTATATTCACAGCAAAGGCCTGAAGTTCGGATTGTATTCGTCCCCGGGACCTACGACTTGCGGCGGCCGCGAGGGCAGCTTTCGCCATGAAGAACTCGATGCGCAGACTTACGCCGCGTGGGGAGTGGACTTCCTGAAGTATGACTGGTGCAGCGCCGGAAAGGTTTACAAGCCGGAGGAAATGCAGGCCGCGTACAAGAAAATGGGCGACGCGCTAAAACGCACGGGGCGGCCGATCGTCTACAGCCTTTGTCAGTACGGGCTCCAGAAGGTTTGGAGTTGGGCGCCCTCCGTGGGCGGGAACATGTGGCGCACCGCCGGCGACCTTGATTACAACTATGACCGCGTATCGCTGGTCGGCTTCCAGCAAAACGGCCTGGAACGCTTCGCCGGGCCCGGGCATTGGAACGACCCCGACATGCTGCTGGTCGGCCTGAAGAAGATCAACGAAAACGAGAATCGAACGCAAATGAGCTTATGGTGCTTGTTGGCTGCCCCCCTGCTGATGAGCGCCGACCTGGCCACCGCTTCTCCCGCAACGCTCGCCATTATGACCAATCCTGAGGTGATTGCCGTGGACCAGGACGCCGCCGGCATTCAAGGCCACCGAGTGTCAGAAGAAGGCCCGCTGGAAGTTTGGATAAAGCCCCTCGCCGATGGCAGCAAGGCCGTCGGCCTCTTCAATCGCGGCGAAGGCGCCAATCCCGTCACCGTGAACTCCAAGGACGTCGGCATGAAGAAGACCGCCACCGTGCGCGACCTCTGGGCCACTAAAGACCTGGGCACGTTTAAGGGCAGCTTTACTGCTGACGTTCCACGGCACGGCGCGGTGCTGGTTAGAATCAAATAGCTCAGCGCCATTGTGGCGGGGTTAGCGGAAGCGAAGAACGGCCGGGGGCTTTCCTTGTGTTAATGCCGTGGGGAAAGCGGGACAGAACCAAAGAAATCTCTTCAACTTAACTGGGTCAAACCGCGCGCGCTCATCTCGCGGGAAAGTTCCGGGGGTAGAAGGAAGGTCACTTTCTCGTCGATGGCCATGACTTCTTCCACTTGCTCGGCCCCCATCGAACGGAAATAGGCCAGGACTTGTTGAACAAGGTATTCCGGCGCAGACGCGCCCGCGGTGATGGCCACGCATTCGACGCCCTCTAACCACGCCGGGTCAATCTCCGTGGCGTCATCGATGAGGAAGGCCTTCGCCCCGGCGCCTTCGGCGACTTCGCGCAGGCGGCGGGAATTGGAACTGTTATCCGAACCCAGAACCAGAACGAGGTCAGCATCCTCCGCCAGGAGCTTGACCGCCGTCTGGCGGTTTTGGGTGGCGTAACAGATGTCGTCACTGGTAGGGGTAATCAAGTTCGGGAATCGGCGGCGAAGAACCTCAATGATGACGTTGGCGTCATCAACCCCCAAGGTGGTTTGGGTGGTCACCGCCACGCGGTCAGGGTCCGGGACCGTTACCTTTTCCGCCTCTTCGATGCTTCCGACCAATTGAATCTGACCCGGAACTTCCCCCATCGTGCCAATCACTTCGTCGTGGCCGGCGTGCCCAACCAGAATAATCGAGCGGCTCTCGTGGGCATAACGAACCGCTTCCATGTGAACCTTGGTCACCAATGGACAAGTGGCGTCAATGACCTTCAGGTTTTTCGCCGTGGCGGTGGCTCGGACCGTCGGGGAGACACCGTGGGCGCTGAAAATTGCCACCGCGCCATCCGGGACCTCGTCGAGCTCGTCGATAAAAACCGCTCCCTTGGCGGCAAGGGAACGAATGACATATTTGTTGTGGACAATTTCCTTGCGAACATACACCGGGGAGCCATAGAGCTGCAGCGCCATGTTAACGACATCGATGGCGCGGTCGACACCGGCACAGAATCCCCGCGGTTTTGCTAGCACTACTCTTTTGATTGGCATCTCGCTCGGCCCTCACCCTGGGAAGGAAACCCCAATATTTGATTCTATAGGAATTGGGGGAGTACGTCAAAATTCGATTATGATAGGAAGGGATCGCGGCTTTACCGGAAAAGCGAATCGGCCCCCAAAACTCTATGAAAGTCATATCCATCAACGTCGCCTTGCCGCGCGCTGTGAGCGTGCACGGGAAGGAGATTGAAACCGGAATATTCAAAATTCCTGTCTCCGGGCCGATCGTGGCTGGCAAGCTGAACCTGCAAAGGGACGGGCAAGCGGACCTCTCCGTCCACGGTGGCCCCGACAAGGCCGTCTATCTCTATTCCTGGGATCACATCCTGCACTGGAAGAAAGCGTTGCAGCGCGATGATCTGGGCCCAGGATCGTTCGGTGAGAATTTGACCGTGGAAGGGCTGGGCGAAAAGGAAGTCGCCATCGGTGACGAATTCGCGATCGGATCGGCGCGCTTCGTGGTGACCCAGCCGCGCCTCCCCTGCTTCAAGCTGGCGCTGGCACTGGAGACACCGATTATTACCAAGACATTTTTGGAAAGTGGACGCACCGGCTTTTACCTTCGCGTGCTCCAGGAAGGCACCCTCCAGGCGGGCGATCCTATTTATCCTCTTCCCTCGCGCGAACCCGTGAGAGTGACGATTGCCGAATTCGTGGAGCTTTATCGCATCAAGCGCGCGACCCGGGATCAAATCAGAAAAATTCTCAGCCTTTCGGCGCTCCCCGAGGACTGGAAACACTGGCTCACATCAAAAGGCGAGATTAGAAGTTAGAAGCGAGGAGCCAGAAGTCAGGAGCCAGGGGCCAGAATACGCACGCAAATCATTTACTCACACCTTCTGGCTTCTAACTCCTAACTTCTAACTTCTTACGTAACGATATCTTCGCCGCCATCCACGCGGATGACGTTTCCCGTCAGCCAGTGGGTTTTGTCGCTCATCAGGGCAGCGATGGCCTGGGCAACATCATGGGGAGAGGTTAGCCGCCCACCGGGATTGCGCAGCCGCGCGAACTCCGCGAGTTTCTCGATTCCGGGAATCTTGCTGGAACCGGGCGTGATGGTGACCCCGGCCTGAATGGCGTTGGCCGTAATGCCGAAGGGCATGAGTTCGTAGGCAAGCTGGCGAATGTGTGATTCCATGACCGCCTTGGCGGCCGAAACCGCGCCATAATTAGGAATCACACTGTGTCCGCCGGCGCTGGTCATGGCATAAATGCGGCTCCCCTGACCGAGCATTTTTCTGCGGAAAAGATCCTGCGCCCAGTAGACCAGGTTGTTCCCCATCACATCCACGGTCATGTCCATCTGTTGTTGCGTTAGTTCCTCGTCGGAGGATTCCGCCAGGTAGGGTTTCAGTGAACCGAACGCCACGGAATGCAGGAAAACCTTAACGAAGTGCTCGCCGCCGGTTTTTTTCCAATGCTCCTGCATCTGGTTCAAAGCCTCCGTCCGTTTGCCGGGGTCGGCAGCATTAATATTGAAGAAGATAACGTCGCGGCCGGTTTCACGAATGTCCGCGATGACCTGCTCAACCTGAGGCATATTCGACCGGCGATCAAAATGCACACCCAGGATATTGAGTCCACAGCGCGCCAACTCCAGGCTGGTGGCGGCGCCGAAACCGCTCGACGAACCGACAATCAAGCCCCATGGAGTGGGGCTAACACTTTCCGTCATAATCAGAGATTCTCCGCCTTGAAGTGCAGTGATGAGTGACAGGCAATCAATCGGACGTGCCCGCCAACCCAATGACCATTCCGCGCGGCATCGCCTGTTTTGATGTTGCCTGCTCGTCACTGGTCACTTGCCACTGCCTGTCACTTTCCACTGCTCTTATAGTCCTGCTCAACCTGCGCGATGAGGCCAGGGACCATACCACGCAGAGCTTGGGCGCAAGAGGCATTCAATCCGCTGGCGACGCCCTCGACGCCGTGCCCCTGAAGAGGTGTTTCCAGGCGCTGCTCGCCCGACCACACGAGTTTATGATCGCTGCTTCGCACCAGCGAGAGCGCCATGGCCAGGCGGACCTTGACGCCTCCATCGGAATCCACTTCCTCAAAACTGGTGACGCTTCCCCCCAGCGTGTAGTCCACATGCTCGCGCGCGGGAAGTATCCTTACCTGGGTAAAGACCCCGCTGGAATCCAACCATTGGGCGGTGAAATCGGAGAGCAGCGTGGCAGGGTACTCACCCCAGCGCTGATGCTCATAGAAGTTCATCTGGGTCGGGTACACATAATAAGCGATGCGATCATCGCGCAGGACTTCCGGCGCGCGGAAGTGCTCTACGCCCAGAATGTAACTCGTCCTGGATTCGGTGGGCGGGGGTGCGGCCGGCACCTGCAATGTGTAATAGGAGGTTTTGGGAACGCCACCGCACCCCACGGCGCAGGCGGTCACCAGGAGTCCGAGAACCGCACACACTCGGGCTGGAAAGCTACGCTTCCACACGTTCGATGAGGATTCGACGGTTGTCACTTCCTTGATGCTCCATTCGGATTTTGACGCAAGGTACGGGAGCATTATCTCCAAGCTTCTCGCCCCATTCAACAAGAACTGTCGCCGTCTGGCTGGATAAGTCTTCCAGTCCCAGGGTGGCAAGGTCGCGGGCGCCTTCGATCCGGTATAAGTCCGCGTGATAGACCTTGCCGGCGGCGCCGTATTCATGCACTAACGTGAATGATGGGCTGGTCACCTCATCTTCGCTTGCCACGCCCAGGCCGGCGACAATCCCCTTCACCAGCGTCGTCTTGCCCGCGCCCAGATCACCTTCCAGCAGGACCAGGCAAGGCGGTTGGAGATGCACCGCAATTTCCCGCCCCAAGCGTACAGTTTCCTCCGGCGAATGCGTCACACGTTCTGCGAGCAACGATGATTGCCGATTGCCGATTGTCGATTGTCGATTGACCATAACAATTGTCGGTTGCCGATTGTTGATTGTCGATTGAAAACCAAGGATGATTTCCTTATTCTCAATCCCCAAGCTTCTATCCTGAATCGTCAATCAGCAATCGGCAATCGACTATCGTCAATCGACTATCGTCTTAAAGGCCTGTGGGATCTTTTCCAGAAGATCCCCTGCCAACATGGAATGCTGTCCCTGTTCCGCGGCGGCGAGGTCGCCCGCCAGACCATGCAAGTATACCGCAGCCGTGGCAACTTCGCCCACTGGATGATCAGGAAATTGTGCCAAGAGGCCCGCCACCATACCGGTCAAAACATCACCCGTCCCGCCCGTGGCCATTCCAGGATTACCTGTAGGATTTACCTCCACCTGTCCATCCAAGGAGGCAATCAGGGTTCGAAATCCCTTCAGCACCAGGGTGACTCCAAACTGTCGCGAGAATTCGCGCGCCACCGCCACGCGGTGACCCTGGATTCCCGCTATGGTCTTCCCCGTCAGGCGCGCCATTTCACCAGGATGAGGCGTAAAGACCGTTGTGCCGGCGGGCCGGACGTCCTGGCGAAAAAATTCCATGTGGCCCGCGAAGGCATTCAGGCCATCCGCGTCCAGTACTAAGGGCAGCGAATATTTATTCACGACGGAACGCACCAACTCCGCGGTCTCGGGGTGGGCGCCGATTCCCGGCCCCACAGCCAGCACAGTTTTCCCCGCCACGAGCCTATCCAAACGCTGGTTCTCCAGGGCGTGGAAGGAAATCGTGCCGTCCTCTGTTTCGGGCAGCGCCTCCGTCATGAACTCCATTCCCAAGGTCGCGACGATGGGCAGCGCGCTCCGAGCGGTAGCCACCGTCACCAACCCCGCACCCGCGCGCAATGCGGCTCGCGCGGCCATGGCGGCAGCGCCCGTCTTGCCCATCGAACCGCCCAGGATCAGCACGTGCCCGAAATTGCCCTTGTTCGCAGCCACCGCCCTGGGCTTGCCCAGCCACGCCACGTCCTGCCGGTCCGCACAATTCAAGGAGAGGCTGGGGTCGCTCTCCAAGGCTTCGGCAGGAGTCCCAATCTGTTTCACCACCCACTCGCCCACGCGCTCGCAAGCCGGCGGAAACACATGGGCGAACTTGGGGGCCGTGAAGGTGACCGTAAAGTCTGCGCGCAGGTGCTCACCAATGAGGTCGCCGGAGTCCGCGGAAATTCCTGTGGGTAAATCCACCGCCAACACCTGGGCGGCGGGGAATCGCGTATTGATGTCACGCACAACTTCCAGCAGAAATCCTTCCAGCGGTTTCGACAGCCCGGTCCCCAGCAATGCATCTACAAACAGGGTCGTGTTGGTGAGAGCCGTGGCCAGGGCTTGCCAGGTCACGGGGCCGGCGATGATATCCGGCGGGCCAGAGGGGAGGAGCCGCACGTAACTCGCCGCAGCGTCCCCCTGCAAATCCGTGGGGGTCGTAAAAAGCAGCACGTGCGGGCGGAATCCCTGCTCGCGGAGCAAGCGCGCCACCACCAGGCCATCCCCACCGTTATTACCTTTCCCGCACAGGATCACGATGCGGTGTTTCGCGAGGGGCGCCAGGCGCGCCACGAGAAACTCCACCACGCCCCGGCCGGCGTTTTCCATCAGCTCAAGGCTGGGAACACCATATCGCTGCGTGGTCAAACCATCAATCCGCCGCATTTCAGAGGCAGTGAGAATTCTCATAATCGTGAGGTAAGGAGTCAGAAGTCAGGAGTCGGGAGTCAGGAGCAATCGCCGCACCCATTGGGCACCACACCTGGCAGGAAGGGGTTTTTCATTCTGTCTTCTGACTCCTGACTTCTGACTCCTGCTTACAGCATCCACCCGCCGCTGACGTTGAGCACTTGGCCGGTGATGAAGGCGGCCTCTTCCGAGGCAAAAAATTTCACCGCTTCACTAATGTCGCGGCCGGTGGCGGGCCGGCCCACAGGAAAGCGCACGTCAGTGAGGCGCTGTGCTTCCTCCAGGGATAGTTCTTTCTGGTCGATCACGGGCGGGTTCACGACGTTAGCGGTAATCCCATGGCCCGCCTCCTCGAGCGCCACCGAGCGGGTGAAGGCCACAAGGGCGGCTTTGGCGGCGGAATAGGCGGAGATTTTGGCCTGCCCAAACGCCCGTTCCGCGCCCACCGCGCCCAGGTTGATGATGCGTCCCCAATGCTGCCGGCGCATTATGGGCAAGGCGAACTTGGTGGTGTAGAAAACGCTGTAGAGGTTTGAGGCAATGATACCGCTCCATGATTCCACGGTCGATTCAATAACCGGCTTCCACTCAAAGTCGCCAACGTTGTTGACCAGCACGTCCAATCGGCCGAATTGCTTGGCGACGGCCTCCATTAATTCTTTAACCCGCGCAGGATCGGTCACGTCGGTGGCCAAAGCCAAGCCTTCTGCTCCCACCGCCCGCAAATCCGACAAAACCTTCTGAGCCCCCAACTTATTGGTGCGGAAGGCCACCGCCACACGCAGGCCGGTACGCCCCAGCGCCAAGGCGATTTCCTTGCCGATTCCGCGCGAGGCTCCAGTTACCAGGGCAACGCGATTGCGCAGAGCCACACCTCAACTCCTTGATACAGGACTTAACGCTAGATTCTACTGAACTTCCCCTCCGGCGGCAATGGTCGAGAGTCCTACCACCCCCGCGCCAGAAGCAAGGTCATGTCATCCTGAAGTTCCGGGCTGCCTGTCCACTCATCCACGCTCCGGTAGATTTCCGTAACCAGAACTTCCGGCGAAGCATTCAACATACGCCGTGTCACCTCAAGGAGGCGAGGTTCCCCAAACTCTTCTCCATAAGTATTCTCCGGCTCGGTAATGCCATCCGTATAGGCGAGCAACAGATCATTAGGTTCCAGACGGATTTCTCCGACCTCGTACGTGACCGACGGAAACAATCCCACCACCGTGCCCCCGGTGCGGAGGCGCTCCATCTTCCCGGCCCGGAAGAGAATGGGCGCCAGATGCCCGGCGTTGGTGTAAGAGAGATTGCGGGTTCGCGCGTCGTAGACCGCAAAGAATAGAGTCACATATTTTTCTAGAGGCGTATTCGCAAAGACTTGGCGGTTCAATCGATCGACGACGCGGGCAGTGGAAATCTCCGCGAGGGTGGCACTTCCACCGCCCCCCGCGCCATTGTAAAACTGTGCGCGGAGTGCCGATTGAATGGCGGCCATCAAAAGCGCCGCCGAGATTCCCTTGCCGCTCACATCCCCCAGAACGAGTGCCACACGATGCTCGTCCAGTTTCAAGAAGTCGTAGTAATCGCCGCTCACCGAACGCGCGGCCTTGCAGACACCGTAAAGATCCAGGCCAGGCACTCTCGGAACTGACTGCGGGAAGAGTTGGCGTTGCACCTCGCGCGCAATATCCAGCTCGCTCTGCAACCGCAAGCGTTCCTGCGATTCCTGCATCAACCGCTCCACCGAGGCCGTCATGCCGTCAAATGCTTCGCCCAGGGCGGTCAACTGGTCTTGGGGAGGAAAGTGGGTCCGATAGGAAAGATCCCCCGCCTTAACCCGCTCCGTGGCATCGTAAAGGGTATCCACAGTGCGCGTCATCGCGCGCGTCATGCGGACGCCAATGATCAACGTCACGCCTTCGATGATCAGGAAAATAATGGCCACCGCCTTAAAGAGAAGGACATAGGCCCCGGATAAGTCGCCCAGCGTGGCCAGCAACTGTCCGTTGAGCGCGAAAATCCGGGAATACACATAAACAAATGCCGGAGCGCCGGCCTTTTCCTTTTTGTCCCCGCCCCAGAGATCCGGACCGATTGCGGAAGCGCCAAAGACTTGAAAATCGAAGGGATTCACAGGGTCGGGGAGCTGCACGGACCGGGACTTAATCGAGTTGCCGGGGTAATAAGTCCCTTCGGACGTGGACACGCGGATCGTGGAATCTATCACCGCACCGGGAGCTACAGGCTTATATAATTCCACACCCACAGGGCCAATTCCGTCCCCCACCACATCCAACAGCTCGGGAGTAAAGGGCTGCGAGAGCACAAGGGTCAAAGCACCGGCAGGAGTCTCGATCCGCTCTACGGATCGCAAGGCGAGCTGGCCATGGTCATCAACGATATTTGCGTATTCCTCCCCTTTCACCCAGCTCGGTACGGTGGCGGGATTTTGCGCGGGCTTACCATCCAGAAGGAAAGAGCGCGTCACGTCCCCCAGGTGCAAGGTAATAACCAGTCCCGGGTAGCTCTTCGCGTGGTCGACCATCTCCGTGACGTAGAAGTTTCGAATCCTCTCCAGCAAGGCGGGCGCCGATTTTTCACCGCCGTAACGAGCCTCGTGGAGCACGACGCGGTTGACTTGCTCAATTCTGTCGAAACGGTCGCGCAGCCTCAGGATCACCAGAAAGGCCGCAAATTGTCCATTGATGATGAAAGCTCCCAAAAGGACGAGCACAATGATGAGGGAAATGGGGACGACTCCAATGAGAATGTACGCCACTACCAAGCGCCGTCGGAGTCGCCAGAGCAAATGCGTTCGGATGAACCGCATCAGGCGAGCCAAGTAGTACACGCCGGAAACAAGTGCGCAAACCCAGAAAACGAACCAGAGAAGTGTGGGGACACCGCCCGAGGTGCGGGTGAAGCGGTCCGCGACCTTCAGGGCGGCGCCGGAGGCCAAAACCCACGCCGTGAATCTCGCCAACCGGCGCGTCCGGTATTCCCGGAGTAGGAGGTCGAACCCTTTCGTGAGCATATCTGTGGCCCGGTGATCAGCACGTCGTGGAAAAACCCGTCGTTCGAAATTCCGATCCGGCCTCAACGCGCCGGGCCTGGGCTGGCGGCTGCGGAATTCGCTTCCGCGGCGAGCTGCACACGGCTGTGTTTTTTCCCGTAGGTAAAATACAGCACCATGCCCACCGCCAGCCAGATGATTAAGCGTAACCACGTGCTGCCCGGCAAGCTCGCCATCAATCCCAGAGACACCACGATTCCGAGGATGGGCACCAGCGGTACCAGAGGTGTCTTGAAGGCCCGCGGCAAGTCGGGACGTTTAACCCGCAGGACCCAGACGCCGGCGCAGACAATGACGAATGCCAGCAGCGTCCCAATACTGACCAGTTCACCCAAAATGCCAATGGGAATCAACGCGGCGAAGACGGCGACGAAGCAACCCACCAAACTCGTGGAGATCCAGGGCGTGCGGAAACGCGGATGGATGGCGCTTGCCCAACGGGGCAGCAGTCCGTCCTTGGACATGGAATAAAAAACCCGCGATTGGCCGAGCAACATCACCAACATCACAGTGCCCAGCCCGAAGATGGCGCCTATTTTGACCATGAAGCTGCCCCACCGCACGCCGGGGACGGCATCAATGCCCACAGCAACGGGATCGGATACGTTCAGCATGGTGTAAGAAACAACGCCCGTGAGCAGTCCGGAAACCAGAATGTACAAAACCGTGCAAATGATCAGGGAGCCCAGGATGCCGATGGGCATATCCCGCTTGGGGTTCTTGGCCTCCTGCGCGGCCGTGGAAACTGCGTCAAACCCGATATAGGCGAAGAAGATGACCCCCGCCCCGCGCGCGATGCCCGACCAGCCGTATGCGCCATACGTTCCCAGGTTAGGGGGAATAAAGGGATGCCAATTCGCCCAAAAGAGCGAAGGATGCCCGAGGGCGTAAAAGCCCACCACACAGATGAACACGAGCACGATTGAAACCTTGATCATCACCACGGCGCTGTTCAGGTTCGCCGATTCCTTAATCCCAATGACCAGAACCACGGTGACCGCCAGGATGGCCAGGAAAGCCACCAAATCAAAATAGGCGCCCGTGTGGGCTAATGAATCAGGATTGACATGCAGGGAGGCGAGCGTATCTTTGATGCGTGAAAGATGTTCCCAGTGGCCATTGTAATTTACCAGGATTTCGCCGTGCGCACTGGCGATTTTTGGGGGGATGCGGATTCCAAAATCCTGCAAGAAGCTAAGCACGTAGCCGCTCCAGCCGGAGGCGACTGTGGCCGCGCCGAAGGCGTACTCCAGGATGAGGTCCCAACCGATAATCCAGGCGAAAAGCTCTCCCAAGGTGGCATACGCGTAAGTGTACGCCGAACCGGCGATGGGTATGAGCGAGGCGAACTCCGCATAGCATAATCCGGCGAAGGTGCAGGCTAGACCCGCCAGGACGAACGACAGGACGATAGCCGGACCCGCATATTTAGCCGCCGCCGCACCGGTCAGAACGAAGATCCCGGCGCCGATAATGGCGCCAACGCCCAAGGTCATCAGGTTGATCGGCCCCAGAGCCCGCCGCAGGGTGTGCTCACCGTGCTCGGCGCTTTCCTCTTGAATCATTTCCAATGTCTTCTTCGCCAGCAGATTCGCCATGAGGTGTGTTTTTCTCCTTGGACTCGTAGAGGCGGCTTTATCCGTCGGCTGACGGGCTATCGCGCGTCTCTCGCCGTCAGGCTAACAACTAAACTACTCCGCTCCCGCCTGCCCCCTCAGACGCTTCCCCTCTGATCCCCCGTCTCCGCCAGAAATAATAGATGGGAATGCCAAAGGCGACGATACTCAAACCTGCAATACTCTGCCGTGCGGTGCTTTTGTGGGTCAACAAAGCCAACTCCACAAACGAGGCAAACCCAATGTACAGCAGAGGAAGGACAGGATAGCCCCAGGCCCGATAGGGTCGCGACGCCTCCGCGCGCGTCCGCCGCAGCCGGAAGATGCCCGCGATGGTTAAAATATAAAATAGTACGACGGCGAAAATCACATAGTTCAGCAGTTCGTTGTAACTGCCCGTGAGGGTCAGGATCGCCGCCCAAACCGCCTGGACCAGGAGCGAAATTGCCGGTGTGTGATACTGGGAATGAACCTTCCCTACCGAGGAAAAGAACAGGCCGTCCTTCGCCATGGCGTAATATACGCGCGCGCCCGTCAGGATCAATCCATTGGCGCAGCCGAAGGTGGAAACCATGATGGCGGCGGCCATCAGTCCCGAACCCCGTCCCCCCAGCATGGCCTGAACGGCGGCAGTAGCGACGCGGTCCTCCGCCGCATATTGGATCCCCTGCTCCAGCAGCCCACCGTGGGGCGCTCCGTAAAACGGCAGCGCGCGGTAGTACGCCCAATTGCAAGCAAAATAGATGACGCAGACGGTGGTGGTGCCCATGAAAAGCGCCAGGGGGAGGTTGCGTTTGGGATTGATTACTTCACTGCCCGTGAAGGTGACGTTGTTCCACGCATCGGAGGAAAAGAGGGGGCCGACAAGCGCCACGGAAACCAATGTCAACGTGGCCACATTCCAATGCGCTCCCTGCCAGAATCCCTGCACGGAGGAGGCCGGTGCGGGATGTCCAAAAGCCCACCCCATCCCCAGCACCACCACTCCCAGAAGGGCTGCGACCTTTAAAACCGTGAAGACGTTTTGAACCCCCGCGCCGACACGCAAACCGAGAATGTTCAGCACGCTCAGGAAAAGCACCACCAGAATGGCTACAATTTGTTGCGACGATACCGTAAGCGCAATGGGGTGGCCGAAGGCCACGAGACTCCCGAGGTCGAGCAGAGTCGTCTTGGCCGAAACCCAAGGAGCAAACACCCCCAGAAATTTTCCGAAAGCCACCGCTACAGCGGCCACCGTTCCGGTTTGAATCACCAGGAAAAGGGTCCAGCCGTAAAGGAAACCAAAAAGCGGGCCAAAGGCCTCACGGAGGTAAACATACTGGCCCCCAGCCTGCGGCATCATGCCCGCCAGTTCACCATAGCTGACGGCCGCGATGACAGTCATCAATCCACTGGTGATCCAAGTGAGAAAAAACAAGCCCGGTGACTGAACCTGGCGGCTGACGTCAGCCGCTACGATAAAAACCCCTGAGCCAATCATCGAGCCCATGACCAGGGTGGTGGAGTCAAACAGGCCCAGGCCCTTGACGAGCCCCGAGGCTGGCGGGTTGGCCGTAGTTGGATGCGTTCCCATAGGGATTGGGGCGCTGCGCACAGGGTGCCGAGAAACGATGAAGAGTGGAAGTTGAAGTGTAACGGATAGAGGATAAAGCACTTAGCCACTCATATTTTACCCTTTAGCCTTTACACTTTACCCTTTGCATCCGCCCTCCAACATTCAATCTTCCCCAGCAAGTGACACCTGCTTAAGAAACTCCTCGGCGCGCTTACAAATGTCCGGTGCGCCCACCAAGCCGCGAATGACCGCTACGGAATCAGCCCCGGCCTCGATGACCGCGCGCGCGTTTTCGAGGGTTATTCCTCCGATGGCCACCAGCGGCTTCCGCGTGGCCTTCCGGGCTTCACCAAGACCCCCCAGGCCCACCACTGCCTCCGGATTCTCCTTGCTGGCAGTTGGAAAGATGGGGCCGAAAGCAACGTAATCTGCCGTGGAACGGTCGGCCTCCCTCACCTGCTCCAGAACGTGGGTGGAAGAACCTATCATCTTGCCGGGGCCGAGGAGGGCGCGAGCAGACTCCACGGGGAGGTCTTCCTGGCCCACATGCACTCCATCGGCATCCACAGCGCGGGCGACGTCGGCGCGGTCGTTGACGATGAAGATTCCTCCCCCCTTGCGCACACATTCGGCTACTCGCTGCGCACTCTGGTAGAGTTCGCGGGAAGACGCGTGCTTATCTCGAAGTTGAATAAGCTGGACGCCCGCCGCCAGCAGAGCCGCCGCCACGTCGACCGGGGGACGGCCGCCCCCCTGAGCAGGGTCAATTATCGCATAGAGGCGTGGGATTACAAGTTGCATGAGCCCATTGGGGATTTTGGATTTTAGATTTTGGATTGGGCAGATGGACCTACCACACATGTTCTTCAATCCAAAAGCCAAAATCTAAAATCAGGAAGTGCCATCACCGTTGCGGGCAAACCGGCTCAAGAAATGGGTGTCGAAATTCCCCGCCTGGAAGTCAGGGTCGGCCATAATCTTTTGGTGAACAGGGACAGAAGTGGAGATGCCCTCGATAATGAACATTTCAAGGGCCCGGCTCATGCGGCGGATGGCCTCCTGGCGGTCTTTGCCGTGGACGACGAGCTTGGCAATGAGGGAATCGTAGTAGGGCGGGATCACGGACTCGGCGTAAGCAGCCGTATCAACCCGCACGCCAGTGCCGCCAGGTTCGTGGAAGACGGTTACCTTCCCTGCTGAGGGGGCAAAGGTCTGTGGATTCTCAGCGCAGATGCGGCACTCGATGGCATGCCCACGCAGCGCAATCGTCTCACCCTCGAAAGGCACATGCCCACCCGCCGCAATCAGGATCTGATGTTTCACCAGATCCAAACCCGTCACCATTTCCGTTACTGGATGCTCCACCTGAATACGCGTGTTCATTTCAAGAAAGTGGAGATTTCGTTTCTCGTCCATCAGCAACTCAACTGTGCCCGCGCTCGTGTAACCGATCTCCTGGAGCGCCTGGATGACCTGATGGCCGACGCGCGCGCGAGTCTCCTCATCAATTTGCGTGGAGGGGGATTCTTCCACGAGCTTCTGATGACGGCGCTGAATGGTGCACTCGCGCTCGCCCAAATGGACCACCCTCCCGTGCTGGTCGCCCAGCACTTGAAACTCAATATGCCGGGGAGAGGAAATGTATTTTTCCAGATAGACATCCGGAGTTCCAAAAGACGCCGCCGCCTCATTCTGCGCGGTTCGAAAAAGATGAGGGAGTTCACCCGCCGAGGGCACAATGCGCATTCCCCGGCCTCCCCCACCCGCCGCGGCCTTGACCATAACAGGGTAGCCGATGCACTCCGCTTCCCTCAAAGCGGCTTCCTCCGACGAGATCACTTCCGAGCCTGGCAACACCGGAAGGCCCAGCTCCTTCATCCTCGCGCGCGCTCGATTCTTGTCGCCCATCAGGCTGATGACTTCCGGGCGGGGGCCGATAAAGGTGAGATTGGACGATTCGCAGACGTCGGCAAAATAGGCGCTCTCCGCCAGGAAACCATAGCCGGGGTGAATGGCTTCCGCGCCCGTAATTTCCGCCGCGGAAATAATACTGGCCACATTCAAATAACTGTCGGCGCTGCGCGGCGGGCCGATGCAGACCGCCTCATCAGCAAAACGCACGTGCAGAGAATAGCGGTCGGCTTCCGAGTACACGGCGACGGTGGGAATTTCCAATTCCTTGCAGGCGCAAATCACCCGCAAAGCTATTTCCCCGCGGTTGGCAACCAGGATTTTCTTGAACATGTATTAAAGGCAGAAGCGAAAAGTTAGAAGAGGGAAGCCAGGTGGCGGGAGCCACAGAGTAGCATTGGGTCGCGCGACTTCTAGCTTCTCACTTCTACCTTCTAACTCCTATTTCTTCCTCGCGGGTTCGATTGCGAACAAGGACTGCCCGTACTCCACAGGCTGGCCATTTTCGACGTAGGCGCGAACAATTTGCCCGCCTACCTCTGCTTCCAACTCGTTCATTAGCTTCATGGCTTCAATGATGCAAATGACTTGACCGACCTGCACGGTGTCACCTACCTTGACAAAAGGCGGTGCGTTGGGAGCGGGCGAGGAGTAGAAGGTCCCCACAATCGGTGATTTCATGATGAAGAGGCCGTCGGTGGAATCCGCGGCCGATTCGGGCCCCGCCGGAGCGGGCGAGGGCGTTGGAGGAGCCGTCGCCACCGGGATCACGGGAGCTGGAGGCTGAGCGGCTATGGCCGGCCCAGGAGCAAAGCCGTACCCGTTGGTATTTCCGGCGTTCACAGGGTGGGAATTCCCGCGCCGGACGCGAATCTTGACCCCCTGCTGCTCCATTTCAAATTCGGTGATTTCCTTCACCGCAAGGAGATCCAGCAGCTCCTGGATATCATCCAGGTTCCATACCCGCCCAGGTTCAGGAACGTTGCGTGTGGAATTCTTACCGGGCATTCGTTTGCCCCCCTGCCGATAGCATTTGCAAACCCCACTCCAATTAGAAGCTCCGGTGAAAGTTAGCTTATAACCCACCGCTCTTTCGATGCCGGAGTGAGGACCTCCGGGCCCTCGGGCCCCACGAGCACCGTATCCTCAACACGGATGCCGCCGAACCCTGGCAAGTAAATCCCCGGCTCCACCGTAACCACGGATCCAGACCTCAGGGGGGTGGTTTCCCCTTTGCCCAGACGCGGCCGCTCGTGAATCTCCAGGCCCACCCCATGGCCAGTGCTGTGCGTAAAGTAGCAGGCAAGCCGGTGTTTTGCCAGGATACGGCGTGCCGCGGAATCAACTTTCCCCGCGGGGGTGGTGTCCTGGACCGCCCGGACGGCTCCCGCTTGGGCTTTCAGCACTGCTGAGTAGAGGTTCCGAATACGGCGATTCGGTTCCCCTAGAAAGACCGTCCGCGTCATGTCAGCGGCGTAACCGCTAACTATAGCACCGAGGTCGAAGATTACCAACTCACTTTCTTGCAGTGTTTTACAGGAAGGGCGCGCATGGGGATAGGCCGAACGGGTCCCCGAGGCCACAATCGTCTCAAAGGCCGCGCCTACCGCTCCTTTCCTGCGCATTCGGTACTCGATTTCCCCCGCCAAATCTTGTTCTTTCACACCGGGCCGGACATGCGTCAGCATCTCAGCGAAAACCTCCGCCGTCACTCTTCCTGCGCTGCGGATGGCCTCAATCTCACCGGGATCCTTTACGACGCGGAGTTCCTCAATCAATTCTCCCGCAGGTTTCAACCGGAGAGTATGGCCGGCCTCCTGGCGGAGCTGCTCGAATTGCGCGCAGGTCAGGTTCGAGGGCTCAAAGGTGGACTCCCGCACCCCATTCTTCCGTAACCACCTTGCTGCCCCCTGGAGGATACCTCTCTTTTCTTCGATCACTTCCACGCCTTCAGCCTGATCCTGCGCTTGCATCGCATAACGAGGATCAACCCACAAAATTCCGTGCCGCGGGCCCAGTAGTAAGATGCCAGCGCTGCCCGTGAATCCCGTCAGGTAACGAACGTTCACGCGATGGGTGACAAGAATGAGCGGATGACGGCGGGTTTCCATCAGAGCTCGCAGCCGCCCTTGGCGGGCTCGGAAGGGAGAAGAAGATTGTTCTGGGCACATGGGCAGAAGCAGAAAGGAGGAGACCAAGGTTTCCTCAAGGTCTCCTCCCTAGATTCAACAATCGACCGGATACGCTTGCACGGCGGAAAGGCTAGCTCGGAAGTATCTTCGGCGATACGAAGAAGAGCAACTCCTGGTCGGTGTCCGTAG
The DNA here is from genome assembly GCA_049522495.1 of Terriglobia bacterium. Classification (GTDB taxonomy): domain Bacteria; phylum Acidobacteriota; class Terriglobia; order UBA7540; family UBA7540; genus Bog-366. Next base: position 17,704 of record JBEKNU010000016.1, read on the forward strand.
TGGTGCTCGATTTGAACAAATGCCCCAGGAGGGGGATGTTCCCCAGCCAGGGCACATAAGTTGCGGACTTGGTCCGGCTGGTCACCGTAATGCCGCCGAAGACCACGGTGCCGCCATCGGGAACCAGCACTTTGGTATTTGCTTGCTGGGTGTTAATTTCTGATCCGATACCCAGTACCGGCGCGCCCACCGAGGCATTGTTCACGTTGATATCCAAAAAGATGTTGTTGTCATCAGTAACTTGCGGCGTTACCGTCAAATTTAACGTCGCGTTTTGATATGTCGTGGTAATCGTGTTGTTGATATTGGTCTGGATAGGAATCTCCACGCCTTGCTGGACTATCCCCTGCACATTATTCTGTGTCACGATGGTGGGACGGGAAAGGGTCTTCACCTGGTCACGCGTCTCTTGGGCCGAAAGGACCGCATTAATCAAGTAACGCGACGACGCGTTGGTAATGGCAATGTTGCCAAACCCGCTGCCTGTGCTGGTAGGGATGGTCAGGGCGCTCTGCGGGGGAACCGCCGTCGCCGGCGTGATGCTGGCGGTGGCGCCCGTCGCTAATCCGAACTGCGAGGTACCCGAGTTATTGGTCCCCGAGCCTGACAGGGCCGAACTCAAGATGCGAGTGAAATCTGCGCTAGCCAGCACCACTCGCGCTTCGATGGAAATTTGCTTTGCCTTTCTATCAAGCTTGGCAACGATGCTCTCGATGATGGGAATCTGCGCCTGCACGTCGGAAATGATCAGCGTGTTGGAGCGGGCATCCACCAGCACGGTGCCACGTTTGCTGAGGGCGCCACCGCCTGCCCAGGATTTGAGCAAGGTGGCGATATCAGCAGCCTTGGCGTAATTGATGGGTCTGAAGACCGTTACCATCGGGGCTGCGGCCATGCGGGCGTCAGCTAGTTTAACTTGTCCTTCCTGCTCCGCCGTCAGCGTTTCCACTCTCGCAATCCGCAGGACGTTTCCTTCCACTACCTTGCCCAAGCGGTTGTTCTTCAGGACGATGTCCAGGGCTTGGTCCCAAGGCACAGAGTCCAATACTAAAGTGACGCTGCCGGACACATTGGGATCGATGATGATGTTCAGCCCGCTGATTTCATGAATCAATCGGAAGAAGTCTTTGAGGTCAACATCCTTTAGATTCAATGAGATCGGCTCCCCGGTGTAAACGGGCTTGGCTTCCTCCGCGGTGCTGCTGGGGGTGGCCGGAGGACCTCCCTGCGCTGCCTCAGGCGAAGCATCCTTGCCGAGGGTCAGCACTTGGGCAGCCTGCTTGGCGCGAAGCGCTTCCGGAGTAGAACTGGCGGGAGGCGGAAGTGGAGTCGCCACGGCCTGCTGGGAACTGGCGATAGCAGGCAACGTGCTCTGAATGTCCGGTTTCGCAGCGTCACGGGTCTCCACTCGGAGAGGCGGCGCCCCTGCTGGTTTCGGGTCAATCACTTCTGTCGTGGGCGCAGAGGCAGCCACTATGGGGGCGGCAACGGGAGGCGGCGCCACGGCAGCGGTCTCAACAGTATTGCTTTCCCCGGGCTTCGCTGGGGCAACCGGAGCCTGGTTAGGGAGAGATACAGCCTTTGCCGCCCCGCGCGGACGCAGCTCAATGCGAACGCCCGCTGGTGTATTGTGAACGTCAAAGGCAGGGTTCCCGTTCAAGACCGCCACCACCCGCACAATTGATGGGTCTTTGGCGCGGAATTGCCCGACGCGAACAGACGTCAGAACCGGCGTGTCGGCCACGTAATTCTTCTGGGGGGAGGTATTCTGAGCGCCCTCAATATCGACCACCAGGCGCGCCGGACTGGGTAACATCATGACCCGAAAGCCGGCGCTCCGGGAAGTGGCGACATCCACAAAAGTCTCGCCGGACTCATGCTTGTCCAAAGTTATCTTCGAGACGAGCAAAGGCCCGCTGGAGGGCGCCGAGGTAGCGAGGGGAGCAGAGGTTTCCTCAGGAGCCACCGCCGGCGCAGGTGCCGCCGCGTCACGGGTGGGAAGGCTCTTCCCATAGAGGAGGCGCAGTTTTGAGCCGTCCTTTTGAACGACGAAAGGAATGGCTTGCTTCGTGTCCACCTGGACGCGGACGATCGGCTGGCCGGAAGCATCCTTATATGGCAGAAGCTTGTAGCCAGAGAACACCGGGTTCACCCACTGGTGGCTGCGGGCAACGCCCTCTGCTTTGGCGCCCGCGAGGTCGATGAAAAGGGTGTCGGGACTGCCTTGAACGGTTTTGTAGGAATAACTACCGTCCACACGCAGAACCAGTTCCGTGCCCGTGGGGCTGGCGGAAAGCGTGACCGACTTCAAGGTCGCCGCCTCCGAGGCCGCCCATGCGCGGCTCCTGGGGGTAGGGACTAGCCCCAGCATCAGCCATGTCACCGCCAGCAGAACAATCGCTTGTCGTTTCATCTTCCTTCTCCCGAAGCCGAACCCAGTTTTTTCACCACTTCACGGGTCGTCACTCGGCCACTTTCATCGAGGACGTTCTCCGTGAAGTAAACTGCGTCCGGCGTGATCTTGCTGACTACGCCGTTGTACACCGCTTGGTTCTCATGCAGAAAATAAGCCCTTTTGGATTCGTTGGTGACCACGGCGATCATTTTGTTCTCGGGTATCTCCCGAACGGTACCCTCGAGCATCAACTGCGATATAAGCAAGCCACGTTCCCCGCCCGGCAAGACCCCACCCGGCACACCACCTTCCGGAATGCTCTCGCCGCCTTTACCGCCAGCAACCTCAGGCAGCTTGAAAGGGTCCCGTCTCCCCGCCCCCAATGAGGAACTGGAAGATGTTGCCGCCGTGCCCTTGTGTTGGGCGGGGGCCTTGGCAGATTTTACCGGCGTGGTCCTTGGCATCATCTGCCCGGTGGCCTGCGCAGTCTTGGCGTTAGGCGGGGAGCTCTTCGAGGGTTGCTGTCCTGCCCAACTCGGCAAGACTCCCAAACCCAATACGAGAACCGCCAAAAGCAGAAGCCGCGTCGTCTGCATCCTTCGATTGCGTTGAATCCTATGCTTAGCCATTGTCCTCATCCTGCTCACTATCTCTTTTTGGGAGGTGGCGCCGCCGCGTTCAGAGGCCGATTGTAATAAGTGGTAAGCACGCAATTTGCCCCGACCGTTTCGCCGTTCGATATCTTGTATGTCCCCATGCCGCCACCCTCCGGCGCACCGAGAGTGAGGCCCGAAACACTCATGATTCGTTGTTCACTCGCGAGACGATTAAAGAAACTCAACAAATTGTAATAAGTCCCGTCCAGACGCACGGAAAAAGGCATTTCCACAAATAACTCCTTCGGCGCCTGGGGCTGAGGAATAAAAGTCCGGATCTGGGTGCCCGCACCCAAACCGTCTGCAAAGACGGTTTTCATGAACTCGTCGGTGGCCTGTTCGTCGGGAACAATGGAACGGAGCGTCTCCAACTGGCTTTCCAATTGCTGGATGCGGTTCAGATATTCAGTCTGTTGTTGCTTGAAGGCTTCGTTCCTGTCGTTCTCCGCCTTGAGTTTCGTCACTTCTTTTTGCAAACTATCCTGCTTGTCACTCAAAGGCAAGACGGAGAAATAAAACGCCGTACCCGCCGCGACAATTGCCACTGCCACGAAAATAGCTCCCTGAATGGGAGCCGGAAGCTCATTGAAGCTCTTGGCCATCTTATTAACCCTCTCCTACGACCCTCTTTTTAGGCCCTGCCGAACTTGCGCGGGTACACTTGGTACCCCGCCGGGGCCCGCTGGTGCGCCTCCAGCCACGGGAGAAGTCCCCCCCGTAGGCTGTTTAAACTGGCAACTCAGCGTGAACTTGTAAGTCAGGTGCTCATGTTGGTCATCTTCATAGAACTGCTCCAACTGCACGTCATCAAAGGATCCGGAATTCTTCAGGGAGGCCAGAAAACTCGCCATGGAATCAACTGTGCCCGATTGCCCCTTAAGCTGTAAACGCCCACCCGCTGGAGACACCGTGTAGAGATAAATATCGCTGGTTTGGTTGACGAGGCTCCCCAAAGAGCTCATCAATTCGACAGGACCGACTCGGCTGTTCTGCAACGCCTGAATGGTATTGATGCGGGTCTCGAGGTCTTTTAGACGTTGCTGGTATTGATCGTTCTTGGCCTTTACCACAGCCAGGTCCGTCTGGCGTCTCTTTTCCCGACTCCGGGCCAACTCGAGATCCGCGATTCGGCTGCTCCAGAACTTCCAAAGCCCGCCGACGATCCCAAAACAGATAATCAGCGCACCCAAGAACATCACCACCTGAGTGACGATGGGCGCGGGGGGCCCCCCAACGGACGGCATCTTGGAAGGAGGCGGTGCGACTCCCAAAAGGTTGATCTTTATCATGGCTAGTCAAAGCTCCTCAAAGCCAGCCCCACCGCGACGCTCATGCGGGGGGCGATTTCGTCCACGTAACCCACATCAAACCTCTTGCCATCGACCACCAGCTTTTGGAATGGATTGATGGTTTCCACGGGAATGTTGAACTCCGCTTTGAGCTGATCCACCAGACCTTCGATCTTGGCGGTCCCGCCGGACAAATAGATGTGCTGAATGTTTTCGGTCGACGTGGTCTGCCGGAAGAAATCGAAAGTCTTCTGGATTTCCAGCATGAGGATTTCGCTCACCGACCGCAAGTGGGGAAGTTTCTGGTCCTGCGTCACATTGGGAACCTCAAACCCTTGCTTGAGCTTTTCCGCATCCTCGAAGCTCAAGTCGAGTTCTTTCTGCAGCGTGTCGGTGTACTGGTTCCCTCCCACGGAGACGTCACGGGTGAACAGCGGATTGCCACCGCGCCCGATCACGATGTTCATGATGCTGGCGCCAATGTTGAGCAGCGCTGCCATCTGATCGGGAGGTGCTTCATAGTTCACCTCGAAAGCGTTGTAGACCGCGAACCCATCGTAGTCGACGACCGTAGGGATTTTGCCCGCCTGGCTAAGGACGTTGGTGTGATTGAGAATCTTCTCGCGCTTGACCGCCACCAGCATGACGTCCGTCCCGTTCCCCGAGGGGGACGGGCCCAACCCCTGGTAGCTCAGGTTCACATCCGTCATGTCGAAGGGAATGTGTTGCTGCGCCTCGTAGGGGATGGCGGCGTAAAGCTCCTCATCGGAGTTGGCGCTCACCGTGACGCGCTTGACGATCACCGAGTGGCCGGAAACGGAAGTCGCCACATTCTTGGTCTTGATGCGATTGTCCGTAAAGATTTTCTCAATGGCGGAAGATACCGAGAGGGCATCCATGATGGCGCCATCCACTACCGTATCCTGGCCCAGAGGCTCCATCCCCAGGTTCACGAGCTCATAGGAGCCGCCCTTCATCCGCAATTCAACCGCCTTGACGGCGCTCGACCCGATATCCAATCCCACCAGGCTCTTGGCTTTTCCGAACCCAAACATTGGCGACGCTCCCTACCGAGCGGTGGCGCGCATCCTGCGAGCCGCTCGCTGCTCGAACTGCGCGCTTTGCTTCTCCATCCAGCGGTCCAGGACGGTCTTTTTGAATTTCCAACGATTACCGAGTTTGAAAGCTGGTAGCTTTTCTTCGTACACGTACTTATAAAGAGTTTCCCGCGACACTCCAAGATACTCCGACGCTTCCCGGATGTCCATGACCTCTCTTGTCTCTGTCATGCTCGCAACCTTCCGCCGAAATCGTGCCGTTCTACGCTGCCTAATCAAGAAAATTAAAATGCGTTCCCGACTTTCATCTTAGTGCGCTTATACGCTGAGGGCATTTTCCTTGTCAAGAAGTATTTTGTTAGTTTTAGGTGTTTCTTCGTAATTTGTACGCGCCTTTTCGGGATATTTAGGGAATTTTGTGGATTATGTAGTGTAGCCGTGGAATGACACCACTAGATATGTGGTCTCGAAATTTTTTGTGTTTTGACCGCTTTCCTTCGTATTTGAGCGGGTTTCAGGGGGTGATTGCTGCCTAGAGGGTCGGAGCAAGAGCGTTTCTTAGGGGTTTCGCCGAATGTTATCCGGCTCCCCCTTTTTCCTTTGCAAAACACTCCCGCAATTTCCCACGTTGCCCCGGCACGCGTGTTCGCAACTTAGGCCGTGTTTGGCCGACCAGCCTTTATTCAATATCTAATTCTGGGGCGAGCCAACGCCACTCGTAAGTGTCAACTCCGAATACGCCATGGCGATTTGCAGGCCAATCTGCCTGTCATGATTGTCAACATTCATGGAGGTGTAAGGGTTCGGGTGGCCGGGATTCTGTGCGTCCCAGGCAAGCTGTTGGGCCATCTTCAGGCCGTCCAAAACCTGCCGAAGGGTGGCCGCGTCCGCCGGGGTCGAGCAATTGAGTTTTAGGTCCAGATTGACCTTGTCCGTCGCATTAATCGTATAGGTCAGGGAATCCACTTTCTGGAATACTTGCCCCCAATCCAACTTCAAATTGTTTTGGGTTGATAGCCATCCACCGAACCAATCGGCGACGGCTCCGCCTAAAGCGATTCCCCAAATGGGCGCGTCCTGATTAACGTCGCCGATCAGGCTGGTAAAGCGGGGGTCCGAATTCAAGTTCGGCGTCTGTCCTTCACGCGCCTCCAACACCGCCGTCAAGGAGGAGAGCGGCCCGAATGCCCCGAGCGAATTCTCCAGAATGACGACGCAGGTTCCCGCCACTCCCGCCGTCAAGCAATACGCCTGCTGTCCGGATATCGGTGTCGGCGTGAGGCCTTGTGCGGCAGCGCGGCTGGCAACCTGCGCCTTGTCAAAATGGCCGGAGGCATAACCGTAAAGATCCATTTCTTTGTCGCCGGGCTTCCATCCGATCATCAAGTCGTCGATGTCGTCTTCGCGGATTCCGATCTGGTCCAGCGCCGACTCCAGTTGCTGCAAGCGCGGCCCCAAGAATTTTCCCCGCAGACTTTGGTAATTCGAAAGCTTGCGTAGCTTGGAAGGGCTAGAACATTCCACGCGCAAGGTATGGGTAGGTAGCCCGGACATGGCAGTTGTGACAAAATCCTGCCCCGCGCCTTTCTGGGGAATCCCCGCCAACACGATCACAACCAAAAGCGACAGAAGGGTTCGTCTCATATTCTCCTCGTAGTTCGGGACTCGGGTCTCGCCTTGCGTAACGGTCAAACCATTACGAGTATTCGATGGCATTTCAATGTGGCAGGTTTCCTTACATTCGTCAACCTCGGGACGGGATACGGGACGCGAGTCTCAGGTCCCGGGACACGGGATTCGGGGGATGTGATCAAGCATTCAGGCGCAATCCCGATATGGTGAGTCCGGTGGTCCGACCCTCCGGACGATTCGATCCAAATCAAAGCCATTTGACGAAATCCTTAGTCCAGTAACCCGTTTGCTGTGGCGTGTGTCCCATATTTTTTCCTCCACTGCGTCCAAGCTTGCTCATCGAAGGGGAGTATCGCGTCGCCTGTGGAGCGTTGCCAGAGATTAACTTCCGCTGTCAACAGGCGAATGACGCGGAGAGACTCCTCCCGGTAAAACAGGTTCACCATCTCCCTCGGATCATCATTGAGATGGAATAATTCCCCTGCCCCTTCGCGGCCCATATTCATTTTCCATCCTTCGGGCGTAATGATCGTGCGCAAGCGCTCCGGGTCGATGCTCTGCCCGGACTGGGGTTGGCCATTCCACTCCAGCATCACGTTGCGGTCCGGCAGTTCCCTCCCCTCTAGTAAGAACGGTGCCCAACTGAAACCTTGCAAATGGCGTGGCACCGGCTGGCCCATCAGTTCCAGCAAGGTGGGCACCAGGTCCACTTGCGCCACTGGTTTATCAATGCGTTGAGATTTGCCTTGCAGCCAGGGGATTCGCAAAAGGAGGGGAACATTGGCGGCCTCTTCGTACATCACCGACTTGAACATCAGCCGGTGATCTCCCATCATCTCGCCGTGGTCGGTGGTGAAAACAATCAGGGTGTTATCCGCCAGCCCCAGTGCTTCCAGCTTGGCCAGAATCCTCCCGTACATTTCATCAACAAGCGTGATCTTGCCCCAATAGCGGGCCTTAACTTCCTGCAGATTCCCGGCGGTGGCGAGGGGGCCGTGGGGATTGCGCATTTGCTCGGCCCGCACAGTTTTCGTGCGCTCCAACTCCGTAGCGTCCGGGTCTTGAGAAAATGATTTCGGGACTCCCAAATCCGCTGGGTTATAGAGATGATCGTTCACGCTGTGGAATGGATCGTGAGGGTCGAGGGAGCTCACATACAACACCCAGGGCTGGCGCTGGTGCCGTTCGAGGAACTGCGTGGCCTGCATGGCCAAATAAGCCGGCTTGCTTAATTCTTTGGGCACTTGGTTGGCGAAGTCACGCGTGTAGAAACCCTTCTTACTATCCGGCTTCAGGCCCTGGCTCGCCAGGAAACGGAAATATCCGGAATAATCCCGCGCACAAGTCTTTTCGCCAGGGCGGGTATACCCATCCTCGATGGTTTCGAACTCTTGAAAACCGTGCTGCGGACAGAGTTCGTCGCCCAGGTGCCACTTGCCGAAATAGGCCGTGGCGTAATCCTTGTTCTGAAACATCTCCACCAAGACGGGGAGAGAGGAATTCAGGGGGATATTATTGTTAATTGATCCGTGAGTGTGAGGATAGAGGCCAGTCAGCAGGCAGCCCCGCGAGGGAGTGCACACGGGCTGCGAAACGTAGTAACGCGAGAAGGCGATGCTCTGATCAGCCAGGCGGTTCAGGTTGGGGGCGATGATCTTCCTGTTCCCGTAAACCCGCAGGGTGTCGAGCCGCTGCTGGTCCACCAGGAGAAACAGCAGGTTGGGTGGACGCGCCTGAGGAGCCAGTGCCGCCCGCACCGAACCCCATGCGGCGGAGGCCAAGCCAGCTCCGGTAATGCGAAAGAGCTTACGGCGGTTCATGTTCTCTTCGGCCAACAGTTCTAGCAGTTCCCTCGCCCTTTTTTGGAACAATCTCCCGGGCAGCGGTGTCTAAGCCATGTATGAAACTGCTTACGGAGGTGTGACACCGCATGAGAGTGACTAATTATTTGGCCACATACAACGTGACATAACTTCACACCATCTCAGATTCTACACCCGGGGATAGGTTTTCGGCCCTCATTCCCGCCCACAGGAAGGTCCCATGCTGGAGATCAAAGGCCTGACGAAGTGTTACACGCGTTTGCCTGCCGTCGATGCGGTCAGCTTTAGCCTGCGGCCTGGCGAGGTTACCGCCTACCTGGGACCCAACGGCTCGGGCAAGAGCACCACCATGAAGATGCTTGTCGGATTGCTTGAGCCGACTCACGGGAGAATTTCCTACCAGGGCCGCGATGTCCGGGGGCAATTCCTCGAGTTCAAACGGCGATTGGGATATGTCCCCGAAGAGCCGCATTTATACCCCTACCTTTCCGGATGGGATTACCTCTTGTTGGTCGGCCGGCTCCGCTCGATTCCTGAGCCACTCCTTGAAGAAAAGATTGACCGGCTGCTGCATCTTTTCTCTATGCACTTTCACCGTCATGCCTTGAGCGCTTCCTACTCGCGCGGGATGCGGCAGAAAATCCTGATTTCGGCGGCGCTTCTGCACAACCCTGATATTTTGGTTTTTGATGAGCCGCTTTCCGGTTTGGACATCACTTCTGCCCTACTGTTCCGCAATCTGCTGAAGCTCTTGGCGGAGCAAGGGAAAATTATCCTATACAGTTCGCACGTGCTGGAGGTTGTGGAACGGCTGGCCCAGAGGGTGATTATCCTTCACAAGGGCCGCGTGGTGGCGGACGACTCCGTCGATAACCTGCGCCAACTCACCCAATCCCCCTCGCTTGAGGGCATCTTTTCGCAGATCGTCTCGCACGACGATACCGAGGCCGCGGCGCAAGAGATTGTTGAAACCATGCAGCTTGGAAGCCGGTGAACCCTCGCGTGAAAGTTATGCCGACCTTGCCTTTGCTCAATTCTCTCCGCCAACGTTACGACCAGGACCGCCCTCCTGGCTGGGTCCTCACCGCCCATTTATTCCGAAGGTTCTTTGACAACGAATTTGTTTCCGAAAGCGGTGAAGCCCACCTGGGATTCATCAGGATTCTGGTTTTCCTGGCATTGCCGGGAGTTTTTTATGTTTTTTATTCCTACCCGCCCTACGACCTGATCGCGCAAATCGCCCCGGGTCTATATGAGCCATATTCGATGCGCGACCAGTTGGGCTTTGTGTGCGTGGCAATGATGGTGGTGGGACTGGTGACAATCCTGGAATGGGACTCCCTTTTTCTTGACCGGCTGGACTTTCTTACTTTGGTCCCGCTTCCCCTGAGCGTGCGGCGCATTTTTGCCGCAAAGGTCTCCGCGCTTCTGCTGTTTCTTGCCTCGATCACGATAGCGGTGGGAGGCGCCGGAACGTTCCTTTACCCACTGGTGGCCGCCACCGGGAGGCACGTCACATTTTTGAGCCTTTGCCGGCGGGTGCTCGTTCATGGCCTGAGCGTGACGGCAGCCTGCGTCTTCATTTTCCTTCTCATTATTGCAGTGCGCGGTTTGCTTGCCACCTTACTCAGCCGCCGTTGGGCCGAGAGGATCTCGCCTTACCTTCAAGGCGCGCTGATTGCCGGCTTCCTGGTAGTGTCACTTCTGATGCCCCAGGTGGTTTGGAATATTCACTCGCTCCTCCCCACGGGAAGCGCCTTAATTCAAGGGCTCCCTCCGGTGTGGTTCTTAGGCCTTTACAGGGCGATGCTCGGGTATTCGAACCCCGTGTATTCCCTGTTGGCTCACCGCGCCCTGATGGGACTGGGGTCGGTTGGAGGCATTGCAACCCTAACCTATCTCGCCAGCTATCGAAGGTACCTCAGGAACGCCCTTGATGTGGCGCCAGCTCCAGCATCGGAACCCTGGGCGCTTACCCGCGGCCTCCGCAGGATTGCAGGGAGGGCTTTCCTAGGAAGTCCCCTGGAGCGTGCCTCTTTCGCCTTTGTGTTCGACACACTGCGGGGAAGCCGGAAGCACCGCCTGCTGCTATCCGCATACACAGGAGTAGGCGCGGCGCTGGTCCTGGAAAGCCTGGCCGCGTTGCTCGCGCGCGGCTCATCCCCTTCCGATCGCATGGCGATTCTTTTGTCGGTTCCCCTTCTCTTGTCTTCCTTCGTACTTTCCGGCCTGCGCATTGTCTTCGAGGTTCCAGCGGAGATCGATGCCAGTTGGGTTTTCCAGCTTACCGAGAATCGAACTCACCCCAAATTGACCTCCGGGATACGCAAGGCGATGGCGGTGGCGGGTTTCGTCCCCATTCTGACCCTCCTGGTTCCGGTGTTCGCCCTTCGCTTGAGCCCTTGGCAAACGGCCGCCGCGTTCCTTCTGGATTGTCTGCTCGCCCTTTTGCTCGTGGAGGCCATGTTGTGGGAATACCAGAAAATTCCCTTCACCTGCTCGTTTCATGCCGCGCAGTCGCGAAGCATCATCGTGTGGGGGGTTTGCTGGGCCGCCTTCACTTCATTCGCGTATGGGCTCGCCAAGGGGGAAGGGTGGATCTTGCGTCATCCCGTGCCACTCGTGGTTTTCCTGGTGATTCTGGTTGCGGGGTTGGGCTGGATGAGAATCCGCAACCAGCAATTCCTGAATGAAGGCCGGCTTTTTGTGTTTTCAGAGGAGCGGGAACCGGCCGTGTTGACCCTCGACCTCAGCCATTCCGCCCTCCATCCCGATGCTCAGTCCTGATGATCGACGCAGCGCCGGAAGAGCTGATTCAGGAGATCAAGGCCCAAATCCATCTCATCCCGGGTGATGGTGAAGGACGGGGCAATAGTAAAGACATTCTTGTAATACCCGCCCACGTCGAGCACCAATCCGTATTTGCGACCGCCTGCTTGAAGATCGCCTTTGATCCCTTCCGCAAAAATCCGGTCGGTCAGGTCGCGATCCGGGGTGATGCCGTCCGGCTTGCATACCTCCAGACGCAGGGCGAGGCCCAGGCCATCCACCTGCCCGATAACTCCCGGATAGCGGCTCTGCAATTTGCGCAGGCCGGCGAGGAAGTACGCTCCCTTTTCCGTGACCAGTTTTTCGTAGTCTTCCTCCTCCAGCATCTTCAGCGTCTCCAGCGCCACGGCGGTGCCGAGCGTGTTGGACGAGAAGGTGGAGTGCGTGGACCCCGGTGGGAACAATTCAGGCGTGATCAATTCCTCGCGCGCCCAGATACCGGAAAGGGGGTTCAAACCATTGGTCAGCGCCTTGCCAAACACAATGATGTCAGGCGTGATGCCGAAGTTCTCAATCGCCCAGAACTTGCCGGTACGATAGAAACCCATCTGGATTTCGTCATCGACAATCAGGATCTTGCGCTCGCGGCAGGTTTGCTGCAAGCGTTGGAAATATTCGCGCGGCGGAATCACGTAGCCGCCGGTTCCCTGCACTGCTTCGATATAAAACGCGCCATACTCGGCGGACTGCGCCTTGGCGTCCCAGACCCCATGGTATTCATTGGCGAAGAGCTGCGCGAATTGATCGTGGCAATAAAGATTGCAAGTCTCGGGTTTGAGGTTATAAATGCAGCGATAACAGTAAGGATAGAAGATGAACTGCGCGCGGTCGCTGAAGTGTCCGTAACGCCGCCGGTAGCGATAGCTGGAAGTGATGGCGGAAGCGCCCAACGTGCGTCCGTGATAACCGCCCATAAAGGCAAACATCAGGTTCTTGCCCGTGTAATTGCGCACCAGCTTGAGCGAGTCCTCGATGGCCTGCGAGCCGCCCACGTTGAAGTGCACGCGGCCCTTCACGCCGAAACGCTTTTCGCAGTACTGGGCGATGCGCGCCGCCACCTCCACTTTTTCCGCGTGCAGGTACTGGCAGGCGAGCTGAGGCAGACGATCCACCTGGCGCTTGAGCGCCTCATTCAAGCGGCGGTTCTTGTAACCAAAGCTCGCCGCGGAATACCACATCTGCAAATCGAGGTAGGGTGTTCCCTGCTCGTCGTAAAGATGGCTGCCCTCGCAGTCGACAAAGATTTTCGGGGGATCAAGATAATGCACCGTATCGCCAAACGAGCAGTACTTGCGCTCGAGAGCCAGCAGCTCTGCGGTACGCGTAGTCGGTTCAGAAATGGCCAAGGGGTCTCCCTTCAAATACACGAAAATCGAAGATCGAAATTCGAAACTCGAGACCCGAAAGTGGAGGGCTAAAGCCGCCGCTATATCTGATTGACCTATAACCTCGGCAAATGACGGCGAGTTTCGATTTTCGAATTTCGCGGTTACGATAGCGCCGCAGCGGGCTGGCGGTATCGCCGGGCGGGCGTCGGGGCCAGCAACTTCTCAAGCGTGACTTGGACGTCCTTAAAAGTCTCGAAGGAATGGCAGGCGATACCGTTCTCCCGGCAATGCGCCAGCAAGTGCCGTTTGGCAAACACCACATCAGCAAGCTCCACCGCGAAACGATCCGACATGCCATCGCCCACAAAGATCACGGGTTGCCGGCCTTCCCGCAGACGACGGATAAGCGCCGCCTTGCAGGTGGCGCACCCGTGCGCGCAAGGTTCGGAGGAGTGCGGGAAGGAAAGTACCAGCCGGCGGCCCTCCACCCGCAGCGCGCTCGCGAACAGGTTTGAACCACTGCGAAAATGACTGCCAACGCCGGCGCCCTTCAGCACGCGGCGAATTACGTAATCGAAGCCGTCGCTGAGGAGGTAAAGCGGCAGCCGCTTCTGGCGCGCGAACTTGCAAAAGGCCGCAAACTCTGTGTCGATGGCGACGGCATCAATAACCGCGAGAAGTTCCTCGGCCGGGGCGTTGACCAAGGCGATCTGCCGCTCCAGGCACTCGCGCGAGCCGATCAGCCCCAGCATCCACTCCCGCTCGATTTCACGCCAGGAGGGATGCGCAAGCTGCGCCAGAATCTGGTCGGTCACGTCAAGCTGCGTGATGGTCCCGTCAAAATCACAGAAAACGACCGGGCTCATCAACTCTTCAGGCAAGAAATGCTTGTTCATATTTGAAGATACTTCCTTTCAACGTAACTGAAAAATTATAAATTCTGAATGAAAAAAAGGCCCCTGACTGCCGATCGCATCTTGTTCTTACATTTTCATAATTCATCAATCATAAATCATCACGCCCATCGCACGCTGGTTTTGCCTGTTTTCATGATTCAGGATTCAAAATTTGTAATTCAAACCGCCCTCTCATCAATCAGCCGTCTCCGCTTCCTTCCTTGTTCGATGCTGCCGGGAGGGAGAAAACGGAAACTGAGTTGGTACATGCCGCAGGCTTGATTAGCCCAAACATCGGGATAAAGGATTTTCAAATTCGTCTGAATCGCTGTCTCCACGGCGGAAGTGCTGATGCCATTGGTCAACTCCATGCGGAACTCCAAAATGTCGTGCAGGCCTTCCTGGCGGACGGCCACCTGCCAGTTTTCTGCAATGCCCGCCACGTCGTGCAAAATGCGTTCAAATATTTCCGGGTACATATTCCCCGCGCCCATCACCACCATCTCGTCGCGGCGGCCGCGAATGCGCTCAATGCGCCGCAGCGGAGCGCCGCAAGGGCAAGGCGCGTCAATAAAGCGGGTCACATCGTGAACCCGATACCGAATGAAGGGCATGGTGCGGCGAGCCAGTGTGGTGGCCACCAATTCGCCATAGCCGTTCTCATCCGCGTCGAGCACCTCGAAGTAAATATTGAAATCGTCCAAGTGATAACCGTCTTTGCGCACGCATTCCATGCCCGCCCCGCCCACTTCGGTGGAGCCGTAGGCGAGAAGGACGGGGCACTTCCAAACACTCTCCACGTAGTTGCGATACACATCGGTCATGCGGTCACCCGCTGCCATAATCAGGCGCAGGGGGAAGGTGCCTTCCTTCTCCGCAATTTCGCTGAAGCTGACAAGCCACGTGGGGTCCGCGGCAATAACATCGTATCGGTAAGCGCCCATGCGTGAGTAGACATCGCGGGGATGCGGCTTTCCGATGGCGGAGCAAAATACTCCCAAGTGTTTGCAGGCGAGGAAGGTAACCCAACTGCTGACCCAATACCCCGCATCGAACGTGCACACCACGCGAGCGCCGGGCCGAATGCCGTTCTCATACAACGCCACGGCTTCATATCGAGCTGCGAAGTCCAGTTCCTCGTAGGAAAAGTAAACCCGCTTGGGACCGCCGGAGGTTCCGGTGGTTTCAAACACTAGTTCGGGCTCGCGGCAAAGAAATTCCTCTGCGGGCAGGGTCCGCAAGTCTTCGGGGGTGGTAAAGATGTCGCCTAAATCCTCAGGCCGGCGGACACGTTTGGGGTCAATGCCCCGTTCGCGCAATTTGCGTGCGAAAAACTCTTGGTGCCCCGCGGCATAACGCACGACTTCGACAAAGGCATCCGTCCGAATTTTCTGAATTACGGAGGGGGAAACACGTTTGCCCCAGCGGATCAGCGCCGGCACGGAATCGCCGATCACCGCGCGTTCAAAAAGCTTGCGGGCTTGATTGTACATCGTTTGTCCGTGGTCCCTGGTCCGTTGTCAATTGTCCGTTGCCGCTGAAATGGCCCAAGGGTTTCTCCCTTTCGGTTCTCTATGAGCGCCATCCGCATTTGGCAACTGACAACGGACCACGGACAATGGACGTCCTGTTACATCAAATATGCTGACTCCCCCGACCGCTGCGGAGGTGTCGCAAGCAAATCGATATACGTGGCCTTTTCCAGCAACGCCAACGCCACCTGGGCAATGGCGTGCGCGGCGTCGGGGCGCGACCATTCGCGGGCGCGACGCCGGATCTCGCCGAGTTCGTCCGGGGAGGAGAGCAGCCGCGACGCTAAGCGCGGGATGTCGTTCAAAGTCTCCGCGTGCAGAGCCACCCCCTTTTGCCCCAGGTAGCGAAGGTGCCGCTCCTCCGGCCCGGGGATGGGATGGGAGAGAATCATTGGCAATCCCGCCGCCAGGGCTTCCGCCGTCGTGAGGCCTCCCGGTTTGGTGATCAAAAGATCGGAAACCGCCATCAGTTCGGGGACATTTTCCGTCCAGCCGAACAGATGCAGGTCCATGGCCACCCGCCCTCGCAGCAATTCCAAGCGGTGGCGGAGCAAGCGGTCGTGGCCGGCCACGGCCAGCACCTGCATGGGCGCGCCGCAAAGTTCAAGACTTGAGACAACGCTGTCGAGGGGCGCCGGCCCCATGCCTCCCCCCATCACCAGAACCACCGGCCGGCGTGCGTCCAAGCCCAGTGCTTGCTTCAGTTCATGTTTGTCAAAGGGCAATGCAAACGCGGGGTCCACGGGAATGCCGCAAAGCAAAACCCGATTGGGCAACACTCCCCATCCGATCAGTTGCCCGCGAGCATCTTCGCTGGCCACGCAGTAGGCATCAATCTCCGATTGAATCCACGGAGGCTCGGTATGAAAATCGGTTTGCACCGCCAGAATGGGTGCATTAAACCATCCTTCGCGGCGACCCAGGGCGGCGATTTCCGCCGCTCCGATTTCCGTGACAATCACCAGTTGGGGAGCGAAGTTCTTGATGTGACGCAATACCTCACGGCAGCCGCGCCGAAAAACCCAATCGGGAGCCGTCGAGTGATGCAGTTTGCGCTGGCGGCGCTCAAATAATGATCGCCACAGCCACGGGGCGTTCCGCAGCATCCACCAGTACGGATCAACGTAAAGCCAGTGGAACCACCGCCGAGCGGATTCAAGAGCATCCACCACCTTCACTTCAATGGGATCATTGCCGTCGTAGAGGGCGCGTTGCACCGCCTCGGAAGCGCGCAGGTGTCCTGAGCCCACCCCGAGGGTCAAAATGCAAACACGCTTCTGAATCATTAAGAGAACTCCCCGGAGAATCCAAAAGTTAGGAATTAGAAGTCAGGAGTCAACAGTCAGAAGTTATAACCTCATAAATGGGAGCTGCGCGCTGGAAGTAAGAGGGCGGCTTATCACAATATTATGCACTCCCCAAACTCTGCGAACTTCTTTCTCCTGATTTCTGACTCCTGACTTCTACCTTCTAACTCCTCGCTTCTAACTTCTAGCTTATTCTTTTATTCAAACCGGCGGACCAGCAAGACCGCATTCAGCCCACCGAAGGCAAAGGAATTGGAAATCGCAACGCGCACCGGCTTTTCCCGCGGTTGATTGGGCACATAGTCCAAATCGCACTCCGGATCCGGCTGCGTGTAATTCGCCGTGGGGGGAATGACTCCCCGGTCGATGGCCTGAATCGTAGCTGCCAGCTCGATGGCTCCCGTCGAACCCATCACGTGCCCGTGCATCGATTTCGTGGAGCTGATGGCCACCTTTCGAGCATGATCCCTGAACACTTCTTTGATGACCTGTGTTTCCGTAACGTCATTCACGCGAGTGCCGGTGCCGTGGGCGTTGATGTAATCCACTTCTTCCGGATTGACCATGGCTTCCGCCAGCGCCATGCGCACGGCGCGCGCCGGGCCGTCAATCGAGGGCTGGGTAATGTGGCTGGCATCGGAACTCATGCCGAAACCCGAAATTTCTCCATAAATCCTGGCCCCGCGCCGCTGGGCGTGCTCGAGTTCTTCGAGCAGAAGCATCGCCGCCCCCTCCCCCATCACCAAGCCCTCGCGGTCGGCGGAAAAGGGCCGGCAAGCCTTGCTGGGATCGCCATTGCCGGTGGCCAGGACTCGCACCGATTCCCACGAGCGGATCATCCCAAAGGTAAGCGGAGCTTCGGTCCCCCCGGTCAACATCAAATCGGCCATTCCAAATTTGATGAGGTGAAAGGCTTCCCCGATGGCGTGCCCGGAGGAAGAGCACGCAGTGGCGGTGGTGAGCGCCGGGCCCTGTGCGCCGAACTCCATGCAGATTTGTGAAGTGGCCGCATTGTGCATGATCTTGGGGATGGTAAAAGGATGCAGGCGCGTCGCTTGCTCCGCGAAAAGCTTGAAATAGCCAGATTCAAACGTGCTGGCACCACCCATGCCGGTGCCCGTCACCACCCCAAAACGCGGCCGCTCCTCATCCCGAATTTGGATGCCACTGGAATCCATGGCTTCCTTGGCAGCGAGCAAGCCAAACTGACTGAAGCGATCCAGCAAGTCGAGGCGCTTGGCCGGGAAATATTGCAGAGGATCATAATCGGGGATTTCCGCGGCGATCTGCACACTCAACGCGGTAGGGTCAAATTGCTGGATACGGCGGATCGCTGACCGCCCCTCTACCAGTCTCTTAAAGAAACTTTCGGCATTTTTACCGGTGGAGGCAAAGACTCCAATCCCGGTGACGACAACTCTCCTCACGGTGGGCCCCTTAGAATGCCGTGGATTAGCTGAGGGTGGCGGAAGGTTCGCCTTTGGCCATGGCCACCAAATCCGACACGTCTTTGCCTTCGATCACGCGGGTGAGACTGTCCACCACTTGGCGAACACTCTTCATGTTCTGGGCGACCGTGTCGGGGATATCGAGCTTGAATTCTTCTTCCAAGGCGAAAAGGATATTCACGCCGTCCAGCGAATCGATGCCGAGTTCGGCAAAGGTCGAGTCCGGGGTGATCTTGGTCACGTCGAGGTGCTGCTCTCGCGCGATAATCTCGATTACTTTCTGAGAAACGTCCATCTTTACTCCTTATCCTGACAAGATTTGGATGCAAGCCCTAGCCGAAAGGCTTCTTTACGAAGAGATACCAATGGAATTCTCCGCCGCGAGCTCTGCCACGGTCTGCAACAATTCCGTAAGCTGGAAGGGTTTCTCCAGCAGGGCATGCGCACCTAGCGCCTTTGCCGCTTGTTTTTCCGCGCCGCTCATGAAGGAAGACATCAGGATGATTTCGTGCTTGCAATTCTGCTGGCGTAAATTGCGGAGAAGTTCCAAACCGGATTCATGCGGCATTTGCAGATCCGCGATGACAATGCGATAATCGACATCGCGGCTAAGGACTTCGCGCGCCGCAATCCCGTCGGCCACCGCGCAAGGCGCGTAACCGTTTGCCTCCAATACCTCACAGAGGAGGTCGCGACTTTCCTGATCGTCATCGACTACCAGAATCTTGTTCATTGTGGATAAACCAACATTCCCAGCTACTCCCTGCGACTCCCCGGTAGTGGGCAAGGCTGTGGCCAAATGCCGTATGTATCTGTAACATATTGAATTCATTAGAACTTACAAATTCCGCTGAGTGATTGGAGGGGAAAGCAGCCAAAATGCCCATCAGTGAGTGTGGCAAAATGCCACAGAAAATACTCATATTGCCCGAAATCGAACCGACGCCTAATCGGTCCGCCCTTTCGAAACCCATCCTCATCCTAACATATTTAAAATAAATAAGATAGATTAAAGGTCGGAAGGGAGTCCCAGAGTCTCAACCTGGTGCAATATGCCACAGCCATTTTGAGGTTATGCAAGGGGCAAAAAGTCTTTGAGGGGGGCGAAGGTGTACCCCTGCTGCCGGACGCCGGCGATGATAGCAGGCAGGGCCAAGACAGTGCGCGACCGGTCGATTTCCGCTGGGGGGCGCGTTTCCCGCCCGTCGTGCAGCAGGATGACGGCGCCGGGCTTCAGTTCTCGCAATGCCGCCGCGGTGATGCCTTGCACGTCTTTCTTCCAGTCGTACCCTGCGGCGGACCATAGGATCAGGTGCATGCCCCGCTCCAACAAAGTTGGCACCAGCCCAAACCAGCGCGCTCCATAAGGCGGGCGAAAGATGTTGGGGCGGAAACCGGCGACCTTTTCGATGATCGCCTGGGTGCGATCGATCTCCTCGGCGATTCGCCGCCGGGGCTTGAAGTAAACAAACAAGTGGGAATAAGTATGATTTCCAACGCCATGCCCCTCGGCCACGATGCGGCGAAGCAAGTCGGGATGTTTTTCCACGTTTCTCCCGCAAACGAAAAACGTGGCAGGGACTTGGTGTTCGCGCAGGATGTCGAGGACCTGTTCGGTAAACCGTTCGGCGGGCCCATCATCGAAAGTCAAGGAGACGCGCTTGCCTTCATGCGGGCCTCGGATCAGCACGGGGCGGAAGAAGGTGGAAGAGGGCTCCGAGCAGGCCCACCAGAACCACAAGCCAAACGCCAACCCCACTGCGGCAATGATGAGCACTGCGGTCAGGACCATGATCGCGGCCATGAAGATAGAAGCTAGAAGTGAGAGGTTAGAAGCGAGAAGTTAGAAGTTAGAAGCTAGAAGAAAGCGACAACTATTGGCCTTATCGCTCCCAATTTCTTACACCTGCCTTCTAGCTTCTAACTCCTCGCTTCTGGCTCCTCGCTTCTGGCTTCTCGCTTCTCGCTTCTGCCTTCTCACAATAATCGCAAAAAGTTCAGCCCCGACTCCAGCGCCAGCATAGGGCTGTTGGTATAGGCGCTCACTTCATACGGACAGCCGATTTTACACCCCTTACAGAAGTCCCACAAAGTTGCTTCCTGGGCGATGATTTTCTTCGCCGCTTCCGACTCGAAAATTTCGCGCAGGGGCGCCTGAGACTTGTGCAGGGTTACGAACGCGCAGGGCAAGTGGATGGAGCCATCGGGCTTCATGGAGATAAGCTTGGAAGGATGCCGGCACGGAAACTTCGGGCCGAATCCGCCCATGCGATAGAAGGCGTAGTAGTGAGTATAAAAGCGGACGTTCTGCGGGTAAGACATGCGGAGTTCGCGCAAGAACAATT
This sequence comes from Terriglobia bacterium, assembly GCA_049522495.1. Taxonomy (GTDB): domain Bacteria; phylum Acidobacteriota; class Terriglobia; order UBA7540; family UBA7540; genus Bog-366. The sequence goes on from JBEKNU010000016.1 coordinate 38,242, forward strand.
CCACGGTATCGAGATCTTTGCCGTGCAATTCCGAGTCGGGCAGCAGTTCGCCGTCGCGCATGACGTTGTGGACCGCCTCCGGGTGCATCACCAGGTGGCGTTGCTTGCAGAACTCCGCCAGTTCCGGGAGGTCGTAGAGGTTTTCGATATTCACCGCGGCGTTGATTTGCGTGGTGAAGGGGCGACGTTTGGCGAGCACATAGTCGAGGTTCTCGACGATCCGCGCCAGGCCATCCAGGCCGCGGCGTTTGGCAAACCGCTGCGGGTTGAGCGAGTCGATGGATACTTCCAGCATATCCAGGCGCGCCACGCCGTCCGCGTATTTTTTGATGAGCAGACCGTTGGTGGGCATGGAGGTCCACATGCCCTTGTCCGTAGCGTAGGCGATGTAGTCGCAGGTACTGGGGTTCAGCAGGGGTTCGCCGCCGGAAAAGCTGAGCGCGAAGATTCCCATCTCGCAGAACTCATCGATGCGCTTGAAGATGCGGTCGCGCGTGGCGCGGGTTTGAAGGTCATTGAACTTGCCCTCTTCGCCAAAAATGCAATACTCACAAAACATATTGCACATCAGGGTGGTTTCAAACATCACCATGTAGGGCAGCTTGAAGCCCGACCAGAGGTGTTTCGCGGCCGATTTGACAATGTGCGAATACTTCATTCCATTCCTCGATCAGCCCCAACGGGGCGGCCTAGCAAAGCCCAGGCCAAACGGCCTGGGTCAGGCAGTTCACGCTATTTCCGGTTCTAAAGCCCTGAAAGGGCGTGATAAGGACCACCGACCCCGCCTCGACGACCGTCCGCATGGATCCCAGAACGCTATTTTGCCCCTTCAGGGCTTGCGGCCAAAAAGGGGTTGGCTCTTCGAACCCAGGCCGTTGGCCTGGGCTTTGGTAGCCCGCCCCTTCGGGGCTCGCACCCACATCACTCTCTCCGCGAATCTGCGCGTGCCTTTCGATGCCCTGAGTTTTCGTTCGCCCTGATGCGAAGGCCCACTGTCCAGAATAGTCGGAATTGCCGTTCCGTGCCCGACTTTTTGGTAGTGGTACAGTTTGATGTCGTAGCGGCGAGTTTACCTCGCCATATGGTCCGTCGGCTGACGGATAAAGCCGCCGCTACACCAAACTGTACCACTACCAACTTTTTCGCCCCAAGTTCCCCCCGGGGGAATAATATCATTTAACGTCAAAGCGGATGGGGGCCGTGAGACTGCCCGGCATGGGGCGTGGTGGCTGGTGGGATCAATACACGACCATAGAGCCGGGGCAACAAGTCGGAATGGTCAATCAGGACAAGATAGTTGAGGGGGGTGGTGTCCGCGATGACGATCATCTGGCCCGGCGGCTTTCATCCTTTGCCTCGCCCGCCAGCTCCATCTGCCGGCGCTCCCAAACTGGCCGGCTACTCGCGGCTTCGCGGTCCAAGTCTTCCACGGTGTATTCGAGGTTCACGCCGTGGTCCTTTAGGAACCCGTCCACTTCCATTCGCGTCTGGAAGCCCAGCATGCGTCGCACTTGCGACTGCGTCAGCGCTCCGGAACGGTAGCCCTCGAGCGCCAAACTTTCGAGCGCTGCGCGGGGCAGGTCTTGCCATCGAGCCGCGAGCTGCTTGGCCACGTCTTCGGGTAGTTGCACGGTGATCTCCATGGACCAAGTATAGCCGGAATCTGCCCGGAGTCTCCAACCTAATTTCGCCGGCGGGCATAGACCCGGACAGTGTGAGGTCTGCGGTTTCCCAAGGGTGGGCGCCTGCCTTGAACCTGCCGTTACGTTCTAAAACCGGCCCAGGGGTGTAGAGCATTCTTTTCGTGTGGGCGACCATCCGTGCAGAACGGTTCCAACGTGATCCCGCAACGGCCAGCGCCGCCGTGCCGCCACTTCTGCGGTTAGGCCGTTACACGGCCAACTGGCACCCTATAGATTCGAAGGCGACTCTTCAGGCGGAATCGGATTCAGAAGTCCAACTCAGAACCGCGCATTCGATCGTCCGTTCCTGTTGACGGCGAGTGCGTGGTTCCCAAGCGGCTCCCGCGTCTTCACAACGACCAAGGGACTTTACAGGGTGGCGGTCGGATATTCGTGAATGACGGTATTAAGCCTTTTCTCTGCAACCGTTGATATCTTCGAACTTCGGTCTTTGAAAAGATCGACCAGAAATCTGTCGATAGCATCAAACAATGCATCTCTTAGACCCGCTAGAGACACAAGCACCACTTCTTTCGAGACATTTGGATTGTAGCGGATTGGTGGGACAGAGATGTCCATGTAGCCGAGCACACGGCACTTGCCTTCCCGCGACATGCGCGATCGCGTTCCGTAAGAATGGAGCATTGCGCAGCGTGCCCCGTATAGGTCTTCACCGGTAAGCTGCTCCTGTCCCGCAAAGCGTATGTATTTACTGGCCCAGACTATGAAGTCTGTTCTCGCTACATCCTCTTGGGTCTCAGGCATCGCCAGAAATGCCATTGTGTCAATCGCCGAGAGCATGAGGATGGCACCACCACGGTAGCATTTGTTTTCCAGTGCGACGTTTATGTCCCTTTTGATGCCATTGTTTATGGCATTTATGATCGGATCTTCAGAAAGGCTTGTCATTCGTACTCTCCTCATTCCTCACACGCGTTATCAATAACGGACAAGGAGCTGCAGGCCAATTTTGGCAAGGCCTCATCCTCTCGCGCTACAAAGGTCGAACGGTCACACGGGATGAATTGGAGGATGCTACCACTCGACCGCGCACGCCAGATACTCACTCAGCACCATGCGAACTGCAAGCTGACCTGAGCACGACACAGAGTAGCGGTAGCGGCCCTTCTGGACAACCTCCCAGATGCCGTCGGCTGTCAGGGGCTCATGCCCTACGATTACCGCTCGGAGGAATGCTCGACTTCCCAACTCCGGCCATCCCTGAAAGACATCCTCTGGCGGGCTTTCAAAGAACTTCAGTTGCTCGTCCGACATGGCGATGAGGGGACCAAACGAAATGTGCTCAGGTTCTTCTGGCGGATGCTCACTATACTCATAGGCGGCATGGCCGCGTGCCAATTTTAGGAGCACCCTTTTCACACGGTCCAGTTCGGGCACCCAGGCGACCTCACCGGATTCATCTGTGTGGCGGCTGGTCGCAATTCGCAATGCGAGAGCTTGATTGTCGCGGAGTATGCGCCGAACCTTATCCCGCCGTACCGAATTGGGGTCCGTCGACCCGGAAATGACGCATTCGAGGAGACAAGCCAAATATTGCTCATCCAAGGAAAATCCGATGTTACACTGTTGGCAAGCTGGCACAACCGACAAGTTGATTGGCAGTGGGTCGTCTAACAGGATTTTGGACGGAACATGATCACGGGTCGAAGGTTCTCTGCCGCAGTACACGCAGAGACCTATCAACCTTTCATCGACGAAGAGTTTTTGCGGATCCATGTGGTCGTCTCCGTCACTCGGTCGCCTGGCGTTACGCCCCACTAACCCACGCCCGTTCTTCGCCCGCGGAGATCGAATGGTTCTCTGGCCCCATAAGCTTCTTGGATGCTCACCTGCCCGGGGGCGCGACGCTTCCTTGGTGATGGTTTACTGCAGATCGATTTTCAAGGCCATATCGGTCTCGGCCTCTTCGATGCGGCGGTTATACTCTTCGACGATGTCTTTTAGGGTGGCGAAGAAGTCGGTTTGCTTCTCAGTGGAAATTTCGATGACGTTCCCTGCGATGAAATCCTCAAGGGTGAGGATGGTGATTCTGCTCCCGATTCCCTCATCCTCGGCGAGCGCTCTTGCGTGCCCTTCTTTCTCCCTGGGGACAACTAACACGGCGTGGCGATTACTTTCAACGTTTTCCTTGCACTTCCGAATCACGTCTCTTCCTGGATTGGCAGTCACATGGTAGGACATGAGGTCAACATCGAAGTCGCCATGTCTGCCGGTCTGCGCATCACCTGCGTGGCCCGGATAATTCGGGATGGCTTTCCTCAGGCCCGGCAGGGCCGACAGAATGTGGCCCACGGCGACAGCCGTGGGAAAGAGAGCTATTCGCGATTGCTTTTCGAGCCCCGGCAGGGGCGACAGAGTCCCCTCGTTAAACCACAAAACGCGAATCAAATTCCACTCCATGTTTCTCGAGCAACGCTACGACCTCTTCCTGATACGTCAACTTGCGGTGATGCTCTTCTTGACGGGAAATGTACGCCTTGACCTCGCTCAGCTTGGACTGGCTGACGCTGAACCCCGTATACCCTGTCTGCCACGAAAACCCCCGTCTCGGCCAGACCTCGTTGGCCCACTTCGATGAGTTAGCCTTGAGTTTCTCCATAAAGTCCGCAAGGGAAAGGGTCGCGGGAAGAACAAAGAGTAAATGGACGTGGTCTTTGGGGCCGTTGATCAGCACGGGCTTGCCCCTTAGGTTGGTGATGATGCCACCCATGTACGCGTAGAGGTCGGATTTCATCTCGGTACGAATAAGCGGCTGGCGATCCTTGGTGCTGAACAGGGCGTGGGTTAGGAGATTCGAGTAGGTGTGAGCCATTTCTGTCGCCCCTCCCGGGGCTCGTTTCTTGTTCTGCTTCTTTTTCCCATGGCTGTCGCCATGGGCCACATTCTGCCGCCGCTACGCGGCTTACCTTCGGTGGATCATCCTTGAATCGGTCTCCAACGCAACATTCCATCTTCGCTTTTCCTCAGTCGCTGGCCAAGGGCCAGTTGGCCGCTGCTTACTGCCGCGGCCCACAGTGAGTAAGAGTGGCGCTCCCCCTTCGGTTGAATCTCGCCCGTATGCAAGAACTCCACGCACAGCTTCAGTGCTTTTTCCATGCGGCGCACGTCTGGTGTCAGACCCACAAGCGCATCTTTGACCTCATAAAGTGCGTCATGCTCCGCGTCGTTGGAGTCACCCGCCAAAGCTTGGCGCGCTCTACGCTTCAACTCCAACAGTCGAGTCACTACCGGGCCATCCTGCGCCTTCCTCTTTGGTTTATTCACGCGCCTCCTTTGCTTCACATCGTTTGAGCCCGACAGAAATTCGATGTGATGTTCACACCCTTGTTGTCCAAGATATTTGAACGAGTTTCTGTTCGATCCTGCTAAAAACGAGTTTTCCATTCAGTGGGTCTTGATACAACTCATGAAATGGATTCTCCCTAAAGTTCTTTACCACAAAGAGAAAAAATCTCTTTTTGAGGACTGATGCAACAGAATATTCTTTGCTCGTTAGGGCGATACCGCCGCTCGCCTCACTTAAGCCCTTCACCTCTATTCCATAAAAAGTGCTCGGCGAAACAAGCCTGAAATCAAAACCGCAACCAAGTGGGGATTCTGGGGCAAGGCGGGCGCGACTCCGAAATTGATCCGGTCATTATTCCGAAATTAATCCGGTCACGATTCCGGGATGAAGTCGGTCAGGGATTCCGATTTTAAGCCGGTCAGTTC
>JBEKNU010000017.1:0-42550 GCA_049522495.1 Terriglobia bacterium
TGAAGACCGTGACCATCTCCCTCCCCGAGTCGCTTAAGGGCTTTGTGGAGCGCCAGATTGCCACGAAGGATTACGGCAATGTCAGCGAGTACTTCCGCACCCTGTTGCGCGAAGCTCGGGCCAGGGAGGAGGATGCCAGGCTGGAAGCGTTGCTGGTTGAAGGCTTGGCATCCGGCGAAGAAATTCCGCTGACCAAAGAGTTTTGGAGGGAACTCAAGAGCGAGGCCGCCGGGATTGCACGTAAACACCGCGCGCGGAAAAAGTTTTGAAAGCGATCATCCTCCCAGCGGCACGGGATGACATCCTGCGCCAGTTTCGCTACTACCTGGTGGAGCAGGACAAGCCGAAAGTGGCCGAACGCTTCCTAAGCGCCGCCCGGAGAACGACGGTTCATCCGGACCCGCAGGGCGGCGCGCCCAAGCGTCTTTCCCGGGAAGCTCTCCGGGGCCTGCGATCCTGGCCCGTCAAGGGATTTGAGGATGTGCGCGTCTATTACTTGGCTCACGAGGGCGCGGTTCGGGTGGTCCGGGTACTGCACGGAAAACGCGACATCAATAACCTCCTCGAAAAAGAAAGCGATGACACGCCGCAGTAAGTGTAGCGTGGATTTGATTTGTTGATTCCGCGGCATTCGTGCGCGAAGCGTGAGAAGAGCCGCAGAGCCTGAATCGCGGCTCTGCGCCAGCCCGCCGTCAAGGTGATTGCGAGGTGCGGAGAAGTCAAACAATGCATGGGTGGCGCATACATTGATTTTTATGTATGCGGCACGTCCCCCCTTTCTGTAAACTGCGCCGATGCCACGCCTGAGGCATTTCTACGGACAGGGTCACTATCACTACTTGACCGTGAGCACTTACCGGCGAGCTCGCATTTTTGACTCCGACCGCTTCAAGCGCAAGTTCGTCCAAACCGTCGACGATCTCCGAACAGAACTGGGTTTCAAAATTTTCGCCTATGTGCTGATGCCCGAGCACTGTCACTTGCTCATCTGGCCGAGCCCGGCGGCCAACCCCTCGCAAATCATGCAGAAGCTTTCCGAGCGCACGGCGAACTTCATACTCCGTAACCTGCGCCAAAATCTGTCATATCCTTGGTGCCAAAAGGTGCTGAAGCGATTTGAACTGCCTCCCACCGTGCATCATCACGCGCACTACCGAGTTTGGAACCGGCGCGGATACGACATGAATATCTGGAGTGACAAGAAGCAGAACGAAAAGATCGACTACATCCACAATAATCCCGTGGCGCGCGGTTTGGTGGCCCACCCCGGCGACTGGCCCTGGTCAAGTTGGAGATTTTACTGCCCCGCGGATCGTTCCCTATTGGCGATGGACCACCTGCGCTGAACAGCCCCTGCTCGGGGTCGCAAGGCGACGCCTCGGGTCGCATACATACACGACAATGTATGCGCCACCCAGCGAGCAGGGTAGCGCGGGACTTGCTTAAGGCGGGGTTGGTAGGCTGGCGCAGAGTGAAACTCTGCGATATTGTGAGCGACACGAATGAGTCGCCGAGCTGCGCCAGCCGGCCTTAACCTGAAGTTGGGCGGTCTTGAAAATGGTCGCAGGAGGTCACCATGAAACACGCCGTCGAACTATTTCTTAGGATTGCCCTTTTGGTGTTCACGTGGTTTACTTGGCTGTGGGCGCTCAATCAACCGCTTTCAAATATGATGAATCTGTCCATCATTGTGGGAGGTGTATTGTTGGTATTCCCACTCGTTTGGCTCGGGAGGGTGATTCTCGACAGACAGCCAACAACCAGCCGCGCCGTTTGGATAACCACGTTTGTCCATTATGCTGTGGGGAATCTATTTGGCGTAGCCATCATTCGAGCAGTAACCACTCATCAACATTGGTCTGACTGGGTACTCCCAGTACCAGTTGAAATCGGCTTGTTGTTAGCCATTATTGCCGGGGCAGTTGTTTTGCTGACCGTGGTAAACCTTGCCTTGAGAGGGCTCGGTGCGCCCTTTGCGATTGCACTCAGCAGGAAATTGGCGATAGATTGGTTGTATGCTTGGACGCGTAATCCCATGGTCCTTGCAGTTCTGGCTTTTCTCCTGTCATTGGGGATCTGGTTTCAATCGACGCTGTTTGTGCTCTGGGTAGTCATCCTGTTTGCCCCGGCATTGCTTGGGTTTGTGAAAATGTATGAAGAACGAGAGCTGGAAATTCGATTTGGAGCATCCTACCTGGAGTACAAATCCAGAACGCCTATGTTGTTCCCAAGAAAACCAAGGGGTTGAGCGATGCGTCGCCCAACAAGCAGGGTAGCGCAATCAGACGTACGCGTAATTTGTGTTCGTCTGCGACTCGTTCGCCGTTTCGCGTGAATAAACATGTGAATGCGTGATGAATTAAAAACCGCGGAGGAGGGCGGACTGCACCCACCTCGGCGCTACCCTGCTGGTGCGGGGGACGCTTCGCATGTACGCGATTGTTGACCGGTATCCGTTTTTAACGTATAGTTAGCCTGTGCAAACAGTCGTCGAAACCGAGTCCTATCTCCGAGACGCAAGGGCGACGGGAGTAACCGACAATGAACGCTCGGGCATCGTGGATTTTATTGCGGCGAATCCCGATGCCGGGAAGGAAATCAGGGGTACCGGAGGTGCACGTAAAGTTCGCTTCGCGGGTAAGGGTAAAGGCAAAAGCGGCGGTTACAGGGTTATCACCTTTTACAGCGGTGAAGACGTTCCCGTGTTTTTGCTGAACGTGTTTGCAAAGAACGAAAAGACCGACTTGTCGCAGGCAGAGCGGAATGAGCTCAGAACCGTACTTGCTGCCCTTGCCGATGCTTATCGAAGGAGAAAATGACCATGGCCAAGAAACTGACCGCAGGACAACGCATGATTGCCAGCGCCAAGCAGGCCCTGGCATTCGCCCATGGGGAAAACAACGCCTGCGTCGTCCACATCCCAGACGAGATCGACACGGCGCGGATTCGCAAGAAGATCAAAATGAGCCAGAGCCAGTTTGCGGCGTATTTTGGCGTAAGCGTTCGGACGGTACAGGAATGGGAGCAAGGTCGGGTGGTGCCTTCCGGGGCGGCACGGGCATTCCTGATCGTGATTGATCGTGAGCCGGATGCCGTGCGTCGCGCCCTTGTGGATTTCGCCATCAGCGGCAACCGCCCTACGGAACATCAACCCGCGCACCCGTAACGCCCAGCGGCTCTCCAAATCGAAATCTCAACTTGTTCTTTGTAAACCCATGAGAAAGCAGGGTAGCAGACGTATCCGTCAGCCGACGGATTCGTCTGCGGGTCGTTCGCCGTTTCGCGTGAATAAACATGTGAATGCGTGATGAATTAAAAACCGCGGAGGAGGGCGGACTGCGCCCACCTCGGCGCTGCCCTGCTGGCGTTCCACCCTCCCAAGTTTTGGGGTATAGTGGTCGGCGCTTGTGGTAACGAATATTAAAGGCTCCCGACACCATGAAGGCTCTAACGCTGACGGAATACAAACACCTGGTCTTTGGGGATGCCCCGGACCCCCAGATCGCGGACGATGAGGTCCTGGTCAGGGTGCGGGCGTGCGGGATCTGTGGCAGCGACGTGCATGGGATGGACGGTTCCACCGGACGCCGCGTGCCACCCATCATCATGGGCCACGAAGCTGCCGGCGTCATCGCGGAAGTCGGAAAACGAGTTGAAGATTGGAAACAAGGCGACCGGGTAACCTTTGACTCGACCATTTCCTGTGGCGTGTGCTGGTTTTGCCAACGCGGGTTGATCAACCTTTGCGATCATCGCCGGGTGTTAGGGGTCTCTTGCGAGGATTACCGGCAACACGGAGCCTTCGCCGAATATGTGGCCCTCCCCCACCGCATTTTGTACCGCCTTCCCGAATCCGTCTCCTTCGAACAAGCCGCCATGGTTGAACCGGTGTCCGTGGCGGTGCACGCCGTGAATCGCACCCCCGTTTCTCTGGGGGACACCGCCGTGGTCATGGGTACCGGCATGATTGGCCTGCTGGTGGTGCAAGCCCTGCGCGTCGCGGGGTGTGGAAAGATTATTGCTGTCGATTTGGAGCCGCAGAAGTTGAAGTTGGCCCTGGCGCTTGGCGCTGACGTAGGCCTGAAGGCGGATGAGTGCGACGTGGTCGAAGAGGTGCGGAGCCACACTCAGGGGCGAGGGGCTGACGTTGCCCTGGAAGTGATAGGCTTGAGCCCAACGATCAACACGGCCGTCGCCAGCCTGCGCAAAGGCGGGTCGCTGACCTTGGTGGGGAATTTTCGGCCTTCCGTGGAGATCCCGCTGCAAGCGGTGGTCACGCGGCAATTGACGCTGGCAGGGAGTTGCGCCAACAGCGGTGAATACCCTGCCTGCCTGGATTTGTTGGGCCGCAGGGCCATCAGCACGGATGCGCTGGTCAGCGCCACTCCTCCCTTGGCAGAGGGGGCAGCATGGTTCAGTCGCTTGTATGACCGTGAACCTGGCTTGCTAAAAGTCATCCTGCATTGTTAGCGCTGCGGATGTAGCGCCGGGCTTTAGCCCGGCACGTGCCGACCTAAAGGTCGGCGCTACTTATTCAGGAACCTTAGGTGGAAGCCCTCAAAACCGCCATCGTCGGCTGTGGGAAAGTCGGGCACCTGCACGCCAAAGCCCTCAGCCGCGCGCCGGAGTCCGTCTTCGTTGCCGCTTGCGGCAGGGACTTGAAGCGGACTGAAACCTTTGCCGCCGGTTACAAAGTGAAACCCTACGTGGACGTCGAGGAGATGATTGTCCGCGAAGGCGTCCAGGCGCTGACGATTTGCACTCCCCACCCGTTGCACGCCTTACACGCTGTCAAAGCCGCCAAGGCCGGCGTACACACCCTCATCGAGAAACCTCTGGCATCCTCGCTGGCGGATTGCGACGCGATCCTTCATGCAGCGAAAGCGCATGGGGTCAAGGTGGGAATGGTTTCACAGCGGAGATTCTATGCGCCGTGTGCTCGGGTCAAGAAGGCGATCGAGGATGGCAAAGTGGGCCGGCCCATCCTCGGCTCCGTGGCCATGTATGGTTGGCGTGATGAGGCCTACTACCGCAGTGATCCCTGGCGCGGTTCGTGGCATGGCGAAGGGGGCGGAGTCCTGGTAAACCAGGCGCCGCACCAACTTGACCTGCTCCATTGGTATCTGGGCCCAATCGAGGAACTCTTTGGATTTTGGGCCAATCTCAATCACCCTTACATCGAAGTTGAGGACACCGCGGTGGCCGTACTACGCTTCAAGAACGGCGCGCTCGGCAATATCGTGGTCAGCAATTCCCAAAACCCGGCGCTCTATGGAAGGGTTTACGTACACGGCAGCAACGGCGCTTCCATCGGGGTCCAAACCGATGGCGGGGCAATGTTCATCGCGGGAATGTCGAGCATCACCGAGCCCCCCATCAACGATTTGTGGACTGTGCCGGGAGAAGAAGCCTTATTGAAAAAGTGGCAGAAGGAAGACTCTAATTTCTTTCTAAGTATTAATCCCATCGAATACTATCACCAACTCCAGATTTCCGAATTCTTAAAGGCCGTCATGGAGGGCCGCGATTCCGCCGTCCCGGGCGAAGAAGGCCGCAAAACCGTGGAAATCTTCGAGGCTCTCTATCGCTCCCAGCGCGATCGGAAACCGATCAAGTTCCCCTTAGCGCCGGAAATGGGCCGGCACGATTCGGATGGGCGCCCGACCGGCCAAAAGCCCTGACCGCGCCCAGGCTGTTTTCTCCACCGCGCCGGCTTCGCGCGGCTTTGGCGGGAGTTTAATACCGATAGACCAAATCCTTCAGTTCGGCCGGATCGCGGGCAGGCCCTCCTAAACTGAGCAGGTAACCAACCACCCAGGTCACGACGACACCTATCAATGCATAATAGAAAAAGGAAATACTCAGTTTCCACGCCGTGAGCGCCACCGCCATCAAGCCCGCCACGCCCCCGGCAATCGTCGCATTGCTTTTGGCCCGCGTGGTTAACATCCCGAGAAGAAAAATGCCCAGAAGGGGTCCGCCCAGAAGACTGTTCACCCTATTGAAGGCATTGACGAGCGGGCCCAGCCGGTGGGCAAATAGCGCCGCCGCCGTCGCGGCAATCCCCCATCCAGCGGTTGCCAGTCTGCCCACGAGAACGCTGCGCACATTCGGCTGATCGTGATGGAGCAACCGCTGGTAGAAGTCAACTGTCGTCACGGTAGCCAGCGAGTTGATTCCCGCGCTCACCACCGCCATGCAGGCGGCGAAAATCGAGGCGATGACCAAGCCCACAAGAATTCCGTGCAGTTCGTGAACAACGAAGAACGGGAGGATTTCATCGGTCAAGGGTAGACCCGCCAAATGGGCCGGGTAGAACCGGTAATACGCGAAGAGAGCAAACCCCAACAGATATAGGAGGCTTACGACCGGCACAATAATCAAGGCATCGAGTAGCACGGACTTGCGCCCCTCTTGAAGGGATCGAGTGGTGAAGTAGCGCTGCAAGCAGGCTTGGTCGGTGCCGAGTGTGGCGAGGGTCAAGGTCCCCGTCCCGAAGATCATGGCCCAAACCGTTGTGAGCTCGTGAGGATTCAAGGAAAAGTTAAACAGGTGAAACTTGCCCGCGTCCGCGGCCACGTGGTATACGGTCGCCAATCCGCCGGGCACTCGCGAGATGGACGCCCAGAAAACGGCCACCACTCCCGTCAACAAAATCGAAAACTGCATCACGTCCGTCCAAATGACCGCTTTCATTCCGCCCAAGGTCGTGTAAAGAGTGGTGAGCAAACCGATCACCAGAACGCACCCGGTCAAGGGAAGACCCGTGAGGAGAGACAGAACCATCGAGGGCACGGAGATCACGATGGCAACGTGCGCCCCGCGCGACAGGAGGAATAGGGCGCTGCCTACCAGGCGGACTTTTACGTCAAACCTGCGCTCGAGGTATTGATATCCCGTATAGAACTTGAAGCGGGAGTAGAAAGGCAAGAACACGTACATGACAACCGGGGCGGCCATGAGGAATGTCGTGGTACCCAAGAATAGCTGTAGATTGTGGGCATAACCCCAAGCCGGTGTGCCCATCACCGTCGACCCGCTCATGTCTGCGGCCACCAGGGAAATGGCTACGGGAATGACCCGCATTCCTCTGCCACCCAGAAAGTAATCAGCAGCCGAGGAACGACGGCGATAAAAGCAACTTCCCATCGTGCATACGGCAACGAGATAGACGGCTACGATGGCCCAGTCGGAAGGTGTGAAGTTTCCTTGCATGTCAAACGCTCACCTTGAAAACGGAAACCGCATCGATGGCTGCGGCCGGCCTTTGCCTCAATTTCATTGTGAATCTCAGAAGTTGTCAAGGATTATCAAGTTCCGATTTTATTGGCCCGCGAAGAGGCTGGGATTTGGAAGCAGCCAGTCGCGGCTCCACTTGACAAAGCGGACGAGGGTGCCTCAGACTTGCAAATTAGCTGGGAACACTTCCAACCAAAACCGCGTTTCAGGGCTGGGAAGACGGTCAAGATCGCCCGTAAAGGAGAGAGGGTTATGCTCGACCCTGATCAGGGTCTGCGGATCCTGGATTGCAAGGCCACCGACCACGATTACCTTCACAAGGACTTTCACGGCGCGCTGTGTTATGGCATCAAGTATTTGGATGATCACTATGGGCCGGAGGCCACGGCGGAATTCCTGAGACAGGTGGGGCGCAGTTATTATGCGCCCTTGAGCCAGCAACTGAAGAGCGATGGCCTGTCCGCCCTGGAAAACCATTGGCGGGAGGTCTTTACAAAAGAGGGGGGAAAGTTCTCCTTGGAACTTCAGGATGGGGTGCTGACCCTAACGGTTCACGAATGTCCGGCCATCGCCCACTTGAAGAAAATCAACCGCCTCTTTACCCCACGATTTTGCGAAACTACCGTGGTGGTTAACGAAACGATTTGCGGCGAGGCGGGCTACAAATGCAGTTGCCAGTACGAGCCGGGCGAAGGCCGGTGCGTGCAGAAATTCTGGAAAGCCAAGGAGTGAGAGAATGATTTCCTGCACTGAATTCATTCCTGCCTACAGCGAGTTGTTCAAATTCCTCGAGGCCCGGGGCGGCAAAGAGGCGGTGGTAAAATTTTGGGAGAGCCTTTCGGACGATTTCTTGACCAATTTACGTGACCTCACCGCGTCCAAGGGATTGGCAGGCTGTTTTGAGTATTGGAGCCACACGTTGACGGAGGAAGCCGCCGACTTCCGGATGACGCTCGACGAGAAGAATGGAACCTTCGAAATCGACATGCGCGATTGCCCCAGTCGCGGGGCCCTCACCAAGGCAAAGCATATCGAGCCGTACGAGCATTACTGCGAGCACTGCGACGTGCTTTACCGGCGCGTCCTGGAGCCGTTCGGGATTAAATACAACATTGACCTCAGCACCTGCAAAGAGGGGACGTGCAAGCTGACCCTCGAGAAGAAGCCTTCCGATTAAGATGAGGAGTGAAGCCATGACATCCGTTGCGACAGAGCAGTTGGCCATCAACGGCGGGCCCAAGGCCGTAACCAACAAACTGAAGATGTGGCCCCAGTTCGACGAGCCCGCGATTAAAGCGGTCGAGGAAGTGCTGAGGTCCGGAAAAGTGAATTACTGGACCGGCCGCAACGGAATGGAGTTCGAAAAGCGTTTCGCGGCTTGGCAAGGAAGCAAGTATGCCATCAGCGTTGCCACCGGAACCGCTGCATTACACGTTGCCCTGGCGGCATTGGGCGTGGGACCGGGCGACGAAGTTATTGTTCCCAGCTACACCTTCATCGCGACGAGCTTTTCCGTGGTGCAAGCGGGGGCCATACCCCGGTTTGCGGATGTGAATCTCGAGGATCATTGCATCAGCGTGGAATCCGCGGAAAGGCTGGTTAGCAAGCGGACCCGGGCCATCATTCCTGTGCACTTGTATGGCAACGTCTGTGAAATGGACGAAATCATGGCCTTTGCCAAAAGGCATAATCTCTATGTCATTGAGGATAACGCCGAGGCTTTTGGTGGCGCTTACAAAGGGAAGAAGACAGGGACGATTGGGCATATGGGGGCGTGCAGCTTCTGCCAAAACAAGGCCTTCACCACCGGCGGAGAGGGGGGCATGGTCACCACCGATGACGAGGATCTGGCCTGGGCCGCCCGCAGCTTTCGCGATCACGGGTATGACGTAAAAGCGCGCATGCATCTCGTGGAGATGGAGCAGAAGCTTCCCTACATTCATAACCGCGTGGGTTGGAATTATCGGATGACGGAAATGCAGTCCGCGATCGGGTTGGCGGAGTTGGACCGGATGAATTCATGGAACATGCCGACTCGCCGCCGGAATGCCAAGATCCTGGTGGATGCGCTGAAGGCAATTCCCCAAGTCAAATTCCTGCCCATCGACACGCCGGAACGGCAGAACGGCCTTTACACGCTTGTCTTCTCTTTGGATATTGAGAAAATGAATTGCGACATTATGGAGTTTGTCCGTGCTGCCGGCGCCGAGGGCGCTCCCTGCTGGAAGGTCTTCTGGCCGCAGTGCCATACGGAGCGGGCGTTCCGCGAGCACCAAGGCTTGGGGCGAGCAGGCTTCCCCTTCACCTCGAAAGAATATGCCGATCCCCAAAGCGTGGATTACAGCAAGGTGGAAGTCCCCAACGCGCTCTGGCACGAGAGCCACACGTTTACCTGCTTCGCCTATCCCACGTTTACGGAAGATGACATGCGCCAGATTTCCAATGCGCTCATCAAAGTGATCAGAGCGTATTCGAAATAGGACCATGATTCGCCTCGCGTGGGTAGCATTTGAAATGAGGAACATCGATGAATGACCTGAGAGTAGGCGTCGCACAGGTTGATTACACACCCGAGCTGGGCCTACCCCTCTTCGGAAACTTCCGCGATGATTACGCTGCGCGGGGCGTCCATGACCCTTTGTATTCACGCGCTCTGGTGCTCCAGGATTCACAAGGCGCCAAGGTAGCGTTGTTGTCGATCGACATTTGCATGATCGATCGGGCCAATACCTCGCTGATGCGACGCTTCATTGCCACTCAGACCGACTTGCTCCCCGAAAACGTTCTCATTGCCGCGACCCACACCCACAGCGCGCCGGCAGCGATGGGCCTGGGCTTGCTCCCCAAGTCCGATGACGCCGCCGTCGAGCGCTTCTTGACCAAAGCAGCCAGCGCCGCCGTCCTGGCCAACCAGCAACTCAAACCCTCGCGCCTGACCTTCGGCACGGCAAAGGAGAAGCGGCTGCCCTTCACTCGGCGGTTGCGCTGCAAAGATGGCAAGACGCACATGAACTGGGAAAGGGTGGATCCGGAGTTCGTCGTCGAAACATACGGAGCCGTGGATCCTGAGATCGTAAGCCTGGGAGTTGAGCAGGAGAGCGGACCTGTCGCCACCTTGGTGAATTTCCCACTGCATCCGGCGATTCTTGCCGGCGACAACTGGCTCTATTCCGCAGATTTTCCCGGCTACATGGCCGAGAGCCTTTCGCGGCTGAGTGGAAACGGTTTGATTCCGATCTTCTTCAATGGCTGCTGCGGCAATGTGAATCATGTTGATTACACCGACCGGACGCAGGGCCGGGGCTTTCAAATGGCGCAGCGGGTGGGGTACCTGATCGGCGTCGCAGCCTTCGAAGCCCAGAATCGCGCCGTGCCGGTGCAAGGCAGCAGCATATCGCTCTCGCGCGAAAGCGTCCGGTTGAAGCGCTTTAAGATCAGCGAAGACCAGCGTCGATGGGCAGAAGACGTTCTGCGAAAGGCCAAAGAGCATCCGGCGCGCGGCCAGGTGGACGGCCTTCCCGATGAGCACTACGCGCGGATGTGGTCTGAGATGTACCGCCAGCAAAGTGTAGACGATCTTGCCGAGGTATGCGCCCTGCGCGTCGGAGATCTGGGAATTGTGACCCTCCCGGGTGAGATGTTTTGCGAGTTTGGCTTGCAAATCAAGAAACAGTCTCCGGCAAAATATACCCTCATCATCGAACTCGCCAACGACGCGATGGGGTACTTTCCGACCAGGGAAGCTTTCGAGCAGGGCGGCTACGAACCCACGCCGGGAACCACCCTTTATGAGAGCACTGCGGGAGAAGAACTCACCGCTTCCGCCCTGCGGCAACTCCACACACTCTTTTCCTCGTGAGGTCAGAGGGGCATGACAAACAAGGTCCGATGGGGAGTGATCGGCGCAGGCGGCATCGCTCGCCGTAGAACCATTCCGGAAGGAATTATTCCCGCCCGAAATGCTGAATTGGTTTCGGTCCTAAGCAGTAGCGCAAAATCCAGCGCCGAGGTTGCCGGGCAATTTCACGCCCAGGCGGCCGGCTTCCTCGACGACCTGCTGGGCGCGCCGATTGACGCCGTTTACGTGGCGACGCCGGTGGACCAACATTGCGGCCAAGTGCTCAAGTGCGCGCAAGCGCGGAAGCATGTTCTGTGTGAAAAACCCCTGGGAATGACCGTCGCCGAGGGCGAAGAAATGCTCGTGGCCTGCCGGCAAGCCGGGGTGCAATTGGGTTGCGGCTTCATGATGCGGTTTCATTCGCAGCATCAAAAAGCCCTGAAGCTCATTCAACAGGGAAAGCTCGGCCAACCCGTATATGGACGCGCCCAGCTTTCCTGCTGGTACCCGCCTCTGAAGGGCAGTTGGCGGCAGGACCCCGCGCATGGCGGAGGCGGCTCGCTCATGGACATGGGCGGCCATTGCATCGACCTGCTCGAAATGTTTTTCGGACCGGTAAAGAATGTGAGCTGTTTTACGAACCGCACGGTCCAGAGCTACGCCCCGGAAGACAGCGCCGTCGCCACGCTTTTCTTCGCCAACGGCGCGTTGGCTACGGTGGACGCTTTTTTCTGCATTGCCGACGAGGGGAGCAAGAACCTTATGGAACTCTACGGCACCCGCGGAAGCATTCTGGCAAGGGGAACGATCGGCCAGGCCAGCGCGGGCGAGATGCGGGCTTACCTTGTCCCTTCGCAACAAGGGTATGACGCCCGACAAGCGCGGGCGGCGGCGCAGGGAGTGGAGATTACGGCCGACCCCGTGAACATCTATCAAGCGGAGATTGAGGAATTCGGCCAGGCAATTCTCGAGGGACGTCCGGCCACCATCGGCGGCGACGTCGGATTGCGGAGCCAAAAAATCCTCGCCGCTTGCTACGAGTCGGCAAAGAGTGGAAAGGCCGTCGAGGTTTCATAGCCCCGCGGCCTTGCAACACGGTCTACTTGGGATGTTTGCCGCGCCCAATTTTCGATTTCGAGCTCTTTCCCGCCCCGGGACCGAATCCATACTTGGGTAAAAGCTCGCTGACCATCCTTCGCTTGGTTGCGGGTTCAAGATCCGTCCGCCGCAGCACCACGTGGGCGTCGTGCTCAAAGGCCCGCATTCGAACCGCGCTGTCGATCAGGTTGGGCAGGCTTCCCCTGGGAATCTTGATGACACCCTCGGCGTTGGCGTGAATGATTTCGCCCGGAGCCACGGTGATGCCGCCGATCGTGAAGGGTTCATTCAAGGCTCTGAACCGCAGGGCACAATGGTGAATGGTTTTGCCCCGGCAATACGCCGCAAAGGGCACGGTGAGAAGACCACTGATGTCGCGTACGCCGCCGTCGGTTACCGCCCCGACGCAGCCAGCCGCATAAAGAGTTTTGGCCATGCCATCACCCAGAACACATTCGTGCTCCGGCCGCTCGCCCGTGGTCTTGACGACCCAGACGGAAGGGACGGACATCTTCCGCATTTCGTCGATTTGCCGCCAGAAATCATCGACGCTGGGTTGCCCATTTGGGCTGCTACTATCCAGCTCACAGACCACTGCCACTCCCACGGTTGGACCCAGAGTGGGCGTTACCGATTGAATCGACCCGGCCATGTAGAACTCATGCGCGGGAGTGGGATCGGTGTGGTCGAGTGTGTTCGCGAGCAATGCCGTGTCAAAGTCCCGCAAGCCCTCGATGAGTGCCGGCAAATCAATTTTGGCCACGTGGTTTGTCTCCTCAAGATTTGAGCTGAGCAGCGCCCAGATACGGCCGGACATAGCGATCAAGGATCGCGTGGACTTTGCCGGCCTCCTCCGCCGTGAGATTCGAAACATAAGGCGCGCCGGTGGCCCGTTGGGCAATTCCCAGATAACGCAACGCTTCGTCAAATCCGCCCCAAATGTTTCCGTAGCGGAAGAGTTGCCAGGTTTCCACCAGGTCCTTCTGCAACTCGCGAGCGGTTTCCATTTGGCCCGCGCAAAAAGCCTTGTACAACTCCACGGCAAGGTGCGGGCAAAGGTTGTGGAGCCCTCCGATGAAGCCCGAGCAACCCATCTGCAATCCCACCACCACCAGGAATTCGCTTCCGGTAAGGACAGTGAACTCCGGGTCGTCCCGCATCAAATTCAGCAGGGCTTGCAGGTTCACGCAATCCTGGTTGCTTTCCTTGACGCCCACGATTTTCGGGATGCGGCGGCGCAACAGGGCGACCGTTTCCGGATGAATGTGGTTCTTGGTCAGCACCGGGTTGTCGTAGAGGACGAGTGGCACATCCACGGCTGCGGCAATCTCCGAGAAGTAAGCCACCAGGTGTTCCTGGGCCGCAAAAAAGTAGAAAGGCGGCAACACGGAAATGTAGCTGACCCCCAGCCGCTCGATTTGCCTCCCCTTGATGATGGCGCGGCTGGTGCTCGTTTCACCCAACATCCCCATGACGGGAACCGCGCCCTTGACTTCATCGACGACGATGGAGATTGCCCGGAGCTGTTCCTCGTCGGTCATGAAGGCGAATCCCCCCATCGATCCGTTCGCCAGAATCCCGTTGACGCCCGCGTCCACGAGATAGCGGGTGAGCCGCCGCAGTCCAGCCTCGTCCACCCGATCACCTTCGGTAAGCGGCGTGCCAATGGCGGGAATAACCCCGTGCAGTTTTTCCATTATCATTACTTCTCCCCTCGCATGATGTAGCGCTTGCCCTTCTCGGCATCAGGCAGGAACCTAGAGTGTATCAGCATCACGGGCGATTTGAGATTTGTGATTCTCGAAGTCGGCAAATTGTTTCATCTTCTCGCCTGACACTACCGATAGCCGATGCGGGGGAGTGTGTGCGGCCCGATTGATTGTCCGAGGGCTCGGACCGGCGGAATTGCGCCTCCTCATCTGGGTGCTCGCGCTCGCCGATAACCGATACGAGGAAGTGTTCACGCGGGGGTTTGGCCGTCGGCCTTGCCCGTGTTTCCACGCCTGGGTTTTGGCTCTTCTCGGCGGGGGCCGCTCGCCGGGCGGACCTTCGATGCGGTTACTGTTATTTCTCCTCCTGGCAGGAAAAAATATCTCGGAGGGCCCCCGTGTACAGGTAAAGGTCAACGTCTGGTTCATCTCCCTTGTCCGCCCGCACTTATAGTACAGGTTGGAGCCGGAAAGGGTGCGACGGTGGCCAAAGTGGAAGTTCGGAAAGACCCGGCGAGCGCACACCGTCCTTCTTCCCGGTTTCGCTCAAGTTCCCCGTTGGCGGGACAGTGGGAGGCGGTGCAGGTTGCCCCGGGGCCGGTAGTGACGGTGGCGGAGGTGAAAGAACGGTAGGACCCGGCGAGCGCACAACTGGCTCTGTTCCGGTTCCGCCCGAGATCCTCGTCGGCGGGACGGTGGGAGGCATTGGAGGTCGCCCTGGGACGGGAACCGACGGTGGCGGAGGCAGAACGATGGGACCCGGCCAGTGCACAATGGGGTTTATCCCGGTTCCGCTCAAGGTCACCGTCTGCATGCTGCCCGTCACCCCATTGTTATTGTCAGTGATGGTGAGCGTGCCGGTGAGCGAACCGGTGGCCGTGGGTGTGAACGTCACGTCGATCGTGCAGGAGCCGCCGACCGCGAGACTGCTCCCGCAGGCGCCAGCGCCACTGGTCACACCAAAGTTGGCGCTCGCGGCGATGCTGGCGATCGTGAGCGCGGCGGTGCCCGTCGTGTTGTTCAGGGTGACCGTCTGTGACGCGCTCGTTGTGCCCACGAGCTGATTGCCGAAACTTAAACTCGAGGCGGACAAGCTCGCCACAGGCGCAGCCGCGCCCGTTCCCGTGCCGTTGACCGAGATCGACTGCGTAACATTGGCACCGTTCAGGTCATTGTTTGTCAGCACCACGTTGCCTGTGAGGTTGCCCGCGGCGGTTGGCTTGAAGTTGACGGAAACATCGCAGCTTGCACTCTCGGTCAGCGGCGTCCCTGGAGCACAAAGCCCGGTGTCCGAGCTATTGACAGGGAAGTTGAGCGGATAATTCGGATTGCTGCCCGATCCCGGAGTTGAGAACGTCAGGGACGCATTGCCGATGTTCTCCACCGCTACGGTCCGCGGGCTGTCACTGCTGGTCGAGCCGACGTTGGTGTTGGCAAAGCTCAGGCTCGGCGCGTCCGCCCGATCCAGGCGAAATACGGTCCCATTGACACCGCCACCGACAACCACGTTCCCAGCCCCGTCCACCGCTACGCCCTCGGGAGCATAGCCCAATCCCGCAACGTTCAGGTTCACTGGCGCGCCATAGGCGCTTCCGGTCCAGGGAATCTGCAGCACGGCGCCGCCCGTTACATTTTGGTACTGTTCGGAAACATAGATGTCTCCGCTCCCATCGATCGCCAGGAAAAACGCGAGATCTGTGGCGGCCAGAGTGGCGACCGTAACCGGCGCGCCATACCCGCTGACCGTCCATGGCAGCTCGATCACGCGATGGTTGTATGAATCGCCACAGAAGACGTTCCCATCACCATCCACGGCAACGCCATTGGGGCTGTTCAACCCGGTAAAGGGCAGAGTGACCAACGTGCCGTATCCACTGCCCGTCCACGGCACCTCAACCACCGTACTGTAGCCATAATCGGCGAAGTAAACATTTCCGAGAGAATCGACTGCAACCTGTCTGGGTTCACGGAATGGCTTCGCATCAAGGGGCACGGTGGTCTGCGCTCCATATCCGCTGCCGGTCCACGGAATCTTTACCACGCGGTAGTTGGCATAGT
Source organism: Terriglobia bacterium (assembly GCA_049522495.1). Lineage (GTDB taxonomy): Bacteria > Acidobacteriota > Terriglobia > UBA7540 > UBA7540 > Bog-366. The sequence continues at coordinate 15,943 of JBEKNU010000017.1, forward strand.
CCCCGACATAGACATTTCCGCTCCCATCCACCGCCACGCCTTGGGGACTGTTATAGCCACTGCCAATCGCCACCGGCGGGCCGTATCCGGAGCCTGATTTCGGCAGCTTGAATACTCCATAGGTGCCCGAATTGAAGTTCGAAGTGGCAAAATAGAGGTTCCCGGCTCCATCCGCAGCCACGCCAGTGGGAATGTAGTTTTCGTTGAGGGTGACGGGGCTGGTCTGGATGCCCGGCCCAAAGACAATCTGCGGCCCGAGTCCGGTTCCGGGCAAATAGGTAGTCCCCAGCACGTTTCCGCTGCCATCGGTCAGCAGCACCGAGCCGTCGCGGGTTCCCGCGTACTCCGGCGTAAAGATGACGTTGACCGTGCAGGACTCTCCGGCGGTGTAGGCAGTTCCCGTCGCGCAGGTTCCACCCGAAGCCTGAGTGAAGTCCAGATTGGCTGCGCCCAGCGTGAACACCTGGATGGAACTGAGGGTCCCGGCGGTCGTGAAGTTCACGGTCATCGCCTGTGCAGCGGTAGCCGTACCGACATCGGATACAAAGCTCACACCCGTTCCGGTGAAGAATGCTGTGTGCGGCGAGCCGCTGGCGTTGCCGGCAACGGAAAGCGTGGCCGAGAAGCTCGCGGCCGGGACCGGGAGCGACGGTGGCGCAAGGGGAAGAATAGTAGGACCCGGCGAGCGCACAACGGGTTCTGTCCCGGTTCCGCTCGGGGGCAACGGCAGCGGGACGGCGGGAGGCAGTGGAGATCGCCCTGGGACGGGAACCGACGGTGGCGGAGGCAGAACGATAGGTCCCGGCCAGTGCACAATGGGGTTTATCCCGGTTCCGCTCAAATTCACCATCTGCGTGCTGCCCGTCACCCCATTGTTATTGTCCGTGATGGTGAGCATGCCGGTGAGCGTGCCGGTCGCCGTGGGTGAGAAGGTCACGTTGATCGTGCAGGAGCCGCTGGCCGCAACACTGCCCCCGCAGTTGTTGGTCTGGCCGAAGTTTGAGCTTGCGGCGATGTTGGCGATAGCGAGCGCGGCGCCGCCCATGTTGCTGAGGGTGACCGGCTGCGGCGCGCTTGTCGTCCCCACGCCCTGATTGTTGAAGGTCAGGCCCTGCGGGGAGACGCCGGCCGTGGGAGTCGGGGGCACTCCCGAACCGCTAACGGTGAAGGTCGCGGACGGCCACGAGCCTCCGCCGGTGCTCGAGACCGGGATCGTTACCGTGCCGGAGTAGGGCTGCACTGCAGTCGGTTTGAAAGTCACGCTGAGTTGACAGCTTGAGCCGACAGCAACGGAGGAAGTGCACGTGCCCATCCCCACGTTGAAGCCAGAGGGGGTTGAGGAAGGAGAGCCGATGCCGGCAGAGTAGAGGTCTCCCTGGTTGGTGAGGGTGACCATCTGCGCGGCACTGGTGGTGCCGGTGATCTGCGGTCCAAAGGGCAGCGCAGATGGGGACGCCGTGACGTAGACGCCGTAAGCGAATCCGGAAAGCGCCACGGTGTTTTCCGTACTGGTGGTGTTCAGGGAATTCGAGGTGAAGGTGATGGTGCCGGAGAATGTGCCGGCGTGCGGGGCGGTCATCGTAACCGCAACCTGGCAGAGCGCCCCGGGGGCGAGCACCGTGCTGCCGGTACAACCATTGGTTGCAGCGGGCTGCATGGCGAAGGCGGAGCCGGTAAGGGCGATGTTGGAGAGGGTCAACGACTCGTTGCCGCCATTGTAAATGCCCACGTCCTGCGCGGTGCTGGTGGTTCCGACAAACTGTTCGCCGAAGGCAATCGCGCCCTGTGAGCGGTCGACGGTATCGAGAGTGCTGTAGTTGGAAACAAAGACGGTTCCATCAGAACCGACACAGACACCTAGGGGCGATGCGCTTGTGTCCAGCGCCGCCAGTTCGGTTCCGTACTCGGAAGCCGCGAGCTCGACAACGCCTCCGGATCCCGTGTACCGGGTGGCGTAGACCGTGTCGGCAGCGTCGACGGCGATGCCAGCGCTCGCGCTGACGGTGTTGATCTCGCTTTGCGTACCGCCCGCCGTGATCTCGTTGATGGTGTAGCCGCCGATGAAAACATCCTCAGCGCTGTCCACGGTCATGGTATAGGGCTGGGTAATCGCGGGGCTGAGGGCTGTCGTAGTGTATGTGCCACCGGGTATGATCGTGTAGAGGTTGCCGGTACCAATGGCGAGTGCGTACACGTTGCCAGTGTTACCCGCATCGACAGTGTCGAAATATTGGGTGGCGGGGAGGCCAAATGTTCCTTGGACTGCCTGGACCGTGTCGTAGGTCACGATGATGTTGTCGTAGGTGTCGCCGTGGATGTAGAGTACGCCAGCGCCGTCAATGCCAATGGTGCGTGGGGAGCTCAATCCCGTGATGGGGACCGCAGCGACGACTCCGCCTTTGGTCACGCTGATGACAGTGTTGCTATTTGAACCCAAAACATACAGCGTGCCATTTCCGTCGACCACCGATTGGTACAGATAGTTGGTGGAGGGCGTAGTCGAGTTCACCACTCCCGGCTGCACAAGAGCGAGCGGGGCCTGGCCGATGCCATAGAGCAGGACGGTGGCCAGACGAGTGGGGCCGTTCATTAGAAACAGAGCATCCTTGCGCCCGCCCGGCAGTGTCGGCTGGAAGGTGATGGTGACCGTGCAGGTCTCCGGACTTGGGCCTCCAGTGCAGTCGACGGCTCCCGCGGAATAGTCGTAGCCGTAATGCAGGGTTGCCGTCGGCGTAAAGGTGCCAGTGTAGCCCGAGACGTCAAAGGTCGCGGTGAGCTGTTGCGCTGAGGCCTCCGCAATGCCGACTGGCGCAGGATTGAAGCTCAATACGCCCTGTGAGGCGCTGGCCCCGATCGCCGCCCGCAGGTGCCGCGGACCGGCGAACAGCAGAAATGTCGCAAGCAGGAGCGTGCATCCTCCCTGCCGCCCAAAGAAGCGCGCACTTTTCGTGTCATCGGTATTCCGGGAGTACGACCCTTGGTTTTCCACGAGGGTTCTCCTTCCATCAAATCTGCGTTGCTTCTTTTAGGTTGCCGCCTTCCCTATTTCCCTAAAGCCTTGGGTGAGGGCCATCGACCGGAGCGAGCATCTGGCGCGACAAAGGTCTTTCACTGGCGGGCCGCACGGCGAATGACCTGAAAGGAGAGCATCGTCCGCTGACTTTGCAAAGCCCCGCCGACGTAATTGAAGAGGCCAAAACGATTGGCCAAGTGCAAGATGCTTGCTGATCGAAAGGAAAATTCGCCCACAGAAAGGGTAATACCGCAAAGACGAAAGTGCAAGACAAACGGTTGAAAGGTCGGAATGCCTGCCAGAACAAAGGCTCGAGTGAAGGGTTACTGAAAACTGCGGACGGAAGGCGTTGTAATTCCCGCGCCGGCGGGTCACTTCTTCAGGAGCTGTTGGAGCTGTTTCTCCAGTTTTTGTGAACGGACGTTCAACTCGTTCACCTGGCGCATGTCATCCTCCGCCGAGGTCACGGCATTTTGGATGCGGCTCAGGGCGGCGCCACTGCACGCGCCGGAGCTCGGATCGTGGCTGGTATCCAGCATGCTGCTCATGGCGCGAAATTCGCTGGTGATGTCCCGGTAGCGGCGAAGGATGGAAGTCAAATAACCCTCGCGGCGGCGATCCAGATCCTGGAGGCTGGCCATGATGCGGGCCACATCGGTGTCGTGGGTGGTGACGGCGTTGGTATCCGTCTTCAGCTTGGCGTTATCCGCTTCCATCGCCGCGACGCGTTGGCGGGCGATATCCGCCTGCGCGAGGGCGGCGTCCAGCTTCTTTTGCAAGTCTTCCAGTTGCGCCTGGGAATCAGCCTGCTGCTTTTGCAAGTTCTCCTGGGCGGTCGCCAGGGCTTTGGTGTTTTGATCATTGGAGGTTGAAAGCTGCGTCTGGAGGTCCGTCATGGTGGCGCGGGTTTCCGCCAGTTCGCGGTCCAGCCGCTCAATGACCACTTCTCTCTTGGCGATGCCGGCATGATCGCTCCCCGGCGGCGTCTCCTCGGCCACGGCGGGGGGAGCTTTTTGCAGGTTCTTCTGCTGCATAGCTCCGCGGAGCATGCGCAGGAACTGTTCGTCCACTTCCTGCTGGCGCTGGAATTCGGTAATCTGCCGCGCCTGTCGCAAGATGATTAACAGGGAGGCGACGAGGACTGCCCCCAAAACCAGTTCAAAAGTAATTCGTAGACCCAAGGGCCGCATTAACCCTCCTTCGGGCGCAGACGCGTGCGCCAGGAAAGCCGCGCGTCTTCGCCATTGCAGGGAGCACTCAGATGGATTTGCCCGTTGCTGTGAGACTTTGGAGGCACGGCCAGAGTCAGCCGCCAGGCGCTCGAAATGCGAGCAAAGATCGCGGCGATCGCATCGGGGATTTCCCCGACCGAGCGGCACGCCTGCCCCTTGCCGCCCGTGGCATCCGCGAGGGTCAGCAGGCCATTTCGATAGGATTCGTTGAGGGTATCCCCGCGGTAACTGATATGGACCACAAACAGGGGCGCTTCCAGCGAACTGACCTCTTCCACCAGCTTGGAAATCTTATCCTGAATCAGAGCATCGGGAAAGACGCGGCTGAGATCGTGGGGATCGCTCCCGTTGATCACCGGATTGGTGTAATCCTCGCGATAGTTATAAATATTGCTATCGGAAATATACAGAACAGAAACTCGTACCGGAGACTTGCGCATGATGCTGTCTGCCAGTCCCAACGCCGCGCTGACCGTTTCAAACAAACCGGGCTTGCCCGTGCTGCCCAAGTCCTTGATGGCGTCCAGGAGGGGTTGGCGGTTGGAGCTGGGGTCGGCAAGCACGTGCAATCCGTCCTGGTCACGCAGGAGGCCCACCCAGGCATTGGAGGGCAATTTGGAAATTTCTGCGATCAGCGCTTGCTTCGCGGCCTCCACCAACGCAGCTTCGCCGTTAAAATCGAGGACAATCAGCATGATCTGATCGCTGCCCGGGCCCAACTGCGAGGTCACCGGCGCCGGCTTGCCGTTGAAGGTGGCTTCGAACTTCGGAACCGCACCACAATTGTCCTCCTCAACCCAGGCGGGAATGGAAACTGTGGGTGTTTGCGCCTGGACCGTTCCGAGCACGGAAGCGGCAGCCAGAAGTGCGAGAACCAAGTGATAGGGTCGCAGCATCAGAAGGTGAACTTCAGTCCAAGTTGGATGACGCGCCCGCCGTGAGAGCCAATGATTCTGCCGGCGTCGACATTGGGCGCACTGGCCGGACCGATCATCGTGTCAGGATAGTTCCAATTCGCATGATTCAGGACATCCAGGGCCGTGGCGTTGATTTCAAAGGCGCGTTCACCGCCAATGGGGAGGCGCTTGCCCAGGCTGACGTCCATAGTATTGTAGCCCGGCCCCAGCAGGCCCGATACGGTGCGCGAGCCGTTCCCCGTGGTAAAGTCCGGGGGCTGATCGAAGGCCGCGGGGTTGAACCATTGCGACGGTCCGGGATTCGAGACATGCGGGTTGACGCCCGGCACCACGTTCACGTTGAGGGTGGAAAGGATATCACCGGTATTGTTGAATTCCGGATGGGGCGCCAGCGGCGTTCCGTCATTCCAGTAAGCGTCGCCACTAAGCGACCAACCCCGCACCAGGGCGGCCCCGATCCCTGTGAAATTCAGCAACGGCTGGTTGGGGCCAAACGGAAATTCATACACGTAACTGAGCGTCACATACTGCGGGGTGTTGTAGGTTGTCACCGACCAGTCATTGCCCAGGTTAAAGAGATCCTGGTTCCCGTAAGGGCCGGAATAATCATCCATCTGTTTGGAAAATTCATAATAGGCCGTGAACGTCAATCCGAACGAGGCGCGCTTCTCGATACGGACATAGCCGGCGTCCCGCTGGTAGCGGCCCGCCTGGTACTGACCGTAAAGTTCGAAACCGGTGTATTGAGGATAGGGTTGGAGCGTCGAGCGGAATGCATAGTCGTAAAGGTTATTCCCATAAATCATGTCGGCCGGGCTGATGGCATTGGGGTTGACGGTGCCGTCACCTATCAGGAGGTCACGGCCCACACTGTGGTTCGCCCCGACCGAAACAGCAATGGAGAAAGGGATTTCCCGCTCGATGGAAAGGGCCGCGGATTGATAGACGGGCTCCGCCTTGGCGAGGTTCATATAATCCGCCGTGGTGTTGTCGGCCGCTGAGGGGCTCAGGTCCGGCAGGGGCGTGCCGAGCGGGGGGATGCCCGCCGTCAAGTCAATCGCCGGACTGAGTTGGGTGTTGGGGGAAATAAAGGTCTGAGTCGCATTGAACCCTTGCGTGGCCCATTGCCCGTTGTAAATCGGAATCTGGCTATGCCCGCGGCTGTAAGACGTGCGAACCACCGTTTTGCTGTTGCCGCGCGGATTCCAGGTGATGCTGACCGAGGGGTCAATATCGTAATTCACCGGCCGCATGCCGCGCGATATTCCATTGCGACCAGCAAAGGCGAGCGCCCCGGGAAGGCCGTTGGAAGGGTCTATCAGGGCAGGATCCACGGTGCTTTGGTGATTGTATTTCTCCGTCCGTGGGGTTCGGCGGCTTAAGGTAAGAGAGGCGCTGACGGTCAGATTCTTTCGCATGGCATACCGGTCACGCGCAGTGAAGCCTTGGTAAGAGTTGCGAAAATACGACGGTGCGGTGGTGACGGTGCGTACGGCAGAAGCCGGCAGGCCGAGCAAAAAGCCGGCGAAAGGATCGCCCGTATCGATAATTCCCGGCAGGCTGCTAATGTCGGCGGTAAATTGGAAATAACCGGAAGGGTAAGCGGGGTTAAAGGAATTCACTTGGTAGAAAGCGGCCTCGCCGGTCAAGTGAATGGAATGCTTGCCTTTTCGCGTGGTCCACGCGTCGGAAAGGTCAAACGTAGTGCGCGCGTTCCGCGAGTTCGGATAAGCCGTGCCCATCGATACATAGTTGCCGAGCGAATAGTTGGGAAAAGCGGCAGCCGTTCCCCTGCCCGACTGCACAACATCGGAGCTCACCGTCAGGTTGGCTGAGTTCACAGTGTTGGCGTTGGCGGTATACACGTAATCCAGTTCCGAGCGCAGCGTGGAAAAGTGCTGCTCCGGCGAGGTGGGGCTGGCCTCGTTGGGAAAATATTTTGAGGGACTCAGATACCCGGTCGAAACAGTCGTGTTGGAGGTCAGGCGATGCCGTTCCCGAAAAGGGTGATCCACCTTGGCGATGATTCCGTCGGCGTCGTCGATTTGTGGCGAGTTAACAAAGTAGTTGTTCTGAAAGAACGGCCCAATATCCGTATTGGGCGGAGAATACAACGTTAGAGCTTGCTGCGCCACCGGCGACAGACGGTAAGTGGGGATGACGTTCCCGGGAAACTGCGCCCGCAGGTATTGAAGATTGCTGGTGGAGACCGCTTGCGTCGGGTCATAAGCCGGATTGGGAGCGGTCTGGGCCGGATCGTAAATGGGCAGGATATTCCCGGCGGAATCCACCGTTTGCGAAAAGTCACCCAGCCGTTGCTGCGCGGTGGGAACCGTCAGCAGTGTGGCACGGAAAATCCGCTCGCGCACGCCTTCATACGACAGCATGAAAAAAGTGTTGTTGGGGTTGGTGATGAGATGGGGGAAAAGCGCGGGGCCGGAGATGTTAAACCCGAATTGATTGCGGCGAAGCGGGGAGACGCTCTCCCCGTTCTGTTTCACCTCGTGGGGAATCGCATCCAGAACGTCATTCCGGAAGTTTTCGTAGATTCGCCCGTGCCAGCGCATTTTGGAGCCGTGGTGCTCCTGCGCGTTGGGCGGGCTCTCCGGACGCATTCCCTGGTCCCGCGTGAGGGCCTTGAATTCGTCCGCTGCCTGGGAAAGAGGGCTGGGCTGCTTGGAAGAGGATGCGCCACCCTCCATAGCGGACACTTCCCCACATGCCGCGAGTAGAACGAGTGTGACCCTCAATACGACGCTTGCCCAAGTCTTCATCAGAAAAATCCGTAAAATTTCACTATATACTTCGCCCGGAACTGCCGCAACCCCGGAGTAAGCTCTGGATGGGCACCGGTCGGGCTTCCGCCATCATCATCCGTTCACTCGCTCGCAACGATAGCAGGGGCGCCTGGATCGGCTGACCTGCGGTCCGACGGGAACGTCGTGCCCCCTCCCAGGCACAGGCCGGGCACGAGAAGTGCCACTGGTTGGATGCTCAGCCATACCTTTCTGGTGGCATCGGCAACCGACCCCTTCCATATTCTTCGGCAGTATTTTCCAGAGCTCAAACCTGGTTGGGCGCCGGCTTCACACGGCTTGCACACACGCGCGCTTGGCGTCATGATGAAGAAACGAGCCATGGAGCACGACGAGGAACCCCTGCGCATTCCCATCACCGACGTCTTCGACTTGCACACCGTGCAACCGAAGGAAGTCGCCGCCGTCGTGGAAGCCTATCTCGAGGAAGCAAACCTTTTGGGGTTAAAGGCCCTGCGGATCATTCACGGCCGCGGCATCGGCGTGCAACGGCAGATTGTGCGGGCGGTGCTGGCTCGGACGCCCTTCGTTATCGCCTTCGACGACGCGCCTCCCGAGGCCGGGGGGTGGGGAGCCACAGTGGTGAGGTTGAAGTGAGTCGGTTTCTATCGGTTCATCCTCGCGAACATGGTCTTGAGGGCCTCGGGATTGGTGGCGGCCACCAGATTCCGGGCATCCCCTACGGCAACCTCTTCGGCGCCGGTGGCCAGCTCTTTCATAGTTTCCGCGATAAAGGATTCGAGAGGCATCGGCTGGGGACCACCCGGCCCGACGGTTTTGCGGGGCCCGCCCAGTTCGGTCGCCACATACGGTGGAATCAACTCAATCACCTTCACTCCCGAGCCTTTCAACTGGTGGCGCAAGGAGAGGGTGAGGGAATGAACCGCGGCCTTGGTGGCGCAATAGACAGGAAAGCGCGCCATGGGAACAAACGCCAGCCCAGAGGACACGTTGAGCAGCACAGCGTTCGATTGTTGGATCAAATGGGGAACGAACTCGGCTGCGACGCGTATAACTCCCAGCAGGTTGGTATTGATCTCCTCGCGCAATCCTTCCTCGTCGAGTTGTGTGCCCGGAGCGAGCTCCAGCCGCCGCTGCACGCCTGCGTTGTTGAACACGCAGTTGAGGGTGGGGAAATCCGCCACCACCTTTCGAGCGACGGTCCGAATCGCCGCGGGGTCGCCCACGTCGAGCACGAAGTAGCGCATGCCGGGATTGGCCGCGCAGATTTCCTGAAGGCGATTTTCCCGCCGGCCACTGATGATGACCTGATTTCCCAGCTTATGGAACGCTTCGGCCAGACCTTTGCCGATCCCCGACGTGCCGCCGGTAATAAAAATCGTGTTCGCGTGCATTTGCATGTGATGATCTCCGCGGGATGCGCTTTGGGAGAGCCGGTCATTGCCCCAGAATTTCGGCCTGGGATGACAGCCCCCGATAGCATATATCCCGTCGCCTTCTTCCTGCATCAGATTTTGTTGAGCAGCTCCATGAGGAGGGGGGATGGTTTTTTGTATAAGTGGACGAATCTGCGAAGCTGATAAACAATAAGCAGGGAGAACTTGGCGAGACGCTGGGAGAGCGTGCCGTGCTGAACGGAAAGAAGGTCTTTGTAGTCATGCCTGCGTACAATGCTGCGCGCACTTTGCGGCAGACGTGCGCGGAGCTCCCGCGGGAGATTGTGGACGAAGTCCTGGTGGTTGACGACTCCAGTTCCGACGCGACTGTGCAGTTGGCGCAGGAGTTGCACCTGACCACCTTCGTCCACCATCGCAACCTGGGGTACGGCCGCAACCAGAAAACTTGTTATCGCGAAGCTTTGCGCCGGGGCGCCGACATCGTGGTGATGGTGCATGCAGATTATCAGTATTCTCCCCGGCTGGTCACCGCCCTCGCCGGCATGATCGCCTATGGAGAATATGACCTCGCGCTGGGATCGCGGATTCTGGGCCCGGGAGCTCTGCGCGGAGGGATGCCGCTGTACAAGTACGTTGCCAATCGGTTTTTGACTTTCTATCAGAACCTCTTGTTCGACTATAAGATTTCGGAATATCACACGGGTTACCGCGCTTATTCCCGCCAGGTGCTGAGCACCCTGCCCTTGGAAGAGAATTCCGATGACTTTATTTTCGACGCGCAGGTTTTGGCGCAAGCCATTTACCTCGGATATCGCATCGGAGAGATTTCCTGCCCGGCGCGCTACTTTCCCGAGGCGTCGTCGCTGAATTTCTCCACCAGCGCCAAGTATGGACTGCAAGTGCTGGTGGTCACGCTGAAGTTCCGGCTGCAGAAAATGGGGCTGGGACACTTCCGCATGCTGAACTCGCAGGGCCGCAGATTGTCGGAAGACTATTACACGGAAATTTCCGACACCCCGGAAAGCCGCCCCTAAAGATCGCGTCGTCATGTACTGCGGAAGCGCGCGCCGGAGATACCCAACCCCCACGAAGGGGTGGCGATTATTCGAAGGTGGGACGCAATTTTGGTAACTTCACCCCCCTAGGGCCCGGAGACCATTGTGGATATCCCACAAATGCCCGCTAATAACCCCTGATGGCAGGATGAAGCCAACCAGACAGCGTTGTAACTTGTTTATTTTCAATGTCATAGACTTGCCGATCGATCTCAATCTCGCATCTCCTGTGTTTTCATATACATCGCCAGATGGCGGGGCGTTTTCGGGCTCGGGATTCGGGATCAGGGATTAGCGGTCACGGACCCGAACCCCTAAACCCCAATCCCGAAACCCGCTGTCCTGTCTGCCGTCTACCGAATTCTAACTCCCGGCTCCTGCCTCCTGTCTCCTGTCTACCGTCTTCTGACTCCCGTCTCCTGTCCACCGTCTACTATCTCTCCCGCCTGCACTCTGCCAATTTCTGATTTCTCCGCTCGCGTGGGTACTCCCGGAGTGGTAGGATAGTAGTATGAAACAGAAGACTTCTATAACACTCTCATCGGACATCTTAGCGAGGGTTGACGATCTGGCTGGTTCCCAGCTCTCGCGCTCAGCTTTTATTGAGCGAGTGCTCCGCCACTACTTCCGCGAACGAACCCGACGAAAGGTGCAGGCGCGCGACTTGGAGCGAATTAACGCTGCCGCCGATCGGCTGAATTCAGAGGCGGCGGAAGTCCTGGAGTACCAGTCATCCGAGGGGTGAGAACCCGTGAAATTATTATAGGACGGGCAAAAGCATTTCACGCAAAGGCGCAAGGTCGCAGAGGGCGCAAAGAAGGCAAAGCAATTGTCTTTTGGGAGCCTTTGCGCCTTGGCGTCGTTGCGTGAAATTGTTTATTCTCTCGCAGCTTCGTGAGCGCGGGGGCGGAGGGAATCTGTGAGGCGAGGAGAGTTGTATCGCGTGTTCAAACCCGGGGGGGATCCGAAACAGTACCGGACGTTCGCTATCGTCAGCCGAGCGGCACTCATTGATTCCCGTTTCTCGACGGTGATTTGCGCCCCGGTTTTCAGCAGTGGCGAAGGCCTATCGACCCAGGTCGCCATTGGTCCCGAGGAGGGCATGAAGCATCCGAGCTGGATCATGTGCGACAATCTGGTGAGCATGCGCAAGTCAGACCTTACCAATTACGTGGGTTCCCTCTCGAGATCGAAGATTGCCGAGCTCAACCACGCGCTCAAGATGGCTCTTGATTTAAGTTAGCGAGCCGGCCGAGCCTTTATGTTATCATATTGAAGGAGAGTGATAACATGCTTCGGACGCAAGTCAGTCTCGACGAACGGGACTACCGATTGGCGAAGGAGGAAGCGGCAGCGCTGGGAATCTCGGTGGCGGAGTATGTACGCCGGGCGCTCCGCAACGCGCTTCCACCCGCCGGCCGGCCGCGTTGGATGCGCTACGCCGGACTGGTTGAGTCGGGGAACCCGCAGTCCAGCCAGTCGATTGATGAGATCGTTTATGGCCGCAAAGACTGAGGCTTACGTCGATACTTCCGCCCTCATTGCCTTCCTGGACCGTTCCGACAGCTACCATCCGCTCTTTCGCCGGCTGTTCTCCAGCCCGCCTCCGCTGGTGGCCTCGGCGCTGGTCATCGCCGAAGGTCATGGCTGGTTTCTGCGGCGATACGACCGGAATCGGGCCATCCAGTTTCTCAACTTCCTGGGCGATCTCCCGGTTCTTGCCCTTCAGCGCTTCGACCATGAGGAATTGAGGAAAACCAGCCGGCTGGTCAAGAAGTTCGACGACCAGTCCCTGACGCTGGCCGACGCTCACGGACTGGTGATCATGAATGAGCGGCGAATCTCCACCTGCTGGTCCACCGATCGCCATCTGGGATTGACCGGCACGAAGCTGGTTATTTCCCCGGCGTGAGGACCAAGGTGCCAGGTGTCGGGTGTCAGGTATAGGGTGTCAGGTTCCAGGTGCCAGGGAAAAACTGGAGCGACCGGCATCGGTCGCCTGACACCCGGCACCTAACAACTGACACCCAATCCTTCTCCCGTTTCCCGTGCCCCGCCCCTGACACCTGACACCCGGCACCTGACACCTAGCCCCGTATCCCGCGTTTCTCGCCACTCGCCACTGCTCGCTGCCCTTCTTCGACTTCGGACCTCGGACTCCGGACGTCGGACTTTCCTTCCTGTCACTCGTCACCGCTTTTGTGGCCCTTGATCGCCTTCATGAAATGACATAATATGAAGGTATGCCCATGACCTCTCTGAACATTTCTCTACCCGAGGTTCTCAAAGCCTACGTGGAAGGCCAGGTTGCCTCCGGAGACTGGGGCACGCCCAGCGAATATGTCCGGGAGTTGATTCGCCAGGACAAAGAACGCCGCATGGCGAACCTGGAACAGGAACTGCTGGCCGCTGCCCGAGGTCCCAAGATTGAGGTGTCGATTGCCGAGATTCGGCGGAAAGGCTTGATCGCGGCACTCCGCGAGCGGGTGCGAACCCGGTGAAAGCGCCTCAGATCACTGATTTCTTTCCACCACCAAGCCACAAAGGCACCAAGAAAGCTGAGGGTCAAGTAGCCGAGTCCCGCTCAACAGTCTTGGCTTGTCGACTTCTCTTCTCTGCCGCCTTCTTGGTGACTTGGTGTCTTGGTGGTGAAATCCTCCTTAGGGTGCGGTCTTCGGACATCGGACTGCCCTTCCCGTCACTTGTCACTGCCTTTGGATGACCCCGACTTCCTGCTGCGGTTTCAGGCGGCGCACTTTTCTGTTACGATTACGGGGGTAATTTAATGACCAAGAAGATGAGTATCCGCATGGACCCGGAGAACTACGAGTTCCTTACCGAGATCACTAAACAAGAACGCAGCGATCTCTCCAAGGTGGTGCGCGACCTGGTGACGCGGGGCAGGGTCCTGCTGGCCGTGGAACGGTACAAGAAGGGAGACCCTTCTCTCGGCAAAGCCGCGCAACTGGCAGGGCTTTCCGTGGGACAGATGATGACCCTCCTGGCGGAATTTGGCGTGGAAAGCAGGATCGATCATGACGACTATCTCCAAGGGCTGAAAAATCTCGCCAACGCATGGTAGCTGACTCCCCGTTAACAGTTTTGAGTTACCGCTGTGACTGAAATCGACGCCCAACTCGCTGCGAGTCTTGCGGGCCGTTTTGACCTGGTCCGCCGCCTGGGTCAAGGCGGCATGGGTGCGGTCTACCTCGCCGAGCAGATCGCCGTGGGCAATCGTCCGGCGGCGCTGTAAAGGGTCCTGCGCCGCAAAGGATTTGCCTTTTCCTGTCACTCGTCACTTGTCGCTGGTACTTCTCCCTTCGAACTCCGGACCCCCGACCGTGTTTCTAGCCACTAGGCACTAGCCACTAACCACTGCCCTTGCGCCACTGCCCTCGCGCTTTTCGCCCTCGGTCTCGCCACTCGTCACTCGCCACTGTTCTTCAGCCTTTCCCGCTCGTCACTCGTCACTGCTCTCCAGCCTTTCCCGCTCGTCACTCGTCACTGCTCTTCACCGTCACTCGCCACTGTTCTTGGAATCCCTGCTCAAGGTTTTGTTGGCCGTGCGGCTGAAACAAGAGGAGGCGAAACAAGGGCGAGCTTGAAGGCCGGTGGTCCGTCGGGTGGGTCCGCGATTGGGAATCGACCGGACAAGAAGAACTCCGGACCTTGAAAAGCGGGTCCGCGCTGCCCGCCTTTTGCCTCCTGTCTCCCGTCTACGACCTACCGTGCTCGGCGCCCTTCCTCCAGCCGCCCGGCCTTGAAAAATGCGCACGGACAGGAGGGCGCTGTCCTGGGTGGCGGTCAAATCCCCCTTGACAAGCAACAGATTTGTTGTTACTGTTGACCCATGAAAGCAACAGATCTGTTGCTACTGACCGACTTTCACCAATTCGCGGCAATAGGGGGTTTCTCCAAATGACCATTCGCAGCCTTCCCGGCGGGGTACCTGAACCCGACGAGCTGTTCGGGCGTGATCACCTCATCCAGTGTGTTTGGGATCTGCTGGCGGGAAACAACATCTACCTCGTTGCCCCGCGCCGTTTTGGAAAGACCGGCGTCATGGCCCACATTCTCAAACAGCCTCGTGAGGGATACCTTCCCGTCTATCTTGACGTCGAGGACGTCCACGATCCCGAGCGATTCTCGTCCGAGCTGATCGCCGCGCTCCTCGAACACGACAAGCTTCGCAGCTATCTAAGCGCCGCAAAGGGCCTGCCTTCAAACCTCGCGGATTTCCTCACCTCCCGAATCCACAAGGTGGGGACGGACTACTTCGAAGTGGAGCTAAAGGACCTCCTCCACGATAAGTGGAAGGAGACGGCCAAAGCGTTAATTTTGGAGATGGAAAAGGCCAAGGACACGCTCATCTTCATCATTGATGAGTTTCCGCAGTTCATCGACAACATTGAGAAGAAACACGGGGCCGATGGCGCACGGGCATTTTTGGAATGGTTCCGCTCGCTGCGCATGAAGCAGAAGGACCGTCTGCGGCGTTTCCGCTTCATTCTCGGAGGCTCGACCGGAATCGACATAATTCTTCGGCGGCTGGAGGTCTCCGACAAGCTCAATGACTGTTTCCGCGTGCCCGTCGAGGCCATCAGCAAAGAGGCGGCGGAAAAGCTACTCAAGGGCTTGGCAGATAAATACAAGTTGACATTCACACCTGAGGCTTTTGCCCACACTTTCGAATTGATATCGCCACCTGTCCCATACTTCCTCCATCTCCTGGTATCTCAGCTCCTTCTGGAGGAGAAATTGCGAAACCGGGAGCTCAGCCCGCAAGATATGGATGATGTCTACCAAAGGCGCCTTTTAGGACCCACCTGCCGCGCTTATTTCGAGCACTACCGCCAACGCCTGCGGCGATATGGCGCGGTTCGAGAGCGGGCGGCGGTAGCCATTTTGCAGGACATCGCGCAGGCCCCTGCGGGCCGGGTCTCACAAAGCGGCCTTTACGACACGTATCGCCAGGCACGTGGTAAGGGCGTTTCCGCGCTCGAGTTCGATGAAATCATGGCCGACCTGGAAAGCGACTGGTATGTCGTTCTGGATCCTCCCACCAATGAGTATTACTACCTGCTGAGCACAATGAAAGACTGGTGGAAGCGATACTACCGAACCTTCCGGTCCAAAAAGCGTTAGGAGTCGAGCCCCATGCCCATCTCCAGATTCGTCTACGATCCTTGGGAACAACCGCCGGAGCAGCGGCAGACGACCTTCGTCGGCAGGCAGCAGTTTCTTGATCGCTTCCTGGGGGCCATTCAAGAGCAGGAAGGCCGCACTACAGTTCAGCATTACATTCTCACCGGACCCCGCGGCATCGGCAAGACGACCCTACTCTTAGTCCTTCGTGACCGAATCCGGCAAGACCCCGAAATATCCGCAAAGTGGTTCTGTGTTCAGCTACGCGAAGAGGAGTACTACGTCCACAAACAGCGCGATTTGTGGCAACTGGTGCTGCAAGCTCTCGCCGTGGACGAGAAGTTGGCTGAGGCACAGCAGGTCGTGGACCAGGCGCAGGAAATCCGCGATGAGGAAAAAAGCTCCGCCCTCTTAGTGGACGGCCTGCGGAGCATCTGCAATCGCTACGGCAAGCGCCTGGTGCTCCTGATCGATAACTTCGACCATATCTTTCCCAACACCGCAGCCGGGGAAGCCAAACATCGCAAGCCCGACAGTGAATACAGGGCTTTTCGCAAGCGCCTGAGCACCGAAACATTCCTGATGCTTATCGCCACCTCGGTGAAGCTCTTCCAGGATATCTACGGCTACGACAAAGGATTCTTCCACTTTTTCTCGCCCGTCGAATTGCCGGAGCTGAGCCCGGAAGAAGTCGCGGAGATGCTGCGCCGGCTGGGGCGAGCGGATGACAATGCCGAGTTTCTGTCACGGCTCGAACGGTCCAAGGTGAACCTCAGTACGCTTTACTTTCTTACCGGCGGAAATCCGCGGTTTGTCGGCATGCTCTATCACGTTCTTTCCAACGGCGGGTTCGGCGAGCCCGCGCGGGCTCTCTGGGAAATGGTGGGCGGGCTGACGCCGATGCTGCGACAGGAGCTTGCCGACATGCCGCGCCAGCAGAGCAAGACCCTGGACGCCCTCCTCCGGCTCAATGGGGTAGCTGCCCCCGCAGAAATCGCCAAGTCCTCGCGCCTGCCGCTCAATGTAGTAACCGCACAATTGGGGCGGCTCAAGGCAGCCCGATACGTAGCCCTGGAAGGAGGGGGAAAAGGGAAAAAGGCCACCTACCGTGTCGCCGACCAGATGTTCAGAGTGTGGTACTGGATGCGTTATGTCCCGGCGGCTCGCCGGCGCATCGAGCTGTTCATTGACTTCCTTCGTGCCTGGTTTTCAGTGGAAGAAAGGATGCGCCTATTTCAGGAACGATGGGAACGGTTTCATACCTATCAATCGCGCGGCCTCGTCGGATTGGCTCAACAGTCTCTGCGGGATGCTGAGTATTTTGCTGCGACCTTTGACGAACCCACGGAGTGCAGGCGGGAGATGGAACGTATTGCGGATGCGTATATCACCGTGGGCGACTTGCCGTCGGCAGCCGGGTTGTTCGCCGAGCTAGCCGGCAGCAAAGCAAGGTCCGCAGCTAAGTTTGACTCTTTAGGGTTTTCGCTTCTGGCCGGCCGACTCATGGAGAAAGGAGACTTTGAGCAAGCTCTGAAGAGCTACTCAGAGGCTCTAACAAAAGACCCGCAGAATGCGAAAGCACGGGTGAACTTAGGCATGTGTCTTCTGAATAACAACAAAAATGCCGAAGCTAAAGAGCAATTCGAACAGGTGCTGCAGAGCCCCCGTCTAAAGCTTGAATTGCGCCTGCTGGCTGTGTTTGGTCGTGGCACGGCCAGAGCGCGGATGGAAGATTTGAAAGGAGCCATCGAAGATCTCACTATCGCTGTCGAACAGACAGGTCCCCCTATCAAGAACTTGGCAATAGCCCTCATGTACCGTGGTTTTTCCAAAGGCGAACTGGGGAATACCCAGGGTGCGATTGCGGACTACACAAAGGTAATCGAGCTCAAGACCGCCTCGGCACAACACGTGGGTGCTGCCCTCATATGCCGCGGTCTCACCAAAGGCAAGCAGAGTGATTTAAAGGGTGCGGTGGCGGATTATACCGCGGTGATGCATGTCAAGGACGCTCCGCCAGAGCTTGTGGCCAATGCTCTTCTCAGGCGAGCTGCTGCCAGAGACCAACTGGGCGACCTTCAGGGCGCGATGGCGGATTACACCACGCTAACGGAGTTACCGGGTGCGACAACGGAACACATTGCTGAAGGCCTCGTTTATCGTGGTGCTGCCAAAATCCGGGAGGGAGATTCCGAAGGCGCGATTGCATCCTGCAACGCAGCCATGGAACTGAAGGACGCTCCGGCAAAGCGGGTGGCTAGCGCCCTCCTTATTCGTGGCATTGCCAAAGCCCAACTTGGCGACTTTCAGGGTGCGCTCGCTGACTGCGCCGCGCTGTTTCAATTACAGCTCGCCCCGACAGAAATAGCAACCGTGGGACTCGCATTTCGTGCACTCATCTACGGTATGGTTGGTCGGCTTGATGAAGCTCTAAAGGACCTCAACCAATCGCTTGAGTTTCCAGGCGGTCCGATGGAGTTCCGATTCTTGGACATCCTCTACCGAGGTGTGGTCCACGAGGGAATGGGGAAACCCGAAGAAGCCCTCGCGGACTATGCTCTGTGCGCTCAGAGCGGCATTCTGCCTTATGTTCACAAAGGCCTCCAGGCCACGGCGCGCCTGCTCCTCTTGGAAAAAAGGGTTGATGAAGCGCTCGGATGGGTCCGTCGATTCCATGAACTCGAACCTCGCGAAGCAGCTCTGAATACCCGGCTTGAGGCAAGGCTCGACATGATACGTGCAGCCTCCGGGGTTGCGTCGCTCGAAGACACGAGCCGTCTGGTTGATGCCCTTCTTGAAGCTGACCCCGAAGAGCTCCGAGCTCGCCTGCAATTCCTCAAACCCGGTCTGGAACTGGCCAAGACCCACGACGAATCGGTATTGGCCAACCTGCCCGAAGACGAGCGAAAAATCGCCAGGGAGATTGCCCGGTCGCTGGCGGAATCGGCACGCCCGCCTATGGGCCAACCACCCTCTTAGCCACGGGCGGTGTCTTCCTGTCCGCGGTCTTTTCCCTTGATGCCCAACCTTGACTCGATTGTGGCGGCAACGATGGCGCGGGACCCCAAGGTGTCAGGTGCCCGTCAGCTGACGGATGTCAGGTGTCAGGGGAAAACAGCGAGCGTAGCGCAGACCGCCGTTTTTGCGGTCTGCGGCTCTTCCTTTGATTCGCGCTCCCGAACCCAATACCGACCCGTATTTTAGGATTTGTGGTTTTCCCTACGGAAGAACCGCGGACCCCAAAGGCGGGGGTCCGCGCTACACGAACGGCTCCTGCGGCTGGCGCCACGATGCATCGGGGCGCCCCACGAACCCGGGCAACATCTCTGTCACCGCGTCCCATCCGTGGCCGGTTCTGGCTTCTTAACGGTGGCACCCCGATGCATCGGGGTGCTCTATGCAGGGAAGGCATTAGCCATGGCACAGGCAAGGGTGCCTGTGCTACCCGCCCTGTTCAACCTCGTTGCTACACGGAGAATTTTCCCGTATCCTGTAGGTGAGGAACGCGAGAGGCGGGACAGTATGGTTATTCATCTTACCCCCGAGCAGGAGCGGCGGGTTCACAACGTTATGAGCCGGGGTGCCTACCAGTCGGTTGAGGAAGTCGTAGACGCAGCCTTGGCCGCCGTCGAACAGCGCACCGTACCGGGCTTTGCGGGGACACAGGAAGAGCTGGACGCCCTGCTGGCGGAAGGTCTGGCATCAAAGGAACTGGCAGAAGACGAATTTTGGGGTTCGGTGAACGCGCAAACGAATGCCCTCCTTGCCGAGCATAAAACGGGCCCGCGTCCGTGAAGGTATCGTATCGGCAAGCCGCCAGCGACGATCTGGTGCGCCAGTTTCGCTACTACCTCGTTACCCTGAATCTCCCCGACGTGGCCGTTCGCTTCCGAACGGCTGTCCGGCAAACTATTCAATTGTTGCAGCAGCATCCCTTGGTCGGCCCGCGTTACCATTCCAGCAACCCACAGCTTCAAACGCTTCGCACATGGGCGGTTGCGGGATTTGAAGCCATCCGGATTTATTACCTTCTGGACGACGACACCCTCCGCGTAATTCGCATTCTGCATGGCAAGCGCGATGTCAAACGCATTCTTGAACGTGAGGGAGGTGTTTGAAGCGCGGGTGGCGCCCCGATGCATCGGGGTGCTACATCTCACGGCTTGTTCATGAGGGCTTTTTCCAGCGCTTCCGGGTTTCCATCCATCACCGTCAAGTAGGCGCGTAGGTAATCGTCGATTGACGATTTTCGATTGCCGATTGACGAACGAGCGAGCGTAGCGTGATATTATTGGGATACGACAATTGGAGGGTGCGAGGATGAGCGTGCTCAGTGAGACGAACCCGGCACGAATGGGCGAATTCTGCCAGAAGTGGAAAATTGCCGAGCTGGCCCTTTTCGGTTCGGCCTTGCGGCCGGACTTTGGCCCCGCGAGCGACGTGGACGTGCTCGTGACCTTTGCGCCGGACTCCCACCCCAGCCTGTTTGATTTGGTCCAGATGGAGGAAGAGCTGAAACAAATCTTTGCTCGCGAAGTAGATCTGGTAAGCCGCCGAGGCCTTGAAAACAGCCGGAATTACATCCGTCGAAAGGCCATATTGGATTCGGCACGGGTTCTCTATGCCGCGTGACGTTGCCTACTTGCTCGACATCCTGGAAGCAGCTAAACTGGCTGCCGCTTACGCCTCCGCAAAAACCAAAGAAGAATTCATTCTGGACACACAGTGCCAGGATGCAGTTATCCGGCGACTGGAAATCATTGGCGAGGCGGCCCGCCGAATCTCGCGTGAAACGCGAGCCAGTCTGCCTGGCCTTCCCTGGGCGGCGATGATCAACATGCGGAATCTGATGATCCATGAATATGACCACGTGGATCTCGCCGTGGTTTGGGACACCGTCCAAAACCATCTCCCCGCGTTAATACAGTCCATCGCGCCACTGGTGCCTCCACCGGAGAATCCATAGCAAACGTGGCGGGTGGCGCCCCGATGCCTCGGGGCGCCCCACGAACCCGCGCAACATCTCTGTCACCGCATCCTATCCGTGGCCGGTTCTGGCATCTTACTGGTGGCACAGGCACTCTTGCCTGTGTCCTATGCATGGAATGCATCAGCCCTAGACACAGGCAGGAGTGCCTGTGCCACACGCCAGGTTGTTTAGACTCTTGTTTCCAGGATGGCGCAGTGCCTCGGCATGAAGATTCACACGGCATTCCAGGGGTTGAGAAGAACGACGCCGAGGCCGGCAAAGTCCTTCACGTTCCGCGTGACGAGAGTGAGGTCATGTTCAAGGGCGGTGGCGGCGATCATTCCGTCGTGGGCGCTGAGGGGCCGCCCGGCCATCTTGCGCATGCCGTCGAGTCTGCCCCATCGGACCGCAATCGACTGGGTTACCGGCAAAACCCGCCCCGCAAACAGATGTGCCAAGTGGCGCGCCAGCGATGCTTCCAGACGCACCCGACGCGCCGCATCAAGCGTGGTCGCGAATCCCGATTCCATTTCGCCGACGCTCACCACGCTCAGAAACAATGTGCGGATATCCTGGGCCGCCAGCCAGTTCTGTACTTTGGGTTCCGGGCCAGGACGCATCAGCTCGGAAGGGATGTTGGTGTCCAGAAGAAAGCCCCCGTTCACGACAGATCCACCGGCCGCGCCGGCGATGGATTGCGGGTGAACATCCGATCAATGTCTTCGTCGGTGAGCAAGCCGCGGATATCCGCGAAAGCGTCGATCAGTGCCTGGCCGGTGCGGAGCGCTGGCAGGGTGGGTTCGGCCTCGCCGGCGCGCGCCTCCCGAACCACGATCTCCTGCACGTAGTCAGCGAGCGAAACCCCCTTGGCTTGGGCTTGCGCCAGGAGGCCGCGTTCGATTTCGGGTTGGAGGTCGATAGTAATCGTCACGGGTGTCATCACCTGTCAGATAACACTTCTCGCCTCTTACCCTAGCGCAACGCGGGGAGCGACGTCAAGCACGCCTCCGAGGAACCCGGGGGGACAAGGGGGACAGCGAGCGTAGCGCAGACCGCCGCCTTTGCGGTCTGCGGTTCTTCCTTGGGTTCACGCTTCCGAAACCGAGGACAGACGCCGGTCATCGAGAATTACCGTAGGTGCAAAGTAAGAACCGCGGACCCCAACGACGGGGGTCCGCGCTACATTCGCTTGGTTAGCCGCGTTGTTGTGCGGGTTCGCTGGCTATGATTTCCAAAAAGTGTCGAGCCGTGACAATTCGGGTCTCGCGCCAGGTGGCGGGGAAGTGTTTAGTCTTGCCGGTCCAACGCGGATCATACGCCGGGGTGCGGGTTGGCTTCGCGCCTGGCTTTTCGCGCTGCCGCAATCTCCGCGTCGATCTCATCGATGGAAAGCTGGTCCAATCCGGTTTCCTTGGCGGTTGCCCACGATTTGCGAAGCCATTCGGGTGCCAGGTCCTGCTCCAAAACCTGCAGGGCGTATTGCTCTTCGGTGATACCCTGCGCCGTGGCCTTGGCCTTTAGAGCCGCAACATCTTCATCGGGAAGTTTTATCGTCAAATTCATGGGCATCTTCTCCAGGTTAACCCGTAATCGTAAGTATACGCGATACGGAAACGTGAGTCCATTCCTCCCCCACAGGGTGGTGGCCACGCGGGCGGCGCCCCGGCGCATCGGGGCGCCCCACGAACACGGGCAACATCTCTGTCACCGCGTCCCATCCGTGGCCGGTTCTGGCTTCTTAACGGTCGCCGACATAGAATGTCCGCCGCCGCGGATCGACGCCGCCCGCGATTAGGATGGTTGACCCATGCCACGTCACAAAGTTGCCCAAATGCGGGATTACGACATAAACGGAGAGCCGCTCTATATTATCAATCCGAGTTCCTGCCTGGACGACCCGGAGCCCCCAAGGCACAAGCTGTGTCCCCGATGCTCGAAGCCGGATGACCCGTGTTGCAATATAAGTCCCCTCGGCTCACTTCTCTTGTTCGAGCAACTTGAAGCATCCGAACGGAAGGAGGACGAAGCGTTTCCAACCGAAGAGGACTATGGGAACCTAAAGCGAGCGTAGCGCAGACCGCCGTTTTTGCGGTCTGCGGCTCTTCGTTTGATTCGCGCTCCCGAACCCAATACCGACCCGTATTTTAGGATTTGTGGCAGGCTGGCGCAGAGCCGCTTTTCAAGCTCTGCGGGTTTTCGGCGCCCAAGGGCTGCGGACCTACAAAGCAGGTCTGCTACGCTGGCTTCGCCCTGCTCGTGCCGCAAAGCAACTCGAAAAGCTTCCGAAATCAGCCGTGCAAAGGATAGACGCCGCAATTGCCGCTTTGTCGGACGCTCCCCGCCCAACTGGGGCCAAGATGCTGCGGGGGGAAACTGCAACCAGGCTGGCGGGTTCGCGTGGGAGATTACCGGCGTGGTAGTGGGTCAATTTGACGTTGTTGCGGCGAGTTAAGGTCGCCAAATGGCGGCGTCCCGACAGAATCGGGGACAGGTTCCGCCGCCTCTACGTCAAATTGACCCACTACCCCATCCGTCATTTAATAGGTTGATTTTCCTCTGCTTCGGGTTTATGATCCCGGTAGCGTTACCGCTTTTGAAGGAAATGCTGGGGTGGTGCGCTGCACTGGCACGGGTTTTTTGTGCCGAGGCAATGGCATTACGGAAGGACTCGATCGAGGTAATGGTGGCAGGACTTGCCTCTGTTACTTCATTTCAACTTGGAGCGGTTAAACTGTGAAGTCCAGCCCCCAGATTCACGAAGCGGAAACCCACAAAAAGAAAATGGGGATTCCCGAAATAGCCCAACTTGCCAAAGTATCTATTGGCACGGTTGACCGCGCCCTGCACGCTCGCAAAGGGGTCAGTAAGAAAACCCGGGGAAGAATTCTACAAATTGCCAAAGCGGTGGGGTACACACCCAACCTTGCGGCCCGCATGCTGTCGGTAGGGCGCCCGAACGTAAAGATCGGGGTTTGCATTCCGCGCGGCGCACACTACTTCTACGATCCCTTGCGGGATGGAATCCTGGATGAATGCCGTCGCTTTGAGTCGATAGGAGTGCAAGTGGATTACCGCCCCATTCCGAAAATAGAAGTGGGGGAATGCGAGCGGCTGAAGGAAATGCTGGAGACGGATGTTCGGGCAGTGATCATCACACCGGGCAATCCTCATTGTCTCCAACCGCTGATCGACGAGGCCGAAGGAAGAAATGTTAGAGTCGTCTGTGTCGCCTCGGACTCGCCAGGCAGTTCCCGTTCCTCCGTGGTTTGCGTCGATCCGGAATTAGGCGGGAGATTAGCAGCAGAACTCATGGGGAGTTTTGTCGGTCCTGGGGCCAAAACAGCGGTCATCACCGGAACCTTGCACACTGAGGACCACCGCAGGAAAACAGAGGGCTTTGCCGCCATGTTTCCTCAGTACTGTGAGAACGGCCAGGTTATTGATGTCCTTGAAGGTCACGCCGATGAGGATGAGACTTTTGAAAAATGCCGTGACCTGCTCGCGGCATACCCGGACATAGCAGGGTTATACGTGAATATCGCTATAGCCTTGCCAGTTTGTTATGCCCTCAAGGCCTGCGGCCTTGCCGGGAAGGTACGCCTTATCACCACTGATTTGTTCCCGGAAATGGTTCCCTTCTTTGAGAAAGGAACCATTCACGCCTCCATTTACCAACGCCCTTACATTCAGGGGCAAACTGCCGTCCGGCTGATCGTCGAAAACATTTTTCAGGGTATTCCCATCCCTGTCACCCACTTTTTGAATCCAGGTATCGTGATGCGCTCCAACCTGTACCTGTTCCGCGAGACCCGTCATTTGCAACCAGTGTCCAGGCAACTCAGCTCAACCGGAAGCGAGATGGCACTTGCTGCCCCTGGCGTGGGACTGAAACCAACGAAGCAAAACCTAATCGGGTAAGAGAAAGGACAAGCTCAGAGCACTCTGTTTCGTTCGCCGAAATTACCTGCCGGCCGAACTGCTGAGGTTTTACTCAAACCGCCCTCAACAAAAGCCCTAAGAAATACCCTTGAAAAGAATTTTTGAAAAGAGCTTGACATGTGGGGTTGCCAGTGCTATTCCAAGGTTGCGTTAACGTTAACGGAACTAAACTCCATCTCGGCACGCGAAGATGGAACGGACGAGGACGCCACAATCAAAGACCATTTTTTGTCGGCATTTAGTTGTTTTCGGCGGAGTCAATGCAACGAGGTGACTAAATCGATGGTAAAACGGACCTTAGCACTTATCATATTTTTGCAAGTTATGGTCGTGGGAGTTCGCGCCCAAGTGGCGATTAACTCTGCCACGACGTTGTTAATTGACGCGAATGAACCCGTGCCCGTACAGAAGGCTGCGAGTGATCTGGCATCGGACATGGAAAAAGTTTTCGGTGCCCGCGTTCAGGTGGTGCACCGGCCTGCCGATGCCAAAGCCACGACGATTTGGATCGGACTGAAAGGCGAACTGCCCAAGAGCATCGAAAGGCCTTCCGGGTGGGAGAAACTAACCCTTCAAGCGGTTCGCGATCCCTTGCCGGCATCCCCCATCCATCAAGCCATCGTTCTGACGGGCGCTGACATGCGGGGCACAATCTACGCCATTTACCAGTTCTCCCAGGAATTTCTGGGCGTCGACCCATTGTACTGGTGGACGGATCACCCGCCCGCGCGCCGGGCGCAAGTGCTGGTTCCCAGCGGATTTAAAGAGGTTCAGGGTCCGCCGACGTTTCGTTATCGCGGCTGGTTTATCAATGATGAAGATCTGTTGACGGGCTGGAAGCCCGGACTAGACGATGGAACCGGGATTTCCCTCGAGACGTGGGACCGGGTTTTCGAGGCCATTCTCCGCCTCAAGGGAAACATGGTTTGCCCCAGCACGTTCAAATTCCCGTACGAACCCCAGGTTGTGGCGGCGGGCGAGCGAGGCCTGATTCTCACTCAACATCACGTGGAAACCTTGGGGTTGAACACCTACCGCTGGCCCAGCGACCAGCCTTACTCGTTTATCAGCCATGCGGATATATTGACCGCAGCCTGGAAGCGGGCCGTCAGCCAATATCGCAACTCCGAAATCATCTGGACGGTGGGTTACCGGGGCCAGCACGACCGCCCGTTTTGGACCGTTGACAAGGATGCTCCGTCCAGCGACGAGGAAAGGGCGCGTGTGATCAGCACGGCCATTGAGGCCCAAATGGCCGTCGTGCGCTCCACGGTTCGGGAGCCCATCTTCATCATGAACGCCTGGCAGGAATCCTCCAAGTTTGCGCAGGAGGGTTTTCTGCACCTTCCGGAAGGCGTATCCCTGGTCTGGCCTGACAACGGGCAGGGCCTGATTCAGGATGGGGGCACGATCAGCAAAGGTCAGGGGGTGTACTACCACACCGCCATGATCAGCGGGCGCTCCAATCATTTCACGGAGGGCATACCGCTGGAACGTATAGCGCGCGAGCTGGGGCGCACGGTAAGAGCCGGCGCAACCAACTACCTGTTGGACAACACGGCAAACGTGCGTCCGGTGGTCATGACCACGCGCGCGCTCATGGAGCTGGCTTGGCAAGCCGATCCCTGGACCAACCCGCGGGTCGACCAGAGCTCGGTCTACCTGGAAAAGTGGTGCAAGGAAGAATTCGGTGCGGCCGCCGCCCCCGCCCTGCAAGATTACTATCGCGCCTATTTCGCCGCCCCGGCGAGATATGGCGAGCAGGAAGACGCGACCATGGAGGACCACTACTACCAATCCGTCGCTCGCCGGTTGTTGCTCGGCCTTATTGCGGGTAACGACACTTCTCCCGGGAAGAGGTACTTGGGCGAACCGGAATTTTCAAACGTAAAGGGCGGGGGCGAATTTCTCGCCAAGATCACCGCGGAGGCTGACTCGCGCTGGAGTAGGGCCCGGCTCCTGGCAGAAAAGGCCAAGCCTTTGGTACCGGCGGATCGGCAGGATTTCTTCCAGGCGAGCGTGCTGACTCAGGTGGATATTCACGTCCACTCCAACCGGATATTGATGCACCTTGCCCGAGCCGCGGCGGACCTCGACGCCGCGGGCCAATCAGCGCAAATTCGCGCCGCCATCGCCGAATGCGAAAAACTTCAGAACGCCATGC
>JBEKNU010000018.1:0-42200 GCA_049522495.1 Terriglobia bacterium
CCAAGCGCTTCACCAACCAGTCGGGAGAGGGCTTCACCTGTACGTTTTGAACGACCCGGCCGCAGTATCGGGCGCAGAGATCGGGATCAGAAATCTCAATTGATATCACTCCCCGGGCGGGTCCGCCTGACTCCTTCACCGGAAATTCCAATTTTTTCAGTGCTTGGCCATAGTGCGTGGCAAGCTCCCGCGCCACGCCATAATGGCTGAGGCAGTCAGGGCGATTGGTGGTGACTTCCACATCGAGCACCCAATCATTGCCCACCTGAGCCAGCGACTCGGTGTTCAAGCCGATCATGGTAAGGTCCGACTTGAGCTGGCGGGGGCTGCTCTCTATTTTGACGAATTCTTTAAGCCAGTTTACCGATATCTTCATGGTTCAGAGTTCAGAATTGCTCTAAGAAGCGAACGTCGCTCTGGAAAAAAAGCTGGATGTCATTGATGTCATACATCATCATGGCGAAGCGGTCGATCCCCAATCCAAATGCCCAACCCGTATATTTTTCGGGATCGATGCCTCCGTTGCGCAGCACCTGGGGATGGACCATGCCGCAACCCATCACCTCAATCCAACCGCTCTCTTTGCACACGCGGCAACCTTCACCGCCGCAAAAGATGCAACTGATGGATACCTCGCCGCTCGGTTCAGTAAAGGGGAAGAAGCTGGGCTGGAACCGCGTGCGAACTTTTTCACCAAAGAGTTTCTTGGCAAAGAAGTCGAGAGCCCCCTTCAAGTCGGCAAAAGTGATATCGCTGGCGATGGCCAAACCTTCGATCTGATGGAACATGGGCGAGTGGCTGGCATCGGGGTTGTCGTGGCGATAACACTTCCCGGGAATAATGATGTAAAGCGGCGCCCCGTATTTTTCCATCGCGCGGATTTGCACGGGCGAGGTGTGCGTGCGCAATACAGTTTTCGAATCGATGTAAAGCGTATCCCAGTCGTCGCGCGAAGGATGGCTCTCCGGGATGTTCAACGCATCGAAGTTGTAATAGACGGATTCGATTTCCGGCCCACTCTCGATCCGGAAGCCGAGATTGAGGAAGATTTCTTCAATTTCGCGTTGCATCTGGGTGACGGGATGCAGCGAGCCGAGGGGACGGCGGTTGCCCGGGAGGGTAAGATCCTGGGTGGAGGTCGCAACGATCGCCGGCCCGGCACTGGCTTTGAGTTGCTGTCCCGTAACCGTCACTGCCACGTCCCGGCGAAAATCCCGAAGCAGATCTGCAATCTCCAAGCGAGTCGAAGCCTGCCGTAGGGCGTTGAAATGCTTGCCGACGGCCGGCTTCAAATCCTTCGCCGCCTTCTTGAGCCAATTCTCGTCGATGAAGGACAAGATCCCGTTCTTGCGCGCCAGCCAGCGGTCTCGAAGGTCTTTGCAGAGTTTCTCGTGTTCGGCCTTGCCTGTCGCGCCCCGCATAACCAGGAAATCCCGTTCCTGTCCGATGGCGGCGGACACTTCGGCGAAAAGCCCTTCCACACCCGCAGCGTCGGTGACGCCCAACTCGACGAGCGTCTTCCGAACTTTTTCGTCGATGGTCATAGTATGTTGCGTAGGGGCGGTTCGCGAACCGCCCCTGCTTTTCCGTGCCGCCCCGAAAGGGCGGAATATCATTAGCCGTAGACGAAACCTACGGATCAGGACGCCAACGAAAAAGATCCTTCCGACCCTGATGACATCGAACCGTTCGACCCCTTCGGGGTCGGAAACTGATTATGCGGGCTTGCGTTCCGCAGGTTTCACCTACGGCTAATGACGTTGTTCCCCTTCGGGGAACACGACGTGTTGAGCAATCCGGATTACAGGGGAACTAACCCGGCGGCGGCCGCATGCCGCCGTTCCCGCAGTTCCTCAAGAGCGCCCAAGCTTGCTGAGGAATCGGCCCTAACTGTTCGCTGCCGGCGGTTGGCTATTAATGGCCTGCTTCACCTTGCCGGCCAACTCCGCGAACGCTAATTGATCTTTCACGGCCATTTCCGCGAGCATCTTGCGATCCAGTTCAATTCCCAGCGTTTTCAGTCCGTGAATGAACTGGCTGTAGGTAAGCTCGTGGGAGCGTGCGGCGGCGCTGATGCGAAGGATCCAGAGCCTGCGGAAATCGCGCTTTTTTCGACGCCGGTCGCGGAATGCATAACGGCCAGCCTTATCCGCGGCTTCTTTCATGGAGCGGTAGAGCTTGCTTTTGGTGAGGAAATAGCCTTTGGTGAGCTTGGCGAGCTTTTTCCGATTGGCGCGACGCACAGTGCCGCGCTTAACTCGAGGCATGGGTTTCTCCTTTTCTGAAGAATTTAGAAGCTAGAAGTTAGGAAATAGAATGACAAAGCTAGCTCGACTGCTCTTTTCTTCTAGCTTCTGGGTTCTAGCTCCTAACTTCTGCTTGGGGCAGTGAAGGCACCCTCTTGGCCTCGGTGAAGCCTTCCCGCACCCTTGAAAGACAGTGGCTAGTTGTTAGTGGTTAGATCTATCCACTGTCCACTGTTCTTAAGGCTGTTGCCAGCCACTAATCACTGGCCACCAGCCACTGTTTTTCTTACTTTCCGTAAGGAAGCATGCGGAGAACCTGCGCCAAGTTGGCGGGTGACAACTCCACCGACTTGCCCAGCCGCCGCTTGCGCTTGCTGGATTTGGACGTCAGGATGTGACGAACAAAAGAATGGTGACGCATGACCTTGCCGCTGCCGGTTATCTTGAACCTCTTGGCAGCTCCCTTATGGGTCTTGAGCTTGAGTTTGCCTTTCGTGACCTTAGCCAAATCTATCCTCCTGAAGATTCTTGCGACCCCGCGGGCTTGGCCGAAGCCGAAAGCGGCGCACTGGGTTTGACGGGCGGGGACGAGGGCGTGGCAGGATGGCTGGCCGGAGGGCGCGGGGATGCCCCCCCCCCGGACTTGCCTGCCGCCTTCTTAGGCGCCAGAATGGCGGTCAGGTTCGGGCCCTCGAGGCGCGGCCGCGCTTCCACCTGCCCGGCATCCCCCACGTCCTGAATCAAGCGCTCGATCATATCAAAGCCCAAATTCCGATGCGCCATCTCGCGCCCGCGGAACATAATCGTGACCTTGACCTTCGCCCCTTCCTGCAGAAAATCTACAACCTTGTTGCGCTTGGTTTCAAAATCGTGGATCGAGGTGCGGGGCCGCATCTTAACTTCCTTCAGCCCAATGGACTTCTGATGTTTGCGCGCCTCGTGTTGCCGCTTGCTGAGCTGGTAAAGGTACTTCCCATAATTGATGATGCGGCACACAGGAGGATTGGCGGTGGGGGCGACTTCCACCAAGTCCAAGCCCTGACTCTTTGCGGTTTTCAGGGCCTCGAAAGGCGCCATGATACCAAGCTGCGCCCCTTCCTCATCAATCACCCGGATTTCCTTGGCGCGAATCCTCTCATTTATTCGAGCGAATCGGTCGGCGATATATCTTCCCTCCCAGCCCCCACGGGGGCCCAAAAAGACTGCACATTGCGTCCAGGCCTGGAGACCACACGGTCGGAAGCTGTTGCCTAGCTTACCATTTCGCAGCCCGGGTGTCGATAAGCTGTCGGGCCCAATCCACGAACTCGGCCAGAGGACGAGAACCCGCGTCGCCGGTATCTCTCCGGCGAACTGCCACACTGCGGTTTTGGGCCTCGCGATCGCCCACCACCAGCATGAAGGGGACCTTCTGCAATTGCGAGTCGCGAATCCGCGCATTCAACTTCTCATTGCGATCGTCCAACTGGACGCGAATCTTGGCACGGCGAAGTTCTTCGAGAACCTCCCGGGCATAGGACGCGTGCTTATCACTGATCGGCAGTATGACGGCCTGCACCGGCGCCAACCATACGGGAAAGGCGCCCGTGTAGTGCTCAATGAGGACTCCGAAGAACCGTTCGATGGACCCAAACAATGCACGGTGAACCATCACTGGCGTGTGCAAATGCCCATCCGAACCGACGTACTCCAATCCGAAGCGCGACGGCAGATTGAAATCAAACTGCACGGTGGTGAGTTGCCAGGGCCGGCCGATTGCGTCGACCAGCTGGACGTCAATCTTCGGGCCATAAAAAACCGCTTCGCCGGGCATATACTTAAACGGTATATCCATGCGCTTCAAGGTGTTCATCAGCGCGCCTTCCGCCAGCTTCCATTCGTCCACGGTGCCTGCGTAGTGTTCGGGATTTCCGGGATCGCGAGCGGAAAGCTCCACTTGATATTGATCGAAGCCGAAGGTTTTGAGCACGAGGTGCGCAAATTCCACGCACGCCTGAACCTCGGCCTCCAGTTGCTCGGGCATGCAGAAGATGTGCGCGTCATCCTGAGTGAACCCGCGCACGCGCAACAGCCCGTGCATCACGCCCGAGCGTTCGTAACGATAAACTGTTCCGAGTTCCGCCAAACGCATGGGCAGCTCGCGATAACTGCGCGCCCGCGACTTGTAAATCAGAATGTGGCCGGGGCAGTTCATGGGCTTGAGCTGATACTGGTCGTTCTCCACTTCCATTGCCCCAAACATGTTTTCGCGATAAAAGTTGGTGTGACCGCTTATTTCCCACAAATGCAGCCGCATGGCGTGGGGAGTAAAAACCAGATCGTATCCGCGGGCGGTTAGCTCATCGCGCAGCCAGTCTTCAATTTCCCGGCGAATGACGCCGCCCTTGGGATGCCAGAAAATCAGGCCCGGTCCGGCATCGTCTTGAATGCTGAAGAGGTCCAGATCTTTGCCCAATCGGCGGTGGTCGCGCTTCTTGGCCTCTTCGATTTGTTGGAGAAACGCATCCAGGTCCTTCTGGCTGAAAAAGGCGGTTCCATAAATGCGCTGCATGGGGCGTGAGTGCTCGTCACCCTTCCAGTAAGCTCCCGCCACGCTCAAAAGCTTGAACGCCTTGATTCGTCCCGTGGAAGGAATGTGCGGCCCCCGGCAAAAGTCTAGGAACTTGCCGGTTCGGTAAGCAGAAAACACCGGGTCGGCTTTTTCCTGAATCAACTGGCATTTCAGGAACTCGCCCATCTGCTCAAAAACCTTTAACCCTTCTTCCTTGGGAAAATACACCCGGTCATTGGACAAGTTGGCCTGAACGAGCTCCCGCATCTTAGCTTCGATCTTTCCCAGATCCTCTTCCGTGAAAGGCTTTTCCCGATAAAAGTCGTAATAGAAGCCAGTCTCCGTAGCCGGCCCGATGCCCGGATGCGCGTCAGGGAAAAGTTCGGTGACGGCGGCGGCAAGCAAATGCGCAGAGGAGTGGCGGAAAATCTCCAGCCCTTCCACTGACGACGGCATGATGAATTGAATGGGCCCATCCGCCTCCAGCTTGGTTGTTAGATCAACCAGCCGGTCACCTTGCTTTGCTGCCAACGCGTCGGCCGCCAGGCGCGGACCGATCGACTTGGCGACTTCCAGTGCGGTCGTGCCTTGCGGAAACTCTCGGGATGCGCCATCAGGAAATGTTATTTGGATATTGGCCATTGGCTAGACGACTTCCTGCCTGCAAGATGCAAACCTCAACTATAACAACGAGTGCACAGAATGGTCAAACGCTAGAAATCGACGGCGGCGGGTCGGTTTGATTTACAGGCCGCGTTGCCTGTCCTGATGTAATCGCGGCACAGCGGTTTGGCGATGCAAAATTACTGCTCTAAACTCCAGCCCACCCAATGCCTGAGAGGGTTCTGAACCGTGACTACCAGCTCACGCCGGGCGAGCAGCCCGGTTAAATTCCGGAATTAGAAGCGGAGGACATTCTCAAGGCGAGGCCCAGTAACGAAAGATAACGCTCACCGCAGAATATGATATACGTCATTAATCTGTCTGCCAAACACCTTATATCGAGCGACTTACGAAAGCCATTCACAGGACTTTTTGTGCCGTACAACCGGTCAAAACAACCGTTCAACACAAACTCCTTAACCTTAACTCCTCTAACTCGTATCATTTGCACGCATAATTAGGAGGCGGGAGCGTTCGGACATTTAGCCTCCGGCGGTCCGAGTACCGCGAAGCAGGGCAAGGCAGCCTCTAATTGCACGGTCTTCTAAGTGTAGGGCACAGGTATTAAGGCTCATTGAGGCTTTGTCAACCTGCGCGATGACTGGTCCGCTTGATTCAGGGAAAACAGTCAGGGGATTTCACCAAGAGCAATTGCCGAAGGGCCACATAGAAGGCCTACACAGCTCCAATTGGAGTGATGGTTCGTCATCTTCACTAAGGGGAAAGGACAATTCGCTATGCCAAGAATCAGAGGCCAGCGGCTCATGAAGTACGTGGACCAAGCCGTTTGTTCAACGGCCACGGTCGTGTTTGACACAGTTCAATTCTTCAATAAATACCGCCCGGGTCCAACATTCATTCCCAAATGGTCTGACAAGCCGCTCTTGAAATCCTGGCAAAAGACCAAACCCCAATTGGGATGGCCACGCCAGACCGATTCACTCTGCCCTGAGTGCGTGAAGGAAGCGCGCGCCAAGATTATGAATGGCGACGAGAACTGGCAGTCGTTGCTTACGGAGAAGACCGGTGAGGTCAAGGCCAATATCATCGAGCGCGACGGCGAGGTTTGGATGGTGAAGGATTGCCACATCCATGGTCACTTCGAAGACATGATGGCCGTCGACGCCAAGTTCCTGAGTTGGATCGAACGCAACTTCCCGGGCCGCGACATTCGCGCCCACAATGATGAGGGCCTGCACAATCACGGCTCCAGCTCCATCAAGCACGGCCGTGGGTCGGTGCTGACTGTGGACCTGACCAATCGCTGCAATATGATGTGCGATCCCTGCTTCATGGACGCCAACCAAGTCGGCTTCGTGCACGAACTGACCTGGGAAGACGTCAAAGAGATTCTCGACAATGCTATCAAGATCAAGCCGCGCCGCCAAATGTCCGTGCAATTTTCGGGTGGCGAGCCGACCATGTCGCCTTATTTCATCGACGCGATTCGCTACGCGCGCAAGCTTGGTTACAACAGCGTGCAGGCGGCGACGAACGGCATCGAGTTCGCCAAGGACAAGGATTTCTGTCGGCGTGCTTTCGAAGCGGGTTTGCGTTATGCCTACCTGCAATTTGACGGAATCGGCAACGACGCCAACAACCATCGCCAGGTCGGCAATCTATTCGACGTGAAGCTGCGTGCTATCGAAAACATGCACGAGGCGGGCATCGAGATCATCCTGGTCATCACCATAGTAAATAACGTCAACAACGACCAGGTTGGCCCTATCGTGAATTTCGCCCGCGAGAACCCCAAGAAAATCGCCTTCGTTGCCTTCCAACCCGTTTCCTTTACCGGGCGCGATGAGGACATTACCCCGCAGCGCCGGCTGCGACAGCGTTACACGCTTGCGCATCTCGCCGGCGACGTGAAGAAGCAGACCGGCATTACCGAACCCACTCGCGACTGGTTCCCCATTTCGATGTTCAGCGCGTTTGCCGATTTCGCGGACCTGGTGAAAGGTCCGGAGGCCCAGTGGGGCATGGTCAGTTGCGGATGCCACCCGAACTGTGGCGTGGGTACGGCGCTCATGATCAACAAGGAAACCAAGGAATGGGCGCCGGTACCGGAATTTTTGAATGTTCCCGGGTTGGTGAAGGATATCCAGAAGGTCACGGACGCGGCACGCGGAAAGAAGTTTTCCAATTTCATGCTGGCCATGGGGATTCTGAAAAACTACAAGCCCTTTAAGGCGCCCAAGAGTTTGGCCCTGATGGACCTGATCAAGAAATTTGACAAGTCGTTTGCGCTCTCAGGGGAAAAGAAGACGCGGGAAAAGTACGGCGCCTCTGATCCGAACCGGACACTGGAAGACGCCTTGAAGCGCCGCTCCGATCCGTGGAATCTGCTCTTCATCGCCGGCATGTGGTTCCAGGATCTCTTCAACTACGACTTCCGCCGCACCGAAATGTGCATCATCCCGTACGCGACCCAACTGGGAGAAATCTCATTCTGCGCGTACAACACGGGCATCGGCTGGCGGAAAATCATCGAGAACATGTATAAGAACGCCAGCGTAGCGGAGTGGTACAAGACCCACGGCAAGCACGCGATCTATGCCAAGGGCAAGAGCGTTGAACTTGATACCACCCAGCACTCCCTCACGGTGAATGCCGAGGACGCCGCCCGCGTTCGCACCCTCGAAGCCGTGCCCCAGACCGCTGCGGAAGAAGATAAAGCACGCCGCAAAGCAGCATGGGAAGCGCAGCAGGCCGCTCAAGTCCGGAAGGTGTATGAGGAGATTGTCCTCCAGAAACCCAAGTCAGACCTCGTGCAGATTGGCGCTACCGCCAAACCGGAAGAGGAGAAGGTCGCTGTCTAACTCCATGGGTCTAGCAGAATCGAAAAAGGCCGCCCCTGCGGGCGGCCCTTTTTGTTGGCCGTGTGCGCAGTCAATAGAATGAACACTGCACGGTTGTCCCCCTGGAACCAGGGACGGGTCCCACAGCCTTCATTAATCCCCGCCGGCGGAGGCACGGATCGTGTTGCTGGATTCAGGCTATCGGTGATCTTTTGACAGCCGCACAAGCGGTTTCATCAGAAAATCGGCGCAGGCTTCCCGCAGCAATTGCTGATTCGCCGGCTCAGTGTTGCGGAATTCCAATCCTACCTGGCCCTGCTCACCCCTCCAGGCGACCACCGCGGGAGTCTGGAATTCCCGGCCTTTCCATGTCAGGGCAAAATTGCACTCCTGGTGGATCTCCAAGGTTGGGCCATTCTCCAGCAAGCATCCGAGGACGCACAAGTCTTCCACCATCACTGGGAGGGCGGTGCTCTCCCCCGGCAGTATGATGCTGGCCTTCACGTGAGCTGAGTAACGGGGAACCCGCCGTCTTTCAATGTTCATATTGACAGAGTTTAATTCCTCTTTCCTGAAATGGCAACGTGGATTGAAGATGCGGGGCCGTTGTCGAAATTTTTTTCCATCGCCACCCCAATCGGTGGGGCAGGGCGAAGCTTCGAGCCACAAATTTCACACTGTGATAACAAAGGCCCCGAGCCCCAGGATTTCGTTGCATCATTGCCCCATGTGGCGGTATATTTCAATTTCGCTTGCAGGGTTTCCGCTTCCACGACTTTTCCGGCGCGCGCAGATTACAGAACCAGCCTTCGGGCAAACATCCAAACTCAGTGAAGCTCCCTTCACAACCCGGGCGCCCAAGGATACAGCTTCCGCTCCTGGCGGGTGGCTTCTGTTTTTTTCTCGTGGCTCTGGCAGCAGGCGCGGCGCGAATCACTGCCCAACCCCAAGTCACTGCCCATAAACCTCTTGCCAAGATCACCTTCGCGCACGACATCGCCCCCATCTTTCAAAAGAGCTGCATCGCCTGCCACGGCAGCGAGAAGCCGCAAGGCGGGTTGCGCCTGGACAGCGAAATAGCCATGTTGAAGGGCGGCGAATCCGGCAGGGTTGTCATTCCCGGCGACAGTGAGAAGAGCCCCTTGGTTAAGCGCCTGCTGGGTGTCGGAGAAGAGGCCCGGATGCCCGTGGGCGCCGATCCGCTTCCGGCAAGTCAAATCAAATTGGTTCGTACCTGGATTGATCAGAACTCTTTCGTGATTCCCAAGGAATCCGCGCTGGCGCAAACAGTGCCCGTTGCAGCTCATGCGCATGAGAACGGGACAGGAAATTTCGCCGCGGAGATACGCCCCATTCTCGCCGGCCGTTGCTACGCATGTCATGGGCCCGCGCTTCAGCAAAACGGGCTGCGGTTGGATTCGCTGGCAGCAATTTTAAAGGGGAGCGCGAACGGCAGCGTGGTGATTCCGGGCGACAGCGAGAAGAGCCCGTTGGTGCGGCGCATCATAGGCCTCGACCGTCCCAAGATGCCGTACGGCGGTCCGCCGCTCGCTGCTGACGACGTGGAAGCAATCCGCAAATGGATTGACCAGGGGGCGCGCGGCCCCGATTCCGTGGCGCTCATGGCCGCCGCGAATCCGGTTAAGCATTGGGCTTACGTCAAGCCCGTGCGGCCCGATGTGCCGAAAGTGAAAAACAACGCTTGGTGCCGGAATCCGATTGATAACTTCGTTATCGCCCGGCTGGAAACGGAAGGCCTCAAGCCCTCATCGGAAGCCGGCAAGGAAACGTTGATCCGTCGCGTGTCGCTCGATCTGACCGGCCTTCCGCCCACCCCGGAGGAGGTAGATGCGTTCCTGGCCGACCACAGTCCTCAGGCGTATGAAAAGGTGGTGGACCGCCTGCTCGCCTCGCCGCACTTTGGAGAGCGCTGGGCGGCGGGGTGGCTCGATTTGGCGCGCTACGCCGACACCCATGGCTACGAAAAGGATCTGCGGCGGACGATGTGGAAGTACCGCGACTGGGTCATCAATGCCTTCAACGAAGACATGTCGTTCCGCGAGTTCACCATCGAGCAAATCGCCGGCGACATGGTGCCGCAGCCGTCCACGGAACAGTTGATCGCCACCGGCTTCAATCGCAACGCCATGACCAACATGGAGGGCGGCGTCGACCCCGAAGAGTACTACTGGTACACACAAGTTGACCGGGTAAATACTACCGCCACCGTCTGGCTCGGAAGTACTCTGGCTTGCGCCGAATGCCATAACCACAAGTTTGATCCCTTCACACAGAAGGACTACTACCGCTTCCTGGCTTTTTTTGCCGGTGAGAAATACGTAGACGGAAATTTCTCCGGGGGCCCGTACGCGAAGGAACCAGACTTAGAGCTACCTACCCCCGAGCAAGCAGCAAAGAGTAAGGAGTTGCGCGCGGAAATCGCCAAGCTCCAAAACGTGCTGGACACGCCCACGCCGGAACTGGCCGCCGCGCAAGCGCAGTGGGAACAGGACATCAAAGCGGCGGAAGCAAAATGGACGGTGCTTCAACCCAGCCATTACCTGTCGCAGGGTGGCGCAACCCTTAAACTTCTGGCCGACGGATCGCTTCTGGCGGGCGGAAAGAATCCTGATGCTGATGCCTACGAAATTTCGGCCAGCACGGAACTTATCGGGATTACCGGCGTGCGCCTGGAAGTGATGAGTGACCCCAGCCTGCCCACCGGCGGGCCGGGTCGCGACCATGATGGGAACTTCTTTTTGAGTGACTTCGAAATGCAAGCCGCTTCCACGGAAAAGCCCGCGAGCCCCCAGAAGATCGTTTTCAAAGAGGCTGCCGCGGACGAATCGCAATCCGAATACCGGTTCGAAAACCTGGTAAACGACAAGCCGCGGCCCAAGGGTTGGGGCATCGAGACGACCGACGACAAATCGATAACCACCCGCAGGGGAGTTCTTGTTCCTGACAAGCCCTTCGGATTCGACGGCGGTACCGTGCTGACCATTCGCATGAAGCACGACATGGCCTTTTCCAAATGTGGGATAGGCCGCTTCCGGATTTCCGTCACCACCATGGCTGATCCACGTGTGGTGGTCAGCGTTCCCGCGCGGCTTCGCAATGTTCTGGACCTTCCCTCGGCGCAGCGGATGGAAAAATCCGCCGCCGACCTCGCTGCGGCGTATCATGCCATTGCCCCGCTACTAAAGCCGACGCGCGATAAAAAGAAGGAGATCGAGGACGAGGACTCCAAGCTGGGCACCGCCACGACTCTGGTCATGGGCGAAAAGAATTCGTTCGAGCGGCCCTGCACGAACCTGCACATCCGCGGCGCCTTCCTGAGCGTTGGTGACAAGGTGTGCGCGGGAGTTCCTTTCATCCTCAATCCCATGCCCGAAGATCAAATGCCCAACCGTCTGGGTTTGGCCAACTGGCTCGTATCGGACGATAACCCGCTCACCGCGCGCGTCACGGTGAATCGCTACTGGGAACAGTTGTTTGGCCGCGGCATTGTGGAGACCAGCGAAGATTTCGGAACGCAAGGCACGCCTCCCACGCATCCGCTGCTACTCGATTGGCTGGCGGTGGAATTCATGCGCGACGGCTGGAGCATGAAGAAAATCCTGCGGCTGATCGTGACCTCCGCCACTTACCGTCAATCCTCCAACTCCACGCCTGAACTTGAGGAAAAAGACCCCTACAATCTGCTGCTGGCGCGGGGCCCGCGATTCCGCGTGCCGGCGGAAATGGTCCGGGACATGACGCTGGCGGCGAGCGGCTTGCTCAGCCCAAAGATTGGCGGCCCCAGCGTTTTCCCCTACCAGCCCGAGGGCGTATGGGACCGCCCTTACAACAGTGATAAGTGGGAGGAGAGCAAAGGGGAGGACGGTTACCGCCGTTCTCTTTACACCTTTATCCGGCGCACATCGCCTTACCCCAGTTGGACTACCTTTGACGCGCCCACACGTGAGTTCTGCACGGTACGGCGCGTGCGCACCAACACCCCGCTCCAGGCGTTGACGACTCTTAATGACCCCGCGTTCTTTGCAGCCGCGCAGGCCTTGGGCCGCAAGATTCTTCAAGATGGGGGATCTGACGCCGCTAGCCGGGCTACTTTCGGATTCCGCCGATGCTTGACCCGGCGTCCCACCAAGCCGGAACTGGATCGTATCCTTATGTATTACCGCCGCGAGGTTACGCATTTCCAAAATGAGCCGAAGGCCGCAAGTTTGGTCGCCAAGGGATACACCGGACCGCCAGCAAACCTGCCGGAGGCCGCAGCGTGGACCATGGTTTCAAATGTCCTGCTCAATTTGGACGAAGCGATAACAAAGGAATAACCGATGAGCGACAGATCTCCGCAGAATCAGGAAGAACTGGCAAAAGCCCTCACCCGGCGCTATTTTTTCAAACAAGCAGGAATCGGCGTCGGCGCCACCGCGCTGTCTCTTCTCTTACGTCGTGACCTGTTTGCGGCGGGAGTTGTGCCGCCGGGTATGGGCGTGGCCGGGCCCAATCCTCTGGCTTCCAAGCCGTCCATGTTTCCCGCCAAGGCCAAGAGCGTTATTTATCTCTTCATGGCAGGGGCGCCTTCGCATCTCGACATGCTCGACTATAAGCCCAAGCTCCAACAGTACAACGGCCAACTCATTCCCCAGGAGTTTATGAAAGGCCAACGCTTCGCCTTCATCAAAGGGGTGCCGCGCCTCCTCGGCTCGCCCTACAACTTTCCCAAGAGCGGCAAATGCGGCGCGGAAATCTCCGAGCTTCTGCCCCACCTTCAGGAAATCGCTGACGACATTGCGATTGTGAAATCGATCAGCACCACACAGTTCAATCACGCCCCGGCTCAGATTTACATGAACTGCGGGTTCCAGCTCATCGGCCGCCCCAGCATGGGCTCTTGGCTCACCTACGGCCTGGGAAGTGAATGCGCCGACTTGCCAGGGTTTGTGGTGTTGCTTTCAGGTGAAAATCAGCCCGACGGCGGCAAGTCTTGTTGGGGAAGCGGATTTCTCCCCACGGTTTATCAGGGAGTTGAATTCCGCTCACAGGGCGACCCGGTGCTATACCTCACCAATCCCGAGGGCGTTTCACCGGAAGAACGGCGCGAGTCGTTGGACGCTCTGAAAGATCTCAATGAGATGAATTTGAAAACTGCGAACGATCCGGAAATCGCCACGCGCATCGCTTCCTACGAAATGGCGTACAAGATGCAGACCAGCGTTCCAGATCTGGCGGACATTTCCAAAGAGCCCGAACACATCCACAAGATGTACGGTACGGAACCGGGCAAGAAATCCTTTGCCAACAACTGCCTGCTGGCGCGGCGGTTGGTGGAGCGCGGCGTGCGCTTTGTGCAGCTCTATCATCGCGGCTGGGACACTCACGGTACCACCGCGAACGGCGACATCGTCCACCGCTTGCCGAAATTATGCCAGGAAACCGACCAAGCCGCCGCTGCCCTCGTTAAGGATCTGAAGCAACGCGGCCTGCTTGATTCCACGCTGGTCGTCTGGGGCGGGGAATTCGGGCGCACGCCTATGAATGAAGCCCGCGACAAATCGAAGTTTCTCGGGCGCGATCACCATCCGCGCGCTTTCACGATGTGGCTCGCAGGGGGAGGCATCAAGCCCGGAATGACTCTCGGAAACACTGACGAGCTTGGTTACAACGTCGTGGAGGATCCCATTGACATCCACGACTTGCACGCCACCATCCTCAACCTAATGGGCATGGATCACACCAAACTGACGTACAAATTCCAGGGGCGGGATTTCCGGCTCACGGATATTTCCGGCACTGTCGTCAAGAAGCTTCTCGCTTAAGCTTCCGCCCGCGCCTATTCACCACCAATACACCAAGCTTTCCTGGCGCCTTGGTGTCCGGGTGGTTTGCGGTGTTATCATCTATCAGGGGAGCGGAAATTTATGCTCCCGCAACAATAGCAGCCACCGTCCGCGAGGGGCAAAATGACAAGAGTTTATGTTTCGACTCGGGCTTTGGCCCTTCTGCCGATTGTAATGACTGCCGGCGCGGCACTGCACGCACAGGAGACGCTCCCATCGGCCCTGCACGCAAGGGTCGAAACGCGTTTGGCGAACATTGCTGATCATCTGGACGGGCTGATGGGCTATGCGATCAAGGACCTTACGACCGGCGAAACATTTCTGCGCCTGCCGGACACGGTCTTTCCCCAGGCGAGTTCCATCAAACTTACGGTCCTCTTGGAGTTGATGCGCCAGGCGCAGGAAGGAAAGCTTTCGCTCGACGAGAAGCATACGTTGCGGCGCAGTGAGATGACTCGAGGAGACACGGAACCGATCCTAACCATGCTGGGGGACGGCACGGTTACCTTGACCCTGCGCGATCTTGCCATCTTCATGGTGGTGCTGAGTGACAATACGGCGACGAATATCCTTATCGACCGGCTGGGAACGGACAACATCAACGCCGGGGTTATGCGCCTGGGGCTGAAAGAAACCAAGCTGCGGCGTCATATGATTGACCTTGAGGCCGCCAAGAAGGGGAACGAAAACGTCTCCACGCCGCGCGAGATGCTGACCCTCTTGGAAAAAGTCAACGCCGGCCAGGCTCTTGATGCTGCGCGCACCAAGGAATACCTTGACCTTCTGACGCTGCCCAAGGACAGCGAATTCCACAAGGCTCTCCCCGAAGATGTTTCCATCGCGGATAAACCCGGGGCCCTGGAAGGCGTGCGTTGTGATACTGGTTTGATCAACATTCCGGGTCATCCGTTCATCATGTCGGTCACTACCACCTACGTCGCCCGAGACGATGAGGGTGAGCACGCCGTCGAAGAAGTTGCGCGGCAGGCGTATGACTACTTCAACCGCCTGAGCCGTTCGAGTTCTTATGGGCGCGTTATTTCTTACAAGTAACGTGGTCCTGAAGGCAAGTCTCTCAAGCCTGCGGCGCGCCACCCCGTGAGGTTGTCGGAGGAGCATTTTCATGAACCTGTTGCTCGTCTTCGCCTTGATGATCCCGCCTTCCCCAAGCGCGGTTGTGGTCAAGCCCGTCGCCAACATGTATTCCGCTCCGGCCGAGGGCGCCGACGTGGTTTCGCAAGCGATCTACGGCACCAACGTTGTTCTGGTCGAGGAAAGGGGCGAGTGGGTTAGGGTGCGTACGCCCGACGACTACACTGGCTGGATGCCGCTGGCCTCGTGCCGCCGCGATAGCCCCGGCGGCCACACCTATGCGTCCGCCGGGAAGTTTGTGCAAGTAGCAGGCCTTTTTGCAAACGTCTACCGTGAACCCTCGGTAACAAAGCATGAACCTCTTTTGACCCTGCCTTTTGAGGTGCGCCTAGAGGTGGTGGCGGAGCAGGAGAGCGCGGCTGGCCCCCGCTCTGGCCGGGAGTGGATTCAGGTCCGGCTGCCCGATGAACGGACCGCCTGGATTCAAGGTGGCGACATTGAATCTGATTTCCAACCCCTCGGCGTCCAGGGGGCGATCGAACTCGCCAAGCGTTTTCTAGGAATCACGTACCTTTGGGGCGGGACTTCCACCTTCGGGTTTGATTGTTCGGGTTTTACCCAAATGCTGGTGCGTCAGCGCGGTATCGTGATGCCCCGCGATGCCGACTTACAGGCAGCGTGGAAGGGCGTTGCGCCCGTGAAACGCAACAAACTCCGAGCTGGCGATCTGCTTTTCTTCGGCGCGTCATCCGAGCGGATCACTCATACCGGCATGTACATCGGCCACGGCAGATTCATCCACGACTCGACGCACGAGCATCCCGGGGTGCAGATCAGCCGCCTCGCCGATCAGCATTGGACCAAGCTACTTGTTGCCTGCAGGAGGTTGAAATGAATCGGCGCGACTGGGTGAAAACTCTGGGAGCTGCTGCCATTGTGGAGGGCTGGGAGGCTCCGGCGCGGGCGCTGGGCCGGACGAGCGCTCCGCAGGCCGCCCACAGCCTTACTACGCAACTGTTTGAGACGAAAATTGTCCGTCTGAATCTTCGCCACACCTGGACCACCACAATGGCATCGAGTGCGTACCGCGACACTCTCCACGTGCGGTATATCCGCGACGGCGTGATCGGCCACGGCGAAGGAGCGCCCATCGTCCGTTACCACGAGAACGCCGTAGACGCGCAGCGGGCGGCCGAATCCGTGCGGGATTTGATGACGGGGGCCGACCCCTGGCAATTCCAGAAGCTCCTGGCGGAGATTTTTCATCGCGTGCCGGGACAATACGCGGCCAGAGCCGCTCTCGACATCGCCCTGATGGATTGGGTAGGGCAAAGGTTCGGGGTGCCGCTGTACCGCTACTTCGGCCTTGATCCAAAAGATGCTCCCATCACCACTTTTTCTATCGGGATTGATACTCCGGAAATCACCCGTCAAAAAGTTCGTGAAGCTGAGCCTTTTCCCGTCCTCAAAATTAAAGTGGGCCTCGACACCGATGAAGCCACCATCACGGCCGTGCGCAGCGTCACGAACAAACCTCTGCGCGTGGACGCCAACGAAGGCTGGAGGGACAAAGAGGAGGCCGTGCGCAAAATTAACTGGCTGGCGGGGCAGGGAGTGGAATTCGTCGAGCAGCCCATGCCCGCCGACATGCTGGAGGAGACGCGTTGGGTGCGGGAACGCGTGCACATGCCATTGATTGCCGACGAGGCCTGCCAGCATGCGGGCGACATTCCTAAGCTCGTGGGCATCTTCGATGGTGTGAACGTCAAGTTGGATAAATCTGGCGGAATTTTGGAAGCTTTCAAGATGCTGCAAATGGCGCGCGCGTTGGGGCTCAAAACCATGCTGGGCTGCATGGTCTCGAGTTCAGTGAGCGTCACGGCCGCAGCCCACCTTTCGCCCCTGGTTGACTATGCAGACTTGGACGGAAACCTTCTGATTGCCAACGATCCCTTCTCAGGAGTGCAAGTCAAGAATGGAAAGCTTTTGCTCCCGGATCGTCCCGGCCTCGGGCTTACGCCGGCGTGAAGGCGCAGTCGAACACATCTTGAAGAATTCCTCAAACCGGAGATAATCAGAGAAGGGCGGGGAGGGCATATTTTATGGGTGTTCTGAATCATCTAAAGAGAATCAACCGGAAGCATTGGTTCATTTGCCACGCCTGTCTGATGCAAACGAACCACGATCCCGTGCGCTCACTCTTCTTTCAAAATACACCCGGTGAGGATTTTCTCGGGCGCATGATGTTCCCCTGCCCCCGCTGCGCCAGCACCA
Source organism: Terriglobia bacterium (assembly GCA_049522495.1). Lineage (GTDB taxonomy): Bacteria > Acidobacteriota > Terriglobia > UBA7540 > UBA7540 > Bog-366. The sequence goes on from JBEKNU010000018.1 coordinate 17,474, forward strand.
ACACGCGATCTTTCCAACAGCTCAAGGAAGAAGGTTCAGAGCAAGCCCTGTTCGGATTGGAGCGCATTGCTCGCGAGCATCCTCGCCACTTGTTCGAAGTGAAGCCGGTCAAATCCGCCAAGGCGTGACGTTGATGCAGGGGAAATCCCGCTTGCTGTATATTCAGTCGGAATTTGACAGCCAGGAGGGAGCAACAATGACCTGGTACCACTATGTGGCGTACTTCTTCGGGGGCGCATTCCTCGCGAACACCCTGCCCCATCTCGGCAATGGAATTTCGGGGCGTGCCTTCCAGAGCCCCTTCGCATCACCACCCGGGGTAGGCTTGTCCTCCTCGATGGTCAATGTCATTTGGGGTTTCTTCAACCTTGCTGTTGGCTACCTGCTCGTCTGTCGTGTCGGCAGCTTCAATCTTCGCGAGACCCCGCACGTCCTTGTGCTTGGGGCGGGCATCCTGACGATGTCGCTGATGCTGGCCCGTGCGTTCGGACGGTTCCACGGGGGCAATAAGCAGGTGTAGCCCGGACCAGTTTTCCAGGTGCGCGGCTCGTCCCCGATGGATACGGAAAAGCCGCGGATCTCAGACCAAGTTCGAGCTACACCCTCACCCGGCCGGCCCGAACGCCAGCCGCCGCTCACAATCGCTGCCGCAAGGCATTGCCCACGGCTTCCTGCGTTGCGGGATCGAGCTTGGCGCCACGGCAGGTCAGGTAGAACACGTCAATGGCGCGTCGTCCTTCTGTGTCAACCAAGGCCACTTCGATATTGCAACCCTGATCAGCAAGAACCGAGCTGACGTCAAAGAGCAGGCCGGGGCGGTCCTGGGCGATAAGTTCGAGAAGCGTGCTGTGGGAAGAGGTCTGGCTGTCAAAACGCACGCGCGGGGTGACCTCGACCTTGGGTTGCGACGCGGCTTCCGCGCGAGCCCTGCCACTTAGGAGTTTTTCCAATTCCAGCGTCCCCTTAAGAACATCCACAAGGTTTTGCTTGAAGCGGTCTCTTTCCGAAGGATTCAGCTCGAGGGTGCGGTGTAGATCGACGAATGTGAAAGTATCCAGAATCATGCCGACGGCATTGGCGAACGCATCGGCCTTAACGATGCTCATTCCCCAGGCAGCAAGGGTTCCGGTAATGGAAGCAAACAGGTATGGCCGGTCGGCGGTGACGACCGTCAACTCAAAATGACTGTTGCGCGCATGCAACTCCACCGCCATCGGTTCGCTCGTCAATCGGCGCGCCAATTCAAAATGCCCGGCGATTTGTTCCGGGGTGCGAGTGGCGGTGTAGCGCCGCGGGAATCCTTCCAGGAAAAGGCGCAGATCCTCAGCGCTTACGGGAGTACCGACCACCGCCAGAACATTTTCCATTTCCCCTGAGGGTGTTCCGGTGATGCGCAACCTTTCATCATCCACGCTCCGCGTCAGGTAATTGGTGGTCGCGGCGTAAAGCTGCCACAAGAGTTCGGCCTTCCACGGCGTCATGGCTTCAGGATTGACGGCGCATATGTCGGCGTAAGTGAGCAGGCAAAGCATTTTCAGGCGTTCCACGGTACCCACGACTTTGGCAAAGTCGCGCACCGTCTCCGGGTCAAAGACATCGCGCCGCCGGGATGCGGCCGACATTTCCAAGTGACTTGCGATGAGGAACCGAACCGTTTGCCAGCCCTCTTCCGGAAGCTCCAGGCGCGCCTGTATTCCTTCCAGCGCTTGAAGGCTTCCTTGAATGTGATCGTCCATTTCGGGAAACCCCTTGCCGACGTCGTGAAAGAGGAGGGTGAGATAGAGAAGTTTCGGCTGTTCGACTTCCGAGAGAATCTCCCCGAATTTCCATTCCCAAGCCCGTTCGGCCCCAGGCGTCTCCCGGCCCGGGGGCCTGGCTTTTTCCCTGAGAAGCCGATGGAGGTTTTCCAGAGTCATAAAGGAGTGCTCATCGACCGTGTAACGGTGGTAGAAGTCCCGGATCACCAGGGAATCAATCGCTTGGAATTCGGGAAACAGCCGGGTGAGCAAGCCCAAGCGGTGCATGTTGCGCAACGCCTCGGCGGAGTAAGGCTCGACCAGGATGCGCCCGAAGTGTTGCCAGAGTTGTGACCCACGAAGCGCTTCGGCGCCGGCCCGCTCCAGTTCCGCTTCCACCAGTTTTTCGGTTTCATGGCTCAGCGGGAGCCCGTGCCGGGCCACCATCTCAAACAGGCGCAAAAGCAGGAGTGGATCATTGGCAAAGGCGGTGGGATGGCGGGCAAAGATGCGGCCTCGGACGACCGAGAAATCGGCATTCGACAAGCGCGATCGCCAGTCCTGATAGAACGCGTAAAGGGCGGACCGCGCGGGGGCGGATTCATCCATGAGTTGGGCCGTCAGTTGGTCGATGACCCGCGCCTGCCGGAAATAGATGCGCATCCAATCCGCCGGGGCAAGTTTTTCCGCCAGCTTCACTCCCACCCCGCGGGCAGCGGCGCGCGCCTGTGCGTCGTAACTCAACTGGTTATCGTCTCTTCCATAGTGGTAGTGAAGGAAGCAACGGGCATCCGCGAGAAACCCAAAAGCCCGCTGGGCGGCGGGGCGATCCCGCTCCGGCCAAAGTTGTTCCGGCGGCGTCCACCCTCCGTTTTTTTCCAGCTCGTCAATGCGGGCAAGCCATCGGCAAACGTGAAAATCACGCAGGCAGCCCGGCGCATCTTTGAGGTTGGGCTCCAGATGAAAAATCGTGTTGCCATGCTTCGCATGGCGCTGGCCCGTCAGTTCCACCAGATTGCGCACCAAGTCCTGGCGGTCCCGCGCCACCATGTGGGGGACCACCGAGCTCCGGAGACGTGTATAAAGGTCCGGGTCTCCCGCCAAGAACCGCAGGTCCAACAAAGAAACGTTGAATTCTAGGTTGTCGCGATAGAGGCGGCCACACTCCGCCAAGGTGTGTGTGCTGTTTCCCACGCGCATTCTCAGGTCCCAAAGCATGCGCAAAAGGATGGCAATCCCGTCGCGGTAGGTTGATTGTGCGCTGCCATCCTCGGTCAGGAAAAGCAGGTCAATGTCCGAATGCGGAAAGAGTTCCCGTCGGCCATAACCACCCAATGCCAGCAGACAAAGGTGGCGGGGCGCTTGCGGGTCCGCCGAGATGAACTCTTGATAGAGCCGGACCACGAGGGAGTCCACCAGGTCCGACCGCGCACGCAAGACGGCGGTCCCGGCATTCGCCCCGGCGAAGCTCTGTTGAATTCGCTGGGTTTGAATGGCGTAATAATCCGCCAGGACGGAAAGGGCGAGCGGGCCAGGAAGGGGGGGCAGGGGTGACGACATAAGTGATGATCCGTGGCCGCCCAAAGGGCAAAGTATAACGGGTAAAGGTTAAAGGATAGCGGACGAATGCCCTTCGTGCCCCAAACCGCTTATCCTCTTCATTACCCTATAACCTTTATAACGCGGATTCACCGCGATCTTCATTCCGAATGCGGATGGCCTCATCCACGGTGGTCACAAAAATCTTGCCGTCGCCAATCTTCCCGGTTTTGGCCGCTCGCAGAATGGCTTGCACAGCGGAGACCGCAAGGGCTTCAGAAACCACCATCTCGACTTTAATCTTGGGCAGAAGATCCACGGTGTACTCACTCCCCCGGTAGACCTCAGTGTGCCCTTTTTGCCGGCCGTGACCGCGCACTTCAGAGACCGTCATGCCTTCCACCCCAACCTCCTGGAGCGCGCTCTTCACCGCATCGAATCGCGAGGGCTGCACGATGGCTTCGATTTTCTTCATAGTGAATTGTCCTTTGATAAGTAGCTGACAGCTGACAGCCGACAGCCCACAGTTAGTGCAAGCTGTCGGCTGTTTGCCGTCAGCGGCCCATTAGACTTCCAGATTGTAACCTTCTTCCCCGTGCTGAGACAAATCCAGGCCTTGGACTTCCTGCTCCTCTGTGACTCGCAGGCCGACAGCCCAATCCACAACCTTGAGGATCACCAGCGTTCCCGCCACGGCCAACACCCACGCGACAACGACTCCCACGAACTGGTTTAACACCTGAGCAGGGTGGCCATCGATGAGTCCGACCGCCGTTGCGAATCCGTTCTTGTCCCTGAAGATGGGATTGATGGCCTTGACGGCAAAGACGCCTGTCAGGAGCGCGCCCAGAGTGCCGCCTGCCCCGTGGACCCCAAAGGCGTCCAGCGAATCATCATAACCGAACTTGCTCTTGACTCGCATAACCATTAGATAGCAGAACACGCCCGCGAGGGCGCCGATCGCGAGGGCGGACATCGGCCCCACGAAGCCCGCGGCTGGCGTAATGGCCACAAGACCTGCCACGGCGCCGGAAATTGTGCCCAGAACGCTGGCCTTGCCTTTCGCCAACCACTCCGCTGCTGACCAGCCGAGCGCCGCAGCGGCAGCGCCGAAGTGTGTGGCCACGAAAGCGCTGGTGGCCAGGCGCCCCGCCGCCAGAGCGCTCCCGGCGTTGAAGCCAAACCATCCCACCCAAAGCAAACATGCGCCAACGACGCTCAACACCACGCTGTGCGGCGGCAGAGGTTCCTTGGGGAACCCCAGACGTTTCCCGAGATACAACGCACACACCAGCGCTGAAACGCCAGAGGTCACATGCACCACCGTGCCGCCCGCGAAATCCAGCGTGGGGATTCCAATCAGCCCGCCTAGGGAGGCGTTTAGCAATCCGCCTTTGCCCCAAACCATGTGCGCCATGGGATCGTAAACGATGATGGTCCAGAGCACCATGAAGAGAAGCATGGCTTTGAATTTCATCCGCTCCGCAAACGCGCCGGTAATCAAAGCGGGGGTGATGATGGCGAACATAAGCTGGTACACCATAAAAGTTTGCTGGGGAATCGTTCCCGCATAATCGGGGTCGGGAGCGGCGCCCACTCCGTGCAGGAACAGGTAACCGAAGCTCCCGATGAAGGGATTACCTTCATGGAAGACCAGGCTGTAGCCGAAGAATGCCCATAGGACCGTAACCACTCCCATGAGAATAAAGCTCTGCATCATGGTGGCCAGCACATTCTTCTTCCGTACCAATCCTCCATAAAAAAGCGCCAAGCCCGGGCCCGTCATCATCAGAACCAGGGCGGCGCACACCAGCATCCAGGCGTTATCCCCGGCGCTGCGAGCATCCACGACCTGCTGTTCGAGTGTAGCAATCCGGGCCTGAACTTCCGGCGAGGCCGCCGCCCCAGCAACCGGAGGCGCCTGGGCAAAACCCGCGGGGGCCGACAAGCTGCAAACGAGTATGAGACCTAGCATCAGCCGCGAAACTATACGTCGCATCAGTTCTCCTCCATCCTGCTCATAAGTACATATATTTTTTTGTATGAAAGTTACATAAATAATTCCTAAATGTTTTAGGTGGCCCGAATGGGGCCAATCGTTTTTGTTAAGAGTTCTTCCCGAGCGAACAGGACCGCGAAAGGCGGCGAGAGAGTACAGCGTTTTGGTGCGAAAGGAAAGCGGTTTTACCGCCCGCAACAGAGGACGCTAGTGCCGTTCAAAGTGTCGCAGGGGCCACTCCTCATCAAGAGGTAAACCACAGGCGGATGTTCTAGTGTGGCCCGCCAGCGCGATCACATTCCGGCTCGCCCAAGTTGTGGATGGAGAGTAGGCAGGTCGATAAGAGGCTCGTCAGGATCCTGCTGCGCACATTCCGGGAGGGGCTTTGACACCTCTTTCTCAACGTCTTGGGCTGTAGACAGCGCCACACGGTTCCGGCCCTCGATCTTGGCGCGAGAAAGGGCGGCATCGGCGAGGCGGACGAGCGTGTCAGATTTCACCTCGCGGAGCTCTTCGAGCGCCACCACCCCCAGGCTGAGGGTGACGGGAATCAGGCCTTCCGGAGTTTCTACGGCTTTGCGGTCGATGCGGGCGCGAAGGCTCTCGGCAAAACGCGCGGCGGTTGCGGGTTCGCATCCCGGAACCACTACCAGGAACTCATCTCCTCCGTAACGCCCCAGGGAGTCAAACGATCTCGTGGCGGCCCGCAGTCGGCGGGAGACCTCCCGCAGGACAGCGTCACCCGCCGAGTGGCCATAGGTGTCGTTGATCGCTTTGAATCGATCCAGGTCGGCGATGGTGACGGCAAAGGGACCGTGGGTACGGGAAGCGCGCGCCACTTCTTTCCGCAAGATGGCGAGAATGGTTCCATGGTTCCAAAGATCCGTGAGGGGGTCGCGGCTGGCTTGGTCGCGCAAGGCCTCACGCGCCTGAAGGAGTTGTTCCTGAAGCTCCACGATGCGCCGGCCAGCCCGCAGGCGCGCCCGCAGTTCAAAAGGATCGAAAGGCTTGGTAACGTAATCGTCGGCGCCCGCCTCCAAACCTTCCACGATGTCTTCCTTCTGGCCTCGGGCCGTCAGCAAGAGGATATAGGTGTACGGCCGGCCCTTGCGCTGGCGGACGCTCCGGCAGATGTCGATGCCGTCCCTACCCGGCATCATCCAATCGAGGATAGCCAGGCGAGGGGCATCGTTCCCTTGCAGGATTCCCCAAGCCGCTTCTCCCTGCGGGGCCACCACCACCTCATAACCCCATTTCACCAGGAACGCCTCCAGCATGCGGCGGGAAATGGAATCATCATCGGCGATGAGAACGGTCATGAGGTTACCTCTTTTCCGAGATTTGCCAGTGCCGGCTGGAGGCGCTCCAGCTCCTCTTCCAGGTGCGCCAAAGCCTCACCGAGATGCTCCAGGCTCGGTGCGTGCCCGGCCAACTCTGCCAAATCCGCGGCGCCACATGCCGCAGGCGCCGAGAAAAGCGCAAGATGGTTTCTCAAAGCCTGGATGGCCCGCTGCAATTCCACCTTATCCAGGTGCGCCGCAGCGTCCCGGGCGGCGGCAACCAACCTTGGGTAATCGTCAAAGAAGGCGCTAATCAGATTCCCTAGCAACAACTTGTCTCCTTCGAAACGTGCCAACACTTGAGGCCGGTCGAGCACATTCTCCCCGTGGTTGTCAGGAGATTGGCTGGCCGCCGGCCCCGCAGGTATTTGAAGGAGCTTCTCAATGGTTTCAAGAAGTTGTTGTGCCCGGACGGGTTTAGGAAGGTAATCCTCCACGCCCATTGCCAGGATGCGCTCGCGGTCCCCATCCATGGCGTGGGCCGTCAGGGCGATAATAGGAATCCGGGAAGCGGAGCCATGCTCTTTCGCCCGGATCCGAGCGACGCACTCCTCGCCACCCATTTCCGGCATGAGCATGTCCATCAGGATCAAGTCGAATCGGGCTGTCGGCGCTCTTTCCAAAGCTTCCAATGCCTTCCTTCCGTTTGCCACGACCTCGACCGTGTGACCGTGCTTCTCCAGAAGACGCATGACCAACGCTTGGTTCACGGGGTTGTCTTCCGCCAGCAAAATGTGCAACTTCCTCCGCTCCTCCCGGAGGGAATGTCGGGTGACAAGCGGCTGGGAGGACGGTCCGGAAGAGCCCCCCAGTGCCAAGAGGATGGCATCTAAGAGTTCGGACTGTTTCACCGGCTTCATCAGATAGGCCGCGATGCCCAACTGGCGGCAGCGTGCCGCATCCCCGGGCCGGCCCCCCGACGCCAGCATCAGGATCACTGCTCCGGCAAGCTCCGGGTCGCACTTGACGAATTCGGCTACGGCGAATCCATCGATGTCCAGCATTTTGGAATCGAGAAGGATAACCGCATAGGGGTTCCGGGCCTGTTTGCTTTGCTCCAGCAGGGCCAGTGCGCGCTGCCCCCCATCTGCCTCGGTGGGTATCATCTTCCAGCGCTTCAACACCTCCACCAGGATGTGACGGTTGGTGGAGTTATCGTCCACCACTAAAGCCGGGAGATTTCTGAGCCGGGCAAATTCCGCCCAACCTGCGGCACCGGCGCTGCGCCCCAAGCCGAACCGTCCGGTGAAGTGGAAGTTGCTGCCTCGGCCAGGGGCGCTTTCTACCCAGATTCGCCCTCCCATTAACTTCACCAAGTGGGAGGTGATCGCCAAGCCCAGTCCGGTGCCCCCGTACCGGCGAGTCCTTGAGGCGTCTGCCTGCTCAAAGGGCGCGAAAATGATCTGTTGCTTCTCGGAGGGGACTCCGATCCCGGTATCACGAACGGTAAAGTGCAAGGTTGCATGGTCTTCGCTCTGAGAATCCACCTCAACCTGGACCACCACCTCGCCTTTCTCCGTAAATTTAATGGCGTTGCCCACCAGGTTGAGGATGATCTGGCGAAGCCTGCCAGGATCCCCGATCAAGTACTCGGGCACCTGTGGCGACAGTGAACAAGCCAGCTCGAGCCCCTTCTGGGAGGCGCGGACAGCGAGTGATTTCAGGGAATCCCCAAGGCTCTCCGCCAGTTTGAACTCGATGGCGTCCAAAGTTATCTTCCGGGCTTCGGCCTTCGAGAAATCCAGGATGTCATTCACCAGGGTGAGCAGCGCGTCCGTGGATAACTTCAACATGGTGAGGTACTCGGATTGCTCCGAGGAGAGGCGTGTGTCGAAGAGAAGTTCACTCATCCCGAGAATGCCATTTAAGGGCGTACGAATCTCATGGCTCATATTGGCCAGGAACTCGCTTTTCGTCTGGCTGGCGGCCTCCGCCCGCACCTTGGCATTGCCCAGGTCTTCAAAGGCCTTGGTGAGCTCACGAGTGTTCTGCTCTTGCACGTCGCGAGCCGCCTCCAGTTCCGCGGCGTAGCGCTTGAGTTTTTCCTCGGCGCGCATGCGCTCGGTAATGTCTCGGCTAATCCCCACCAGGCCGGTGATGCGTCCGCGCGTGTCCCTCAGGGGCATCTTGATGGTAGAAAGCCAGAGGAATTGCCCGTCCGCCAACCGCGCGCTCTCCACCCGGTCGATCAGCGGCTGGCCGGATCGAATGATCTGCTCTTCGTCGCGGGAGAAATTCTTCGCGTCGTCCGCGGAAAAAAAGTCAAAGTCGGTCTTGCCGATGGCTTCAGTGGGGTCGGATAAACCCAGGGCATGGGCATGCGCCCGATTGGTGCGAATGAAGCGGCTTTGGCGATCCTTGAAATAAATGTAATCCGGGAGGTTATCCATCAGGGCGCGTAGAAAATCATGCTCCCGGGCCAATTCCTCAACCAGCAACGCCAATTCCTCGTTGTGCTTTTCCTGAATGGTTTTAGTGGCCTCCAGGTCAGCCGCGTAGCGTTTCAGCTTTTCTTCCGCCCGCTTGCGCTCGGAAATATCGTTCATGACTCCCAGGTGGGCGACAATTTGGTGGTGAGCATCGAAAATGGGAGCGGTGGAAAGCTGAATATCAATCCAGGAACCGTCTTTCCGCTTGCGTCGCAGTTCCACGTTCGAGAGGGCCTCGCCCCGCATCGCTCGTGCGGAAAGCGCTTGGTGATAGTCCCAGTCCTCCGGCGGAACCGAGGGAAGGGGCCCGCCGAGGGTTTCCGCCTCGCTCCAGCCAAAAAGGCTTTCAGCAGCGGGGTTCCACATGCGGACAAGTCCATCGGCATCCAAAGCCGCAATGGCTACTGGGGAAGCCTGCACCACGGCCTTGACGAGTTCGTCGGCTTTGCGTAGGGTCTGGTCAGCCTCCTTGCGTTGGAGGGCGGCGCCGAGGGTTCTCGCTGCCGCGCGTAGGGCCTCCGTTTCCACGCCCGACCACTGGCGCGCACGCTGGCAGTCGTCAAAGCCGATGAAACCCCACCACGTTTCACCCACAAAGATAGGCACCGCGATAAGGGACTTAATATCCTGCCCTTCCATATGCCGCCGAGCCAATTCCGGAAGGTCGGCCACCACCGCTTGTCCAATTTTCCCTTGCTTGAACCCTTCCATCCACTCTTGGAGTTGGTTTCTTTTCCAGGAGAAGTTCTGAAGCTCGGGATTGTGAATTTGCGGGGTCATCCCTGGTGCGGCCCACTCGTACCGCTGACTCGCCACTAGATCGCCCTCCGGGTCAGTATGGTTCTGGAAAATATAAGCCCGGCTTACGGGCATGGACTGTCCTAACCGCTCCAAAACGGACGTAATGTTCTCTTCCCACTCACCTCCCGAGAGGAGCTTTTCGGCGGCAAAGCTGACGGCCTCCAGAATCGCATCGCGCCGGTGAAGGGTTTCAGCTACTTCTTCCTGCCCGGTGACATCCCGGTTGAAGTTCAGGACTGCCGTTCTGCCCGCATATTCGACCGTGGACAAGCTCACCAGAACCGTAATGGGAGGACCGCTGATGCGGGAGTGGACGGTAGTGAACCCAGCGCAACTCTGCCCTGCCTCGACCCGGCGAATCTCCTCCTCGTAGCGGCCCATATCATGGGTCAGGGTTTTCAGGCGGGAGCCCACCAGGGTGTTGCGGTTCCCCCCATACATTTCGCACGCCTTGCGATTGCAGTCCAGGATGATCCCGCTTTCCGCCTCGTGAACGAGGATGGCATCATTGGCGTTCTCGAAGAGCTCACGATACTGCCGCGACAGCGACGTCTCGCGCCGCAGCCACTCGCGGACGACGGCAATCTGCCCTCCCCCTACCCTCCGATACAAGATGAAGCCGCCCAGGATTCCGAGCAGTCCCAGAATCATCATCGCCAGAGTCATCAGTTGTGTGTTCACTGCGTTTTCTCGGTATGAGCATGTAGACGATCGAGTTCGGGCTGGACGAATCGCGCGTAGCAATCCGGACAAATCCCGTGGCTGAACTGGGCTTCGGAATGGTCGCTGATATACCCTTCGACCTGTTGCCAGTAATTCCGATCGTTGCGGATCTTTTTACAGTAAGAACATATGGGCAGCAGTCCTTGCAGCGTCTTGACGCGCGAAAGAGCCTCTTCCAGCTCCCGGACGCGCTGCGCCAAGGCCCCCTGGAGTTCCAGGACGCGGATGCCCACCTGCACGCGCGCACGAAGCTCCTCACGGTTAAAGGGTTTGGTGATGTAGTCGTCGGCTCCGGCCTGCAGGCCATGGATCTTGTCTTCTTGGCCTTGTCGCGCGGTTAAAAGGATCAGATAGATTGGCCGCGTCCGTGGGCTTTGGCGGATCTGGCGGCAGACGTCGATTCCATCCAGGCCCGGCATGAGCCAATCCAGAATCGCCAACGGCGGCGCATCTTCCGCTTGTAAGGCTTCCCACGCTCGCGTGCCGTCTTCGACCGCCGTCACGTCATAGCCCCATTTGCGCAATTGTGCCACCAGGATGTGCCGGGACACCGATTGGTCTTCCGCCACCAGGATCCTCATGGAAGAGATCCTTTCAAATCCCCCCGGCTCGAAAACTGCCGCCTGGAACTCGGGTTTTCAAACCGCAATCTCACCCACCACGCGGCTGGCCCATCCCCGCCTTGCGCAGCGCGATGGAAAGCCCTTCGAGCGTGTAAGGCTTTCCAATGAACGCCGCCGAGCGCGCGTCGGGAGCGTCCCGCAGAATCTCACCGGTGCTGTAACCCGAAGCAAAGACCACCCGCACCAGCGGATCAACCGCTCGCATCCGGCGGTAGGTCTCCAGTCCGCTCAGTTCCGGCATGATCAAGTCCATCAGAACGCAGTCGATTTCCTTGCGGCGCAGCTCGTAAATCTGGAGAGCCTGCTTGCCGTTTTCGGCCACCAAAACCTGGTAGCCGAGCCCTTTCAATCCTTCCGTGGCGAAAGCGCGCACAAACGGCTCATCGTCCACCACCAGGACCGTTCCACACCCGGGCTGAATATTTCCAAATCCGACGGCGCTCATTTGCGGGGCGGGGGCGGGAATCAGGGGAAGGGAGATGGTGAACCGCGCCCCCTGGCCCGGCTCGCTTTCCACTTTCACGAACCCGTCGTGGTTTTTCACGAATCCGTAAACCATGGCGAGACCCAGTCCCGTGCCGCGGCCCGGTTCCTTGGTGGTGAAGAACGGGTCGAAAACCCGAGGCAAGGTTTCGGGTGCGATTCCCCCGCCCGTGTCCTGTACGGAAATGCGGGCATAGCGTCCCGGACCGCAAGTTGCTGGAAGGTCAGGCTGCGACGCTTCGAGGGTGAGGGTGCCCGCTTCGAGGGTCAGCGCTCCCCCTTGCGGCATCGCGTCGCGGGCGTTGATGCACATATTCAGCAGGGCTTGTTCAAGGTAACTCGGCTCCGCGTTGACCCACAAAGGCTCGCTTCCCTTGTGGACGGCGACCGCGATATTTCGATCGAAGGTCCGCGCCACCATGCGCCGCACCCGCTCCAGGACGTCGTCCACGCACACCGGCTTTACCTGTTGCCGCTCCGGACGGGCCAAGCCCAGGAGTTGGCGTGTCAAGTCGGCGGCGCGCTGGGCCGACTGCTCGATCATGCCCAGGGAATCCTGCAAAGGATCGTCCGAGCTCAGCCGCTGGCGGGCCAGCGACGCGAAACCCAGCATGACGCTCAGCAGATTATTGAAGTCGTGGGCAATGCCCCCCGCCAGCGTTCCCAGGGCCTCCATTTTTTGCGCCTGAAAGAGCTGCTGTTGCAACCGGCCACGCTCCTCTTCCGCCTTCTTGCGCTCGTCGATGTCCTGAACCATCCCCAGGAAGCAGGCGGGACGGCCCGCCGCGTCGTGGAGAAGGGAAATGTTGGTGGCGCACCAAACCGATTCGCCGGACTTGCGCAGGTAACGCATTTCCAGGCTGACTTGCCCCGTCCCGTTTTCCTGCAGTGATCGCACCTGCTCCTGCTTTGCTGCCGCGTCCTGTGGATGGGTGATTTCCGTGAAGTGTTTTCCCTGCAACTCCTCGCAGGTGTAGCCCAGCAAGCGCGCGAAGGCGGGGTTCACGGTGGAAAACCGCCCATCCAGGCTCGCTAGCGCGACCCCGAAGTGAACCTGTTCAAAAATCGAGCGGAAGCGCTCTTCGGAAACGCGCAGTTGCTTGTAAAGTTCGCTGCGCTCGAGCGCCAGAGCGGCCTGGGTGGCGACTTGGTCGATCAGCTTGCGGGTGACCGAGCGGATGCCATCCGGCTGATCGGCGGCCACCTCGAGAACCCCCAGCACGCGCGTGCGCGTCTGCAAGGGAACGGCGTACCCGCATTGCTCCTCCGCGCCGAACCCGTGGCAGCGCGGGTCCTTTTCGACGCGTGGAACGTAAGCCGCCTCCCTTTGCCGGATCGCCCAGCTCAGAAGGTTGGGCTCCCGCAGGGAAACGACGCGCCGGTCGACCCCATTCCTTCCTCCGCACGCCACCCGGTGAAGCTCCTCGGCGGGCTCGTCCAATCGATAGATTCGCGCGTGGCTCAACCCCTCGCGCTCAGCCAATCGCGTCAGGATCACGCCCAGAACCGATTCCACATCCAGGGCGCCCGCCAGCGCAGCGTTGACCTCCACCAGCAAGGAAAGCTGGTGGGTCCGGGTTGCCACTCCCTCGCCAGGCCCTGCGGCGTCGTAAGGCGGTGCATAGGTCGCGTCGAGCGGCCCCATCGAGGGTGCCGGGTTAGGCAAGAAGCTGACCGGCTGGCTATCGCTGTGTATGATGGTGGCCATCCTGCTCCTTAGTTAGGGCGAACCTTCCGCCGACACCATAAGTACGCTGGCGCGGAGAAAGCGGCCGGCGCGAGACGCTGGGCAGTGCCGCGGCTTTTCCTCCCGCGTGCTTGCTCCGAGAGTCGGTGCGGCCAGCAAGCTGGGCGGGCAAGAGCGGCCTTGCACGCACAGTAACCCTCCAATTATTCTTCGGCAAAAGGAAGGTTAGACTTGAGTAATCCTGGCAGATTAAGGAGGGTTAAGAAGGAACTTCAGACTATGCAGGCCGTGATGCCCCCAAATGGCATCCAGGAGACGCGAAGGCGACTCGGGCCGAGTCCATTGTGGATAAGGGGCTACTGCTGGCTCTTGTTGGCTAATGGGCGGGCGCCCTCCGCCCGGGGTGACGGACATTTTGTCGCGGTGCATCTGAAATCTCATGGCTGCCCGCAAGTGTGGACTATTTGACCGACTTGCCTGCCCCTACGCCGCGGGCTTGTGGAACACCGGCCGGGCGCGGGAACGTCTTGTAGGGCCGAACGGCGTTCGGCCTTAGGGCGAGCGCCGCTCGCCCCTACGCTGCCAGCTTGTGCAACAGGGCCTGATCGCTGCGGGGGGCGGCCTGGGCATCTCCCACTTTGCCCGAATCCCGTACCCCCATGCCTGGCTCTGCACCTGACATCCGTCACCTGACGGACACCTGATACCTGATACCTTCTCCCCAGCCCCATACCCCGTGTCCCGTGTTTTCCGGTAGACGAAAACGATTTTGCCGGGCGCGGGGACGGCGTCGCGGTCGGGGCGGAGGCCGCAGGCGTTCACCAGGTGGTCAATCACCTGGTCGGCGGCGGAGGTGGTAAAGGCCTCGCGATAAATCAGTCCATCGCCCAAATCGGCCGCCAGATGCCGCCGGAAAAACGGCCCGCGAGAATCTTTCGCCGTCCCCACGCACCATTCGCCAAACCGGCCTCCGAATTTCCGCATGTGGCTTTCAATCTCTTCAATAAGCTCTTCGCGACTGACGAGCGTAATTGCCGCCCTTCATTGGTTTTTTACTAGCCACTAACCGCTAGCCACTGCCCTTTGCAGCCCTTCTCTTGAATTCTCAAATTTTGAATGGGGACAAAACTGGAGAACGAGGTGCCTGTTCCCGGTTCCTCTCAGCGCAAAAGACGGCGTGAGGCCGCTCGACCCGGGTTTTCCGCTACCTGCCTCAACTGGCCGCCAGCGCTGGCTGCGATGCAATCACGCCAAGCTGTTCGAGCCGCACGATGATCTGCGCGGCAGACCCCACCGGACCCTCAGTTTCTGTATCCACTTCAATTTCTGCGTCGAGGGGAGGCTCATAGGGATCGTCAACTCCGGTGAAGTTCCTGATTTCGCCTCGCGCCGCTCTCTTGTACATCCCTTTCACGTCCCTCCGCCTGCATGTTGTCGGCGAAGCCTTGACGTACACTTCCACGAATTGGCCGCCTTGCGCCCGCACTTCCTGGCGAGCGGCTCGGTAGGGAGACACCAGCGCCGCGAGGGCAATAGTCCCATGCCGAGCCAGCAAATGACACACAAATCCCACGCGTCGCACGTTCTCATCCCGGTCCTCTTTGCTGAAGCCCAAATCCGGCCCCAGGTGCCGGCGAATCAGATCTCCGTCCAGTATCTCCACATCGCAGCCGCGGCGCTTGAGTTCGAGGGCGACAAATTCGGCCAGTGTGGATTTTCCCGAGCACGGAAGGCCGGTAAACCAAAGAACAGCTCCAGCGTCGTTCGCCATCAGGTCCTCCCGATCACCACAGATACCCATGCAGCAGGATCGCGCCCTCCAGCGGCTTGCGCGCCCGCGTGGGAGCATTGAGCTCATAGGCTTGGCACGTCTCGTGTACCAGGAGCTGGTTGAATCCCAGTGGGAGGTTCGCGATGCGACTCAGGACAATTCCAAACCATCTCCGCTGGCCGTTTGGCTCCAGCAGCCGGATTGAGGCTGGCTCACCACGGGTAAGAGAATAAAGATAATGCCAGCGGGTAGGAACGGCGTCGGGGGACAAAGCGCGCGCGCAACCGTCCCTATAGATGTGGATCTGTGGTGTGGAAGCGTGCCGCGCGTCGAGTCTCTCCTTCGCCCACCGACGCAGGCGGCTCAGGAACGCAAGCATCACGTCATGGGTGAATACCTGGTCGGCTGTCGCCATCAAATAGGTGTATTGGCCGGCCGCGCAAATCTCTCGCAGAGGGCTGGGACTACCGGCAGCCTCCACCGTCAGGCCGCGCTCCAATTGCTGCCATAGAGTGTCGGCACGTTGGAAGAAGTCTGCTTGTGTGAAACAAATGTCAACCACAGCGTTCGCTTTCTGCGGTTGGTCACCGCGCCGGCCGGCATTCTGGTTATCACTGGCTACCGGCGGCCGGATGCCCTCCGGCCGCCCCGGAGGGAGAGCCGTTCAGCATCGCCTCAATCTGCTGTTGAAAAAAGGCGAAGGGCCGCGCCCCTTGGATCGCCAAGCCTTCAATGAACTCCCCCCTAGCACGGCCGATTACAAAGCCGGGAGTGCCATGGATGCCGAGCGCCGCTTCGTCCTCCCCAGTGGCCTGGATGGACTGCTTATATCTGCCATCGTTCAGGCAGGCCTGAAACGATTGTAAGTTGAGTCCCTGGTCCGTCGCATGCTTCAGCAAGACGTCGGGGGCCGGTGGCGCCCCATCGTTGAGCACCGCCTCTTGGAATTGCCAGAACTTGCCCTGGTCTCCGGCGCAGCGAGCCGCCTCCGCCGCCCCCAGCGCGTAGGGGTGCATGGGAAGGGCGAGGTCGCGGGCCATGAAGCGGACCTTGCCGGTGTCAATGAAATTCTTCTTGATGTCGGCAAACGTGGTAGTCGCGAAACGGCGGCAGACGGGACACTGCAAATCCGTGAACTCCACGATCGCCAGCGGCGCATCGGCGCGGCCTAGCTCGTACCAGCCGGGCTCGACGCGCATCCTGACCGGTTGGGGGACAGGAGGCCGTCGCGCGGCCATCCCCGGCGCGGCGCCATTTTCAAGCAGAAGGTGGATGGATTGGAGTTCGCGCAGAATCGCCGCACCCTGTGCCGCCGTCATGGGGCCATTGGCGTCGACGGGCGCGGCAATGGGGTTCGATGCGGTTGTGGGACCCGCCGTTACGCATTCAGTTCCGGTGCAGGCCGGCTGTGTCTGGGCGCGAAGATTCAAATCTCCGCAGACCGACAGCACAGCCGCTCCTACGAATAGAACAGCTAGGGTCCGCCACGGAAAGGCCGCAACGTTTGATTCTTGTTTCATGCGCTGCATTGTAGGACCTCCTTGCCTTCAACGCCCGCCATTGCGCCTAGTTTGACTCCATCCGATTCCAACGCCTGCTGGATCGGTGCAGCCCATTCCATGGCGCGGTCGGCTTCGGCGCCGAAGCGCGTTTCCCAATCGGCCCGGTCACTCCGGCGAGTCGCCGCGTCGTACACCCGGTCGGTAAACTTCGCGTGGTGACTGAGCACAGGGTTCGTCGAAATCTCTTCCAGCCGGCTCTCCTCAAGCGGAAGGCCGAAAAAAGCGGTCACGTTCCTCAGCGCGCGTGCCGGATCTTCGGAAACCTCTTCGCCATCCATGAGCAGCAACCGCTCCGGGTCGGCCTGCTTTCGGAACCGGTCCCACAGGGCCGCCGTAACCAGCCAGACATAGGCGGCTTTCCGGGCGTCGTCGAGCTCTGCAACGTTTACTCCGTTCAAGGCCGGGAAGAGCCTCAGCGTCTTGTGCCAGAAAGCCGCCCGCCTCCGCGTCCACTTCCTCCGATCTTCAAGCTTCAGAACGGAGAGAATAAAGGTCCGCAGCCCCACCGACAGGAGCACTCCCTTGGAGCGAGGATCGTCCGCCAGTATCACATCCCCCATGGTGTTGCAGACGTCGGCGGCCTTGACGATCACAGTTTGAGAGGGTTCAAACGTTCTCGTAAGCAGCCGCAAACCCAGCCCCGCCCACGTCCGCCAGTCCTTTTCGCGCTCCGCACTGGCTTCCGGCGTTCCGGGACGGTACCGCACCATGGCCAGTTGACCGAGGATGCCGGGCTCTCTCAGTACAAGGCAGTTGGGCGCCTCGTCCAACAGCCGCGCCAGCAGCGTCGAGCAACAGAACGCCGAAATGAAAATGTAATGGGACGAGGCGCCGCCGATCGGCAGCCCAAGATCGTGCAAAAGCACGTCATCAAGATTGAATCCGTAGCGCGCCTCGCTCATCCGCGCCTGCCGGGGCACCAGAAAACCTGCCTGGCGGTATGTCTCGCGCTCAATCTCCGCAAACCAGATCAGCCTGCGGCACAAATCCACTCGCACGGGATAGAAGGTACACGTGGCGAGCGTTGATTTCAGATCAGGGTTTGCCATTGGTTCGATTCAACCACAGTAGTGGTAGCATGGGCGGACGTAGCCGGTAGTGCAGGTCGTGTAATAGCCTGTGATCGTGCCGCTCGTCTCACACACGCACAAATACCTGTAGCACCGGGGACATTCGTGGTTACAGCATGTGGCGTCGGTTATACAACAGTAGGGGGCGGTGGTCGTATTGCACGTGAGACAAGTGGAAGTAGTGGTGGCTGGCGCGGGGCCGCCCGGGGCCCCGCCTGGCGCGTCGGCCAGAGCGGTGTATGCTCCCGCAGTCAGCGGCATCGCCACGGGAACAAGGGATCCGTGGGCCAAACGTATATAGGGCCTCCGCGCCATAAGCTCGACGCCGAAAGCCGTTTTCTGGTTCATCCCGGTGACGAGCAGCGAATGCCCCGGTACATGTTGGTGGGCTGCCTCACGCGGTCGCAGCGGCCACGCCCGCGCAAGTGAGAAGAACAGCGTCACACACGTGAGTACCAGCGTTTCCTTCCATTTCCGGATTCTGGCCATGCGTCACCACCTCCGTTAGGAATCGTTGTTGCGTTGCTAATCATTACGGCCCCGCAGGAGAGGTAATTCGCGGAGGTCCGACGGGAATCAAACGTTTTTGACCGAAACCACCATACTCTGCTCGTGCAACCGGGAAAATGCCCAAAACATACTGCCTCGGCTGCGGGATGTAATGGAACACCCACACATGCGGACGGCTCAAGCAATTCACTATCTGCATCAAAAGGTCACGCGCCGGGACGTTTGCACCCCCCACCTTTGTGGAAACAAGCGACAACTCGTGATCGGGAGCCTGGTAGACATACATCTTTATACCTATTCTTGATGAGAGCGTGTCGAGCACCGCCTGCAGGGCATCGTTACCGTTGCGCGTCGCCAGGGGAACGGTGATGCGCGTGTCAAGGACCGGTTGGCTAGGGACGTCAGCCCCGCTGTCATCGTGAAGGCCGTCCCCAATAACATCAAAAGTGCCATCGGACAGCCCCCGAACCGTGAAATGTCCCGGGTTGCCGCTCTGGTTATAGTCGGAAACGACCTTCTCTAGCACCTCAGGCTCCATTCTAGGCGAGGTCCACATACTCGGCGACTCCGGATAAGTACTTTTGAACGGGCCACCCGCCGGCCCCAAGCGCACTTCCGTACCGGGGTGTGCGGAGCGGTAAGCCGGGTTCGTCAGATCAATCAAGTCGTGCTTTCCGCTGAAGGGCGGATCTTCATACTGAATAGCCCAGCCGTACTCCTGTCCTATGGCCGTTACAGCTTGATAAAGTGGAATCCCGTAGTCCGCGCTGACGGCCCCCGTGTTACCATGATGCGTCACCACCCCCTCTAGCATGTACTGGTGCGGACTCAATGCTCCCTGGGCTCTTAGCGTGCCGCCAGCCACGCCGATTGCCATGATGACGAGGATAAGTCTGGACATGTGATGTCCCCCATTGCTAATCGGAACTCCCGCCACTCATAACAAGCTTATGGTCTCACACATGGTGTAATCGCCTAGCATGTCTTCGTGGCAGTTTGTCACTCTCTCGTACGAAACGATTGTGATGGTTAGATAATTTTCGACATATTGGGCTCCGCTCCCGGACGGGTACGTACAATAGAACAGCATGTCCTGATCCATCACGACACCGCAGGGCAGCGTGACCTTAGAATCCGTGCTGTAAGTCAAGATCGTAGAAGGAGGCCAGCCGAGCTCATCAACAAAGGTGTTTCCACTCATAACGGTCCAGTATGCTCCATCCACCACGGGCGACCCAGTGCCTGGATAATCGTCCGGATCCTGATCGTAGCAAGAGTTCGTGCCTCCTGTCGGAGACTCTTCATGGACGGTGTAGCCTTCGTAGTTTACGGCGCCTCGGTAGGAGTAAAGCTGCTCCGTGAAATCTGTCTTGGTGGTCAATGCGGTGAAGTAATCCGTAGGCATTTGTTCATTTGGTGTGGGGGCACAGCAGTTTTGTGCTGCCGACCTACTCGTATAAACTATTGCAGGCACAAAAAGGATTAGTACGACCAAAACCACGCTTGCCCGTCGCCTCTCCATATCGCCTCCAAACATTGCACCGCACATTAAAGGCATCAGTCAGAACATCTGCTCCGTAGGTATGCTCAAGTGCAAGCCATCCACTCACTGGCCAGCATCCTTCCTGAGGGTCAATCGCTTCGCGTTTGCCAGCCTGGTGGCTATAGCTTGCAAGGCGGTTTGGCCACCTTGCTCGAAGATGCTCAAGAGCCTGCTTGCCTCTTCGCCCTGGGCAGCCGCGTAAAGACTGGCGGGATCCGTGCCCGTCGAATTGCGGCCCTGGTAAATATGTCCGCTCAGGCTGTCCCTCAATTGTTGGTCGGTAAGGCCAGCGCTGAGTTGGTTGAGCAGCCACCCGGCCTCATCCACTTCCGCTTGCTGGCTTGCCTGAAACCGCTCGTAAAGCCCCGACGTATCCGGGCCAACGAAAACGCCGTCCCCGAAGATAACTCCATCCAGCGTCGTCTGAACGCGCGTGGCGCTCTGAATGTTGGATGCCAAGGGTTTCAGACGAGCCGCCTGAAAGCTGATCATCACCGCGTTGCCTTGGACCAGACCCGCAAACCCACGTTGGGGCCAATTAAAGTAAGGCGAGACGAGCGCGGTTTCAAACCCGCTACCCCCATGTCCCAGTACCGTTCTCTCCCCGGTCAGTCGCGCTTGCCCTGGTCCGGGCTCCGACAGGACCGGTAGATACTCCGTGGCGGTTGAACCGTCCGCATTCGTGATGGTCCACTTCACCACGTAGGCCTTGACCACGCGCAGGGTGTTGTTGTGCACCATGGCCAGAAGCGGCTTGACCGTCGCGTAATAGTTCACTCCGGTCACCCCAGGAAACCAGCGCTCCAGCACATCATCAAAGTTACGGCTGTTTGGCCCAGTCACCACCACACTGTGTCCCATGGCGACAGGGGAGTTTGACCACGGACCCTGAGCCACCGCACGCACACCCGCCAGCACTGCTCCCACCAGCACCGACACGAGAGCGATCCGCACGCCAATGGTTTTGAGCTGCATTTCTCCCTCCGAATCCGGCCTACCGAAAAAGTCCAGGAACCGCTTGCTGACTCGCGCGGCTCCTCTTCGTGACCGTCGCCAGCAGCTAGCGCAAGTGCCTGCTCTCTGGTTCCTTCGACAGGCTCAGGGTAGGCGCTGTGGCTCTTCTGCGACCGTAGGAGTGACTCGCGAGCCGCCCCCGCATCCAAGACCACAATGCCGCAGTGCCGGAAAACGGGCCCTGCGCAACCTGCTCTATCCCAACTCACACGCCAAGCTAAGCCCTGTATGTCGATTCGTCAACATGTTTCACTTAGTAAAATGTGCTGCGCTTCTTAGTAAAATGTGCTACGCGGTACTCAGACGGGGTCTTCCCGAACCACTTCTTAAAGTCCTCGGTCAAGTTCACGGGCCATTTGTACAAGCATTCGATCGAAATTGCCTTAATGGACAACAAGCTATTCGAAAGGAGGCGAGCAGCCTTTCTCAGAGCAAGTCCCTTGAAGCATTGCTTGATGGTAAGCCCGGTCTGTTCCTTGAACCGATGCTCAAGGCGGAACTTGCTCAGGTGCACCTCAGCCGCTAATTCCCTCACGCTCGGGGGCGGGGAGGAGCAGTGCTCGAGACTACACGCCATCAGGTCGAAGACGCGCTTCACTCTCCAGTCAGAAATATTCCGGCGACGGGCGTGGGTTGGCGGGGGCTTGGCCATGTTCGCAGACTCAGCAATTCTAATTGGTAGCTATCAATCGGAATGGCGAAGTTAGTCA
This sequence comes from Terriglobia bacterium, assembly GCA_049522495.1. Taxonomy (GTDB): domain Bacteria; phylum Acidobacteriota; class Terriglobia; order UBA7540; family UBA7540; genus Bog-366. The sequence goes on from JBEKNU010000018.1 coordinate 39,014, forward strand.
GCCTCAACTTCTCCATCCATTATCGTGGGACGTACCCGGCAGGGTAATGGTTACGGGGTTTGTACCTCGGTGACAAAATAGCGTGGGGAAAATGGTGTCAGGGGGAAAATGGTGTCAGGGGGAAAATGGTGTCAGGAACCATTTCTCGGGCGCCCGCTGTTGCGCAGGGTGTTTTCCAGTCCGAATTGCGCCACGGCCTTCCTCAGCCATTGCTCCGAACCATACGGTCGGCTTTTCTTTATCGCAGAGCGGATCTTCTCAATTTCTTCCTTCCCCTGCGGTCGGTGCAGCCACTCCCGGTAAGAACGCGGTTCTGCCACGGGCCACGGGCTCAGCAGCTTTTTTTGCCTTTGGTTCCCGCCCACTCGGGCGTGAGCGCTGGACCACGGCCAGTCTTCGGCCTTCTTGACCAGTCCGGCGCGCTTCGCGTTCCTTTCCACGTAGCGAACCAAGGTCAGGAAATGACGGTCGGACTCGACCAGCAGCGACTTATAGCGGCCTTGATAAACGTGCCCGGATCCGACCGTCCGGGTGCGCGCGTGATAACGCTGCGTGTGGGTCAGGGTGATGCGTCGCAGGAATTTGGAGAGATCGCCGTCGGCGCGCGGATAAAGGACCAGGTGCCAATGATTGGGCATCAGGCAGTAAGCTGACACCATTTCTGACACGATTTCCTGCCACGATTTCCTGCCTGACACCATTTCCTGCCGAAAGGTGCTACAATCCGCGTATCAGCACTACCTTGCCCGAGGTGGCCCGCCATGTTAAACCACTTTGACACTACAGTTTGGAACCACAGAACTCTCTCATGATGGAGAATTCGTCGCCTATGACAGTTGTATCGCTTCCGACCGAGCGATTTACATCGTCAATCTTGAGACATCTGAGAGGAGGAAGGTGATTCCCATTGATCAAAGCCGGGGTTGTGCCGATGTCCGGTGGTCGCTTGACGACCGTATGCTGTCTTACGCGAGTCCCGCGGACTTTACCTTAAATATCGTCTCGGTTGATGGATCCAAGCATCTAATATTACCCACCACGGGCTTTGTCGGGTGGCAGTCCTGGTCTCCCAGCGGAGAAGAGATTGTGTATGAGAACGGACGCGGAGGCTCACGAGTACTGCGGATAATTAACCTCCGGGGCAATGTCCGAGAGCTGACGCGTTTCGGGGACCTTAAGGATTGCGAGACTTGGGCACCCGACTGGTCCCCAGATGGAACGCGGATTTCGTTCACTGCATGTAACCGGCTCTACACCATATCACCGCAGGGCACCGACATGCAGTGGTTAGCCTCTGATGCCTACAGTCCGAGATGGTCAGTGGACGGGCAATGGATTTTCTTCCTATCAAGAGTCGGGTTGATGCGGGTAAGGAGAGACGGCAAATTTTTATCGATGGTCGCCGAGATCCCGCCACCTTACCCGGGTGCTAGCAATTTCTCTTTGGGGATGGCGCGATAAGGGGAAAAAGGTGTGGGGAAAATGGTTCAGACCTTTTCTTCCCCGCGACCTTTTCTCCCCCGGCTTGGCGTCAAATCGAGGACATGGAAGTGGCCCGCCATGGAGATAAATATCTGGGGGGAAATGGTGTCAGGGGGAGGGCGAACTTTGCGCCCGCTCTGATCGCCATCGCCTGCGAGCCGCGCCGGCGAGCTTTCTTCCGGCGCTTTCGGGCAGAGGACAAAACCCAAATTCCATTAGAACCGAGTGCCCTCTTGTTCCGCGCAATCGCGGCAACGATCGGTCCAAGGGACGGCTTTCAGGCGCGCCCTACTGATGGTATTCCCGCAAGCAACGCAGGACCCGTAATTTCCCTTCTTGAGGCGGACAAGAGCCCACTCGATCGCTTGGCGCAGACGGCTCCGGGTCTGAGTCACATGGACTTCCACCGTGGCCTGGCTTTCCGCAAGTGCCTGGTCCATCTCGTCGGCCCCTATACCTCCCGCGGGCGCCAAGACCAGCCTGCCGCCATTCGCGGTAAGCAACTCCCGTTGTTTGGCCAACAACGACCGCCGGTACCGATTCAGATCGGTTGACTTGTTCATATCTTTTCCTCCCGCTCTCCCCACGAGAGCATCGCCCTGTCTTCCGTGTCGCGATTCTCTCTTGCCGGCCCCGCGCACTCAAGAGCACGGGGGTACTGGTACCGCAGTAAGCGGTCTCGAAATCCGCTTACCTACTGAGAGTGATGTGATCGGTCTTGGGGCGGGGAGGATTCATGGCTAGAGGCTCGGGACTCGGGATACGGGACACGGGATTCGGGACTAACTGTTGGCTGTCGGCTGTGAGCTGCCTACTCTCTGTCAGCCGTAAGTTGTTCGTCACGTTAGGCGTTTCGAGTGGCCTCGAATCCAAGACGCAAACTCTTCCTCTTTCATTTCGCCTGCGGCGAGCGCCAACACCATGCGCGTCGCGTCCACCTGACTCACGGCTAAGCGCAAGCCATTCAATTCCAGAAACAGGCCGGCTGCCAGGAAGGCGGCTCGCTTGTTGCCATCCGCGAAGGGGTGATCCCGGACAAGTCCCGCCGCATAAGCCGCCGCGAGACAGGCGAGGTCGGAACTCGTTTGGTAGGTGAAAATCTGGCGGGGGCGTGCTAGCGCGGATTCGAGGAGCCCTTCGTCCACCACGCCTGCGCGCCCGCCGTGCTCGGCAAGGCTCTCCGCTTGGAGGAGGACCATGGCCCGGCGATCGATCCAGTGAGGCTCTTTCATTTCGCCAGGGCCCGAAACGTGTCACGATACTTCGCCATGAACTCCCGGCCCAACTTGAGTTGCTTCTCAACTTCGGGGTCGTAGGGCGTCAGCAGGTATCCATCCGGCGTTTCGATGGCAAAAAGCGAGTCGTCCTCTTTGACTCTCAGACGGACGAGCATTTCTTTGGGAACGATCACCCCCGTGGATGTCCCCACGGGCCGCAACTTCAGTTTCACGGGCCGACCTCCATTCTCATGGATATTATAATACGATCCAGCACGGAGGACCACAAGGGCGAAAATCAGGGAGTGGCGCTGTTTGATCTAGCCCCAATACTGTTCACTTAAGAGTTCTTGTGCTATTCTGGCGGGGGCGGGAGGTCCCCCAGAATGGCCCGTACCGTCGCAACGCTGCCTGCCGGGAGCCGCATTAGCGATTACATCAGCTTGGGTGTGATTGCCAAGTTTTTCCCTCCAGAGGAAGTTCGCGAA
>JBEKNU010000019.1:0-43460 GCA_049522495.1 Terriglobia bacterium
CTTCACTGTGCACCTCACGGTGCCCAGCGCAAAACTCGAGGCCGAGTGGTTCGCTACTCCTTTCTCGTAAGGCTCTTTCATCCTCTACTTCAGACCGGTTTATCCCGGCGCACTGGCTACCCGCTATTATCAGAACTCGGCTTACTACGGCAACTCGTCTAGCCAATTATGAGTTTGCAATATGTTTTGGAGAACCAATTTCGAATCGACGTTGTTGAAGAAGATAGTTAATTACTACCTCAAATCACGGGACTTCAATGGTATCCCCCTGGATTTGTTGCTCCGGAACCAAAACCATGACTGCACGGACTTATTGAAAAGACTGGTTCGGAAAGGGCTAGTGGAGGTGATTTCTGGACAGTGGGATAATCCTCACATCAAACGACTACGATCGCGAGAAGTAACGAAACAAATTCAGGCTCTAGAATCAAGACCTGCAACGACGGTCTGCCTATACCCGACTACAAAGCACATGAAGGCGGTGATTCGTCCTCATCTGTTCCAGTCTCGGCCCTTCACGAGACTTCTTGCGCTGGCCAATCCACAAATTGAACCAATGTTCTTTGAGCTTAGCGTTCTCGACAGGTACCAGTCCGATCCTCGATACATTTTTCAATTTGATGGTCTTGACGGGCACGTATCGATTTCCGATAAGCATTACCAGTCGAGAAGCATGAACACATCGGACAAGGTCATACTCCAAAGCTTTGGGCTCGGCTCGGACACAAAGGGATTGAGGGTCGCCGTTGTTTTCCTTCGTTATCTTTCTGGCCTAACACCACGACACCAGCAGCACTGGGGCAGCCATCAAATAGGCAGGAAGTGCCGCGTGGAGAGCAACTACTTTCGGCGATCCATATTCGGTGAATGGACAGACGGGATATCGGTTTATGAAGCCCTTCGGTCGGAGCTACTTCATATCAACCAAATGTGCGGACTGATCGGGTTGCCACCGCTTTTTCTCAAGGATTTCAGTGACAAACCGCCCAAAGGCTTCGGGCTACTCATCCGTCCAACCCAACAAGGATATTTCGAATTTGCTCATACGCTCGACAAGATCATTTCCGAGAACCTCAACAAGCAGTTTTTCGATGCTGAAGGACTGTTGCTAGAGGAGCAGAAAGCGAGCGAAGGTGGGGCAGTCGAAATAATTCGTAAGGGTACCCTTCGTCTCTTGGAAGAATGGCTCACCAAACGAATCAGGTTTGAAATTCAAGGTGGCCCGTCCAAGATACTATCGCCTCTAAAGCTGGTGCGCAGGATTCGCCAAAAACCTGCGCACGATGTTTTGGATGATGAATTCTCGATCAATTATCAACGCAAGAAAGAAAAACTGATTCAAGACGTATATTTTTCGATTTCGAACATTAGGACTATTTTTCAAACTCACCCACGCACTACAAACTACAGGCTTCCAGAACGACTAAAGACTGGGAACCTCGTGCTGTATTAACCGCTGGCACAGACACCTGTTCTTTTGACTCTGCGATTTCAAGGAGCTTGGAGGTGTGCGTTCTCAGCCCACTTCCGCGGCACTACATCGGGACTTGACCGCTCGGGCACGCGGGTGCAAGGCCTATCAGGGGCGGCAGGTGGCGTCGGCGGCTCCACCGATCAAAGCACCCGCGTTCGATGGCCATGCGAAATCCGCTCCGTACACGGGGCCAGATGACAAGCCGCAGACGAGGGCAAAGTGCCCCCACGTCTTCGTTACCCGCTCTTCTTCAGGCAGTCGCTCGACGGCGGGAGGGGACGAAGACAATCTTCACCTCTCGGCCTAAAGCTGTGCCGATTCGCCGGAGCATGGAAAGTGAATGCCCTTCGTAGTCAGCATCCTCAAGGCGGCAAATGACGGATGCGGTGGTTCCCACCTTGGCGGCGAGTTGGCGTTGGCTAAGACCCGACCGGCTGCGGAGCTTGTAGATCTGGCTGGCGACATCCGCCGCAGAGAGATCTTCCTCGAAAGCCGCCCTTAGTTCTCGATCCGCGCCGACGTAGCGGTCATACGCAAACTGCAAAGCTGGTGAGTTGAATTGCCGCTTCTTTCTCATAGATTACCTCCGTGGCTTAAAGGTGTGAGCAGCCGGGTTCAGCTCGAAGGTGGACCTCGCTCGGATAGCCTTATCGATCTCCTGTGAGGGCACTTCCCGTTCCTTCACCACACCGTGTGTTACAACTACGGCTTTCCCACCATGAAAAAAGTACAGCATCCGGTAGTGAACTCCCTGGTAGCTCGCCCGCAACTCGTAGATCCCATCGCGGAGGAAATCCGCCTCGGGACGCCGAAGCTCGTGCCCCAAGTCCTCCAGCCGCTTGAGCCGCACCAGGCATTTAACCCGCGCCTTGGGCGAAAGGGCATCCAGCCACTCAATCAGACGTGGCATTTTGCCCTCCGCGTCCTGGTAGAAGATGACCTCAACTGCCGGCATGTTAACCCCAAGCATGTTCGCATAATTGCGAACGAAAGTCAACCCGTCTTTTCCGCGCGAGGTGGCGTACCTGGCCCGCCTCCGCGGCACCACATCGGGAAATGACCGCTGGGGGACGCGGGTGCAAGGCCTGTCATGGGCGGCATGTTGTGTCGGCGACGCCACCGATCAGAGCACCGGCGTTGGATGGCCGTGCGAAAGCCGCTCCGTACACGGGGCCGGATGACGAGCTAAGAGCAGTGACGAGTGACTTGTGATGAGTGACGAGTGGCAGGCGGAAGCAGAGCGAGCGCAGCGCTGCGATTCTGGTGCGATGAGATGACGTGGATCGCAGAGCTGGGCTCGCTCTGCGCCAGCCGCCAGTTTCAGATTGAATTCCTGTCGCGGGGACGAAAGGCAGTTTATAATCACCTCAGGTGCTCCTGACGGACCCAGGGGACCTAACCGGGAGAAATCTCTGGTTTGGCTGAGGAGAACTCGCTATGGACCCTTCGATAACCCAGGAAATCGTTGATCGCCTGCACGAGCTGCCGGCATCCCAACAACAACTGGTGCTGGAGGTCGTCCGGTCACTGGCAAGCCAGAAACCGCAAGGAGTTCCCGCCCGAGATCTGTTGCCGCTCACCGGTGCCATAACTGCCGAAGACGCTCGCCAGATGATGAACGCGATTGAGGACGGCTGCGAAAGAGTCGACGCGAATGCCTGGTAGCTTTCTCTCTACATTTGGATTGCCGCCCACGCTCAACAATACGATCTCACGCTGGTAACCCGCGACGCGCATTTCAGCGCCGTCGAGGGTATCAGAATCGAAGCGTGGTGAACCCGGTAGCGCGGAGGCAGACGAACTTGGCGCTCCTCCGCGGCACTAGATCGGGAAATGACCGCTTGGGGACGCGGTTGCAAGGCCTATCAGGGGCGGCATGTGGCGTCGGCGACGCCACCGATCAGAGCACCCGCGTTCGATGGCCATGCGAAAGCCGCTCCGTACACGGGGCCAGATGACGAGCCGCGGACGGCGTAGGGCCGAACAGCGTTCGGCCATGGCCCAGCGCCGCTGGGCCCTACGCTTCGGGTTGCGGCTCTGCCGCGCTGCGCTACGATGCTCGAAAATGGTGGGGTCACGATCTGATCGGGATAAATTCCCCCGCGGCGACAGGCGCCTGTATCGTGACGAGCCTTCGCTGCATCCTTACTGGCAGGGGTGAGAAATCATGGCGCGGGTATTCATTACAGGTTCTTCCGACGGGCTTGGCCGAATGGCGGCACAGCTCCTCATCGAGCAGGGACACCGGGTAGTTCTGCACGCGCGCAACGAGCGGCGGGGCAAGGAAGCGCTCGCGGCCGTGCCGGGTGCGGAGACCGTGGTCATCGGCGACCTCTCGAGCATCGCGCAGACTCGCAGCGTGGCCGACCAGGTGAATCGGCTTGGCCCCTTCGACGGGGTCATTCACAATGCGGCCGTCGGTTATCGGGAGCCCCGGCGCATCGCGACCGAAGATGGATTGCCTCATGTGTTCGCCGTCAACACCCTCGCACCTTACATTCTGACCGCGCTGATCCAGCGACCTAAGCGCCTCGTCTACCTGAGTTCCATGCTTCACCAGAATGGTGATGCAACTCTGAAGGACCTCACTTGGGAGCGCCGCCCATGGCAGGGACAACAGGCATACTCCGACAGCAAATTGCACGATGTGCTCCTGGCCTTTGCCGTCGCACGCCGTTGGAAGAATGTTTTCTCCAATGCGCTTGAGCCTGGTTGGGTGGCGACGAAGATGGGAGGCCCGGGAGCGCCGGACGATATGGATGCTGCCCACCGCACCCAGGTGTGGCTGGTAACGAGCGATGACCCTGCCGCGATGGTCACGGGTGAGTACTTCTACCACCTGCGGCTCCGCCCACCCAACCCAGCGTCTCGCGATATGGAACGGCAGGAGAAACTACTCGATGCATGCAAGCAATTCTCCGGAGTGGATTTTCCGTTAGGTTAGCGTTTTTTGGGGGGTGGCGCCCCGACAAGTCGGGGGGATCTCCAACTATCGCAGGCGTGGAAGGCAGCTTCGGGTCAGCGGCTGATGAATGTTAACGGGATTCGGGCGGTTTCGGCAGGTTCGGAACCATCCACTTGGCTATCACTTCCCAAGAGCACTAATGAACTTGTTGTCCTCCGCGAGTCATGCGATAACTGCGGATCGCAACCGCCAGGGCTGTCGGAAGACCTGGGAGGGGATCCTCTTCGGTTCGAACCACCGTTCCCTTACAGACAACCTCCCCTCGTGCTTCTCCGAGGAGGGAAACGGGAAGCTCAAATCTCAATTCAATCGCAATCTTGGGCTGTAAGGAGGCTTCGGTGTGTAACAGAACCCCTGACCAACTGATATTCTCAGTCCTGCCCTCAAGCCACTCCGGATGGTGTGGTTCGCGGTAGCGCACAGGAATGTTGAGGGGAAAACGTTTTGCCCGTGAGGTGCCCTTCGGGACCGGGGCGGGATGAGGGTCAGTCATTGTGGTCTTTGCGGTTACAGAGGTTTTCTCTGATCAGCCCGCGTCTCCTTTGGCATAATCCATGCATCGGCGCGTCAGCATTGTCTTCATTCCTGAGAGCTCAATCTGTGGACCGTTTCGGCAGGATCAGTAGGCGCCGTCTCCCCTGAAGACCGCGGCGGGCGTTCGCAGTAGGATTTTGATGTCCAGCCAAGGGGACCAGGTTTTCACGTAGCGGAGATCCAGACGAACCATTTCGTCAAACTTGGTCCTGCTTCGCCCCTCCACCTGCCACAATCCCGTGATCCCCGGCTTCGCCTCGAGGAAGCGCCGCCGGTGCCAAGCCTCATAGACCTCAACTTCATAAGGGATGGGGGGACGAGGCCCCACCAGAGACATATCGCCCTTGAGGACGTTGAGGAATTGAGGAATTTCGTCCAAACTGGTCTTCCGCAGAAATTTCCCGACAGGAGTAACACGGGGGTCGTCCTTTATCTTGTAAACATCCCCCTTGCCATCGTGCTTCCCGGAAATCAGCCCCCGGATGTATTCCTGGTGAATCTTCGCATCGTTCTTGTAATACATCGATCGGAACTTCAGGCAGGAAAAGCGAATACCATTCTGTCCCACCCGTTCCTGTTTGAAGAAGATCGGCCCTTTCGACGTCAGCTTAATCGCGACAGCAATGATGAAATAGAGTGGGGATAGCAGGGTCAGCGCCACGAGGCTCCCGACCACATCGATGGCTCTTTTGGTTAGCTGAGAGGCTTTGGATGTTAGGTTCTTGGACATCAAATCAGGATAGAGACTGATGTCCGCGGAATGGCCGCCCTTGTTGAGGTCGAAATTTTCTGGAAACACATGGAAGGAAATGCGGATCACATTCATCTGCTCCAGCCTCAGGCTGTTCTGTAAGGCTGCGCCCACCCTCGATTGCAGAGCGTTGAGGATGGAGGTCAGATCCCCCTTGCCGATTTCCGTGCAGATAACCCCGACCACCGAACCGTACTGATACCAGCCATGCAGGTCTGTCTCGCGCGCGGAGTTGGAAAGGGCCTCGGTTATTGCTTCAAGAACCTCCTCCCCCTGCTCGGTCTCAAGAACCTTGCCGGCATGCACAAGCATGAGCACAAACCGTTGCCGAGAGCGCTCACTCCTTTTCCGCTCCATCAACAAAACCTTCCGGAAAATCTCTTCCGGCATTAGCGAAAACCCGGCATCCCGGTCGGGAAGGTTAAACGGTGACCCATCTCCCAGAGTCGTCATCGCTGGTCTTTTTGAAGCAAGAATTCCAGAGATCATCAAATCTCTCCTCAATCGCCTTGGCTGCTTTTCGCCCACTGACGGTCATCCATCCAATCAAACGATGGAATGTCCGAACGCAGACCTAGTTTAGTCGGTTAAAAAACTCTAACAATGGCCTGAAAGTGCAGTCCTATAGGACTCATAGTGCCTATCTGTGTGGCACTAAGGTGCCATCCCCTAAAAGGGCTGCCCTCCCCCCAAGTATGGCCAGCGGCGAGTCAGTCCTGGAGCGGGGAGCGGAGTAATCCCCCATCAAGCGGGCTTACTCCACGGCTTCTTAATCCTGAAGATTCATTAACATGCTGATGTTTATAGAGTTTTGAGCCGCTTGACGCTTCGGTAGCGCGGTGAGACACTAGCCCCACTCGTGGTAGGCGAGATGCTTTCATCATGACTGCCCGAGCTTGGGCATGTACACTACACTGATTGCCATCATCTTTACTCTTGTGCTGGTTGCGGGAGTGCCGGCCCTCTCTTACTCCACCGCCCGCAACAGCGAAATCCGCAAGATGCCCCGCCTGGGCCTCTACCTTTCCGCCGTGCTCTCCCAGTGGCTCTTGACGGTGGTGGGTTGGGGAGTGGTGTTCCTGACCGCGCCCGAGATTTTAGTAAAGCGTTTTGCCGCCACGCCGTTGAGCCGCGTCCTGGAGTGGGGCGCCTTCATCGCTGGAGCCGCGCTTCTGGGGCTGGGCTTGGTCATCTGGTGCGAACAGCGCGGATGGCTGCCGCGAGAATCTGAGCTGGTTTACCTGCTGATTCCGGAAACTCCCCGCGAGAAGCTCTGGGCGGTTCTGATCATCGCGCCCACGGCGGCGTTCTGCGAGGAATTCCTTTTTCGCGGCTATTTGCTGACGCAATTACAGGACTGGCTCCACTCGCTCTTGTGGGCTTGGGTTGTGTCTTCCGTGGCGTTTGGATTGGCGCATTGCTACCAGGGATGGAGCGGCATGACCCGCGCCGGTCTGTTGGGAGCGCTGCTCGCCTATCCCGTGGTGCGATGCGGAAGCCTTTATCCCGCCATGCTCGCGCACGGGATGATCGACACGGTGGCTTTGTTGTGGCTCGGCCCCTGGATGGTTCACAGGGACGCTGCTGCCGAAGTGAGGATGCGGGAATGAAGGCCAGCGCGTGGTCGGCGGACCCCAGAATCGTCCCGCGAGGCCTCTTGACAACTTGAGAACTGCTTACGCGCCGCCGTCGGAAACCGGCTCGAGCTTGTGAACGATGTCAGCTTCTTCCAACAGTTCTTCCGCCACTAACGTGCAAGCGATCTTCAAGCAGCCGGTCTCAAGACATTTGGGGCAATTCACAATAATGCGGTCGAAGAGGAAATCGGCTAATTGTTGCGTGGTAAAAACGCGTGCCATGGAGTAAATCCTCCATCCCTGCGAGGGGGGTCACATTGCAGGCACATTATACTCCTCTCGCCTGCAAGGTGAGGTTAAAACCTCAGGCGACGAAAGAGAGAGTTGTGCTAATCTAAGGAGCGTTTCTCACGGCAAGGGGTTTCACCGTGGGACAGCACTTATGGTTCTTATTGCGCCTTCCCTGTTGGCGGCGGATTTTGCCCGGCTCGGGGAGGCACTACGCCTAATCGAAGAAGTTGGGGCATCCCTGGTTCACGTCGACGTGATGGACGGACACTTTGTTCCCGACATCAGCGTGGGCCAACCGGTGGTCCGAAGTTTGCGCAAGGCCACCAACTTGGTTTTGGATCTCCACCTTCTCATTGAGCGGCCGGAACGGTACGTGCCGGAATTTCTCGAGATGGGGGTGGACCGCATCGCGGTTCATGCGGAAGCCACACCGAACCTGCACCAAGTTCTCGACATGATCCGGAAGGGAGGCGCCAAGGCGGGTTTGGCGCTTAATCCTTCTACGGCCGTCGAATCTGTTTGCGATACCCTGGAGGAAATCGACTACCTGCTGATTCTTTCAGCAGACCTGGGATTCGCAAATTCGCCCTTCCTCCCTAGGACGCTCTTTAAGATTCAAACCGCCTGCGCCTTGCGCCGCGAAAGACGGATGGATTTCGAGATTCAGGTCGAGGGAAGCATCTGCCAGGAGCAGATTGAGGCGCTGGGGCAAGCGGGGGCAGACATCCTCGTGGCCGGTTCCGACATCTTTCAAAAGGACCCCAAGACGCGCTTGGCGAACATGATGCGTCAGGCGGCGTCTTCGCGCCAGGTTTCCAGAGTTTGATCTTGATGAGGAGCTAGAATTCTGTTCAACGGATCTACAAAGCTCGCGGTTCGAAAAGCCTTCTTCATTGTTAGTCTGGGGCTCGCCGTCGCCTTCCTTCCTGGTTGCGCGGCGGTGAATCGGATGCACCACCCCGACCCGGGATTGATATTTGCTCCCGGCGAGCAGCCGGACAAAGTTCTTTACCAGAAGGCCACCCACGAAGTTACCCACGGGCGATTCGAAGTGGGACGACTGACCCTACAAACCCTCATCAACACCTACCCGGATAGCGAGTATCTTTCCAAAGCCAAGCTGGCGATTGCGGATTCCTATTACAGCGAGGGCGGAGTTTCCGGATTGACTCAAGCGGAAGCGGAATATAAGGATTTCATCACCTTCTTCCCCACCGCCCCGGAGGCGCCGGAAGCGCAGTTCCGCGTGGGCATGGCGCACTTCCGCATGATGGCGAAAGCCGACCGTGACCAGACGGAAGCTTTGGTGGCAGATGCTGAATTCAAGGAATTCCTCTTGAAGTATCCGGACAGCCCGCTGATCTCGCGCGTCAAGCGGCGCTTGCGGCAAACGCAGGAGGTGCTGGCGCAGGGCGAATACTTCACCGCTAATTTTTATTACACGCACGGCGCCTATGCGGCAGCGCAATCACGCTTCCAGGGAATCATCGACAAGTACCCGAATTTCAGCGGGGGTGACGGCGCGCTCTTTTACCTGGGCCAGAGCCTGGAGCATTTGAAGAAAGGGCGCGAAGCGGTCCCTTATTACTCCCACGTAATTACGGACTTTCCTTTGAGCCCCCTGGTTCCCCAAGCGAAAGAGCGGTTGACCGCCATGAAAGAACCCATCCCGCGGCCCACCCGCGCCATGCTGGCACGCGCGCAAGCGGATGCAAGCCATCACGTACAGCGCGACTGGTTAAGCCAGTTGGGGGGCTTGCTGTCTAGTGGTCCTGATACCAGTACTACGCTTTTTGGCCCTGTGCATCTTGGCACCCCTTCCGGCAGTGGAATCGAGGCCGCGAAGGGGCCGCAACCCGGCGCTCCGTCCGGAAACGCCTCCATCGTGGCCACGCCCGTGAGCGAAAAGAACTCGGAATCGGCGAAGCCCCCAGAGGCCACCACGAGTCCCACCAAGGACAGCGGAAAGGCCAAGGAGAATGCGCCCCCCACGAGTCAGACGGATGCTGCGAAACCCGGGGAGCCTGCCAAAAAGAAGAGCCGCTTTCACGTCCTGAAGAAGATTATTAACCCATTTTAAATCTATGCCGCCACGCCAGGGAAGCGCGTTTCCAGGGCTCCGGTGCTCAGAGGTGCGTCGTGTGCGCTTATGCCTCAGCCGGAACGAATGTGCAACCTCAAGATTCCCAATCAGTTGCGCCTTGACTTCCCGCTGGCGTCGTGGTATTTGTCATTGAAATTGTGTTTGGCGCATGAATGAGGAGAATCCTGTGGCTCGGATTGTTCTGGTTGCCGACGACAGTCCCACCATTCAGAAGAAAGCGCTTGGAATACTGAAAGGTGAAGGATTTGAAGTTGAAACCGTTTCCAACGGTGTGGCCGCTATCAAGCGACTGGCGGCCCTCCAACCCGTTGTGATTCTCGCTGACGTCTCCATGCCGGGCAGAGATGGCTACGAAGTTTGCGAGTTTGTGAAGAAGTCAGCGGAGCATTCTCACGTGCCGGTGTTGCTCGTCGCCAGCGATATGGAGCCATACGACGAAGCGCGGGGCGCGCAAGTGAGAGCGGACGGAATCATCAAGAAACCCTTTGACCCGCAAGAATTAATCTCCCTCGTCGTGAAATTTGCCGAGCAGTGTGAAATGGCGGCGCCCACGGCTTCGCTGCCCGCTGTGGCGCCCGCGGCGCCGGAGCCCACGCCGGAGTTCGCGATTTCCGACGAAAGCCCGGAGGAACCTCCGGCCGTGGTGCAGCCCGCGGCGCCGGATTTTTCCGCGGTCTCGGAGGGAGTCGCATTCGCTGAGGCCGTCGGGGAAGAAACGCCACAATATTCTGCCGAGCCCCAGCCGGCAGAAATGGAAGCGGCGTCGGTAGCGCCGGAAATGGATCCAGGGCTCATTCAGGAGCCCCCCGCCGCGCCGGAAGTCGCCGAAACGGCTCCTGCTCCCGAACCGCCGAGTGCCCCTGCTGCGGAAACCCCCTTGGTCGAGGAGGAGCCGCCTGCTCCCCCGGCGCGAGCCCGGTCGTTTTTCGAGGGGTTAGAGGCAGCAACGCCGGAGCCCGTCTTCATCGAGGAGCAGCCCGCGCAGTCCGCCGAGCCACCCAGCGATGCCGCCGAAGTTCGCACAATGATCTTCCGCGCTCCGCTGCAAATTGCGGAGCCGGTCTGGAAAGATGAAACGGTCCCTGCTCCGCCGGCGCCCGAACCCGCCGGCCCCACAGGCCTGGAGCCGCAACTTGTAGCCGAAGCTCCCGCTGCTTTACCAGAAACTCCGGCGGCGCCCGAACCCGCCGGCCCCACAGGCCTGGAGCCGCAACTTGATGCCGAAGCTCCCATTACTCCTCCAGAAACTCCGGCAGAGCAGCCTGCGGAGCATGCGCACTTTGCTCCCTCCGTTACAGCCACGAGCCTCGATAGCTTCTCTTTGGACGATGCCACCGCCGGACAAGTGCACTTTGCCTCTGAGGCGGTGGAAGCTGCCTCTGTGGAGGTTGCTCCTTCCGCGCCTGTGGAGGAAGCTCCCGCCACAGAAATGGCTCCTCCTGAGCCCGCGCCGGAAGCGACGCCGCCTGAGCCGCCTGCCGAATATGCTCCGCCTCCCCCGGCGTACGACTGGAACTTGATCTATGCCGTCGTCCACAAAGTAGTGGTGAAGATGTCGCCCCCCGCCTTGCCGATGGAGGCAGTGGAGGAAATGGCCAGGCGGCTGGCCGACGAAATCGCCATGGAAATCAGCTCCGAATTATCTCCACCCCCGGCGTAATGGCCGTCTTGCCCAGCGTGAATTTGCCTCCTTCCCAGCCTTTCTGGGCGGCGCGCCGGAGCGCCCCGGGATTTTGAATCCTCCGCCGGAGGTTTGACTCACTCCCACGCAGCCGGTATATTAATTTGATTTCCAACTTTTGCCGGACTCATTCAGGAGAAGGTTCCTTTGGAATCCGAGATCCCCAAGGTTTATTCGCCGGAAAATATCGAACCCCGCTGGGCCCGCTCTTGGGTTGAGCAAAAGCTCTATCGGCCGGCGGACGATAGCGCCCACCCAGCATTTTGCCTGGTGATTCCTCCGCCCAACATCACGGGGTCGCTCCACATGGGGCACATGTTGGAGCACACGGAAATCGATATCCTGGTGCGCTGGCATCGCATGCGGGGCGAGAACGTGCTCTGGCTGCCCGGCACGGATCATGCTGCTATTGCCACACAAATGATCGTGGAGCGCGAACTGGGTCGCCAGGCACTGCCCGACTTGGAGGGGGCGCAGGCGCAGAGCGCCTGGCAGCGCGAGGGGCAGCGCCTCCGCCGCGAAATGGGGCAGGAGAAATTTCTGGCGCGATGCTGGAAATGGAAAGAGGAGAACGGCGGCGCCATCCGCCGGCAGATGGAGCGCCTGGGCGCCTCCGTGGATTGGACGCGCGACCGCTTCACGATGGACCCGGCGTACACGCGCTCCGTGGTGGAAGTTTTCATTCGGCTTTACGAGGAAGGTTTGATCTATCGCGGGCAGTACATCGTCAACTGGTGCCCGCGCTGCGGCACGGCAGTTTCGGATTTGGAAGTCATCCACGAAGATCGTCCCGGCCACTTGTGGTATATCCGCTATCCTTTTGAGGATGGCCAGGGCCACGTGACCGTGGCCACCACCCGGCCGGAGACGATGTTGGGCGACACGGCGGTGGCCGTGAACCCCTCCGATGCGCGTTACCAGTCCGCGCGGGGCCGCAAAATCCTTTTGCCTTTGCTGGGGCGAATCATTCCCGTGGTCGCCGATGAGTTCGTGGACCCGAAGTTCGGCACCGGCGCAGTAAAAGTGACGCCCGCCCATGATGCCAATGACTATGCTATTTCTCAGCGGCACAACCTGCCGCGCGTAGTGGTGATTGATGAGCGCGCGCGCATGACCGCCGACGCCGGGCAAGCCTATAAAGGACTTGATCGCTACGAGGCGCGCGAGGCGGTAGTGCAGGACCTGCGAAAGCAAGGACTGCTGGAAAAAATCGAAGACTATCCGCTCAGCGTGGGGACGTGCCAGCGCTGCAAGACCATCATCGAACCTCTGCTTTCCACCCAGTGGTTCCTGAAGATGCAAACACTGGCGGAGCCTGCCCTTCGCGTGGTGGAAGATGGGCGGGTGCGCGTCACCCCCGACAACTACAAGAAGATTTACCTCGACTGGATGTATAAGATTCACGACTGGTGCATTTCCCGGCAACTCTGGTGGGGGCACCGCATTCCTGCGTGGTATTGCGACACCTGCGGCGAAGTCATCGTGGCGCGCCAGACACCCGCACGGTGCCTGAAGTGCGCCAACGCCTCTTTGCGAGAGGATGCGGACACGCTCGATACCTGGTTCAGCTCCGGCCTTTGGCCCTTTGCCACCCTGGGTTGGCCGGAGGAGACCGCCGACCTGCGCCGGTTTTATCCCAACAATTTGATGATCATGGGCTTCGATATCCTGTTTTTCTGGGGCGCGCGCATGATCATGTTGGGCCTGAAATTCATGAAGGATGTGCCTTTCCGCGAGCTTTACATCCACGCGCTGGTGCGCGACGCGGAGCGCCAGAAGATGTCGAAGACCAAGGGCAACGTGCTGGATCCGCTGGAAGTCACCGAGAAATACGGGACCGACGCGGTGCGCTTTGCCCTGGCCATCAGCGCCGCTCCGGGGACAGACATCGCTTTTTCGGAGGATAAGGTCGAGTCGTATCGGGCCTTCGCCAACAAGATTTGGAACGCCGGCCGATTCATCCTGATGAATCTCCAGAAGATGCCCGAGTCGCTTCGCGCCCAACTGGCACAGGCGCTGGAACCTCTTCCCGGTCTGGGCTTCGAGCCCGTGGCCGCTGCTGAGCATCTGGCCCTCGCGGATCGCTGGATATTTTCACGCTTGGCGGCCGTTACCCGGGAAATAGAGGATGCTCTCAAGAATTACCGCTTCCATGAGGCGGCGTTTAACATTTATCACTTCTTCTGGCACGAGTTCTGCGATTGGTACGTGGAATGGGTCAAGCCGGAAATCACTCACTCGGCGGAAGGAGAAAAGGCGCCGCCGGCGTGGATTAACTTGGCGCGCGTATTTGAAGCGTCTTTGCACCTGCTCCATCCCTTCATGCCGTTTATCACGGAGGAGTTGTGGCATTTGCTTCCCCACCCCAAGGCCGGGGTTTCTATTTCTTTGACCGATTTCCGCCTGGTCACTGAGCGCGCAGCCGATCCGATTTCGGAAAAGCAATTTGAAAAAGTCCAGGAACTTGTCGTCACGGCGCGCAACGCCAAGGCGGAAATGGGCCTGCAAAGGCAGAAGCCCAGCTTGCAAGTTGCCTCGGAGGATTTGCGCTTGCTGGAAATCTTCCGCACCCATCAGGATGCCATTCTGCGCCTCGCGGTGTTGCAAGCGATGCACCTGACGCGGGGCCGTTTGGCGGCGGATTTGCCGGACGTTCGCTCCGGTCCCTCCTTCGATTTGCGCATCCTCCACGAGGAGAAAGTGGACCACGAGGCTGAACGCGCCCGCTTGCGGAAGGAAAAACAGAAGCTCGATCAGCAACTCGCGCAAGTGCGCGCGCAATTGGGCAACCAGGATTTTCTGGCGCGCGCGCCGCGCGAAATCGTACGCGGCGCCGAGCATCGCCTTAAGGACCTCGAGGAGCATTTCCGCAAAGTCCTGGAATCACTCGAAAGGTTGGGATGAAACGTGGGCGGCTATCTCCGTCCTCCGGCTGCTGACGAGCCTTCCGATTCCCTGGACTTTTCTTCTGGGGAACTCGGCGACCTGGTTTTTCACGCCCTGGCCGAGGACTTGGGTCAGGGCGACCTGACGACGCGCGTCACGCTCCCCGGGGCCATGCAAGCGCAAGGCACTTTTAACAGCAAGCAGCGGCTGGTGCTGGCAGGATTGCCCATCGCGCGGAAGGTCTTTGAGGTTCTCGACTCGTCCCTGGAGTGGCAGGACGGAGTGGAAGAGGGGACGGAAGTCACGGCGGGTTCGCCGCTCGCGTCGATCCGCGGAGCAGCGGGATCGCTCTTGGCCGGCGAACGCGTGGCGCTGAATTTTCTGCAACACCTCAGCGGTATTGCCACCTTCGCCCGCCGGTTGAAGGAGGAGTTGGCGGGAACGCGCGCGGAATTCCTTGACACCCGCAAGACCACACCCGGCCTGCGCACCCTGCAAAAATACGCGGTGCGCGTGGGCGGCGGGCAAAATCACCGCCTGCGCTTGGACGATGGCATCCTGATCAAGGGGAACCACCTGCGCCTGGTGGGAGGGATTCGCACCGCCGTTGAAAGCGCGCTCCGGCAGCGCCCGGTGGGTTACCACGTGGAGGTGGAAATCACCTCACGAGAGGAAATGGACGAGGCCATCGCGGCTGGCGCCGACGGCGTGCTGCTCGATAACATGTCGCCAGCGGAAGTCCGGGAGTGCGTCCAGCGCGCGGGCGGGCGCGTACGCCTGGAGGTCTCGGGGGGTATCGACGCCCGTAATATTCGCGCTTACGCGGAGGCCGGCGTCGATTATATTTCCGTCGGCGCCCTTACCCACTCTGCCGCCGCGGTGGATATTAATTTCCGCGTTGCACCGCTTGCGGAATGAGGAGATCCGGTGATCGGATAATCTGATGATGGAGTGAACGGGCAACCCTCCGCGGCTTGTCTTTACTCACCCGATCACCCGATCTCCCGATCATCCGATGCCGATTATGCCTATGGTCACCGGCAGTACCGATCGCAGAATCGACAAACTGATTCATCTCCTGGTGAAGAATGCCACCGTGGTGGTGCCGGGCCCGAAGATTGCATCGGAGATCGGCGTCACGCGCTTCAAGGTTTGGAGGTGGATTGAAAGCCTGCGCTTGTTGGGGGTGGAGATCCGGGGAGTTCCGGCGGCAGGTTATCAATTGGTGACCATCCCCGATATCCTCGCGCCCAGCCTGTTGCGAGCGGAACTGGGCGATCACCCCATCGGTCACAATATCGTTCATTACTTCCGCGCCGAATCCACCAACGCAGTGGCGCTCAAGCTTGCGGGGGAAGGCGCCGAACACGGAACCGTGGTGGTGGCGGAGGAGCAAACTGTGGGGCGGGGCCGCTTGGGCCGCGCCTGGTACTCGGAAAAATCCAGCGGCATATACACGTCGATCATCCTGCGGCCGCCCCTTTCTCCTGCCGCCGCTCCCGTGCTGACGCTCATGGCGGGTCTGGCGGCGCAGAAAGCGGTAAGCGCTGCCACCGGGCTGGCGGTGGACATTAGGTGGCCGAACGATCTGCTGGTGAACGGGAAAAAGGTTTGCGGGATTCTGACGGAAATGAGCGCTGAGCTCGACCGCTTGCACTGCGTGGTGCTCGGCATCGGGATCAACGTGAATCATAGCCTGATGCCGCCGGAGCTGGAAAATATTGCCACCTCGCTCCGCATGGAGGCGCACCGGGGAATTTCTCGCGTCCAGGTTCTCGTCGCTTTGCTCCGGGAGGTTGAGCGGTCTTATCAATTACTGCTGAGGAATGGGAATCGGGCCATCACCGAGCGCTGGGAAGCGGCGTCGACCTTTGCTCACGGCAAGCGCGTCCGCGTGTCCAACGCAGCGGGCGAAACGCAGGGGACCACGATGGGGATCGACCCGAGCGGGGCGCTGAAAATCCAGTACGACGACGGCCGCCAGGAGTCTCTGGTGGCCGGCGAGGTGGTGGAAGTGAAGTAGAACAAGAAGGAATATCTATGGACAACTCGAACGCCACAGTTCTCGTTATCGACGTAGGAAACACCAACACCGTCCTGGGTTTGTACCATGGCTCTTCCCTGCGGGCTCTCTGGCGGCTGGCAACGAGCCGCGAGCAGACGGCTGACGAATACGGGATATTGATCCACAACCTTTTCACTTTGGATAAACTCCCGGCCTCCGAAATTAGCGGCATCATGATCGCCAGCGTCGTGCCGCCACTCAATGTTGTGCTGGCGGAGATGGCCAGGAAGTATTTCAAAATGGAACCAATCTTTCTGTGACCGGGAACGCGCACCGGTATGGCGATTCTGGTGGAAACCCCGCAGGAGGTGGGGGCTGACCGCATCGCGGATGCTGTGGCGGCCTATGAGAAATATGGTGGCCCCTGCATCGTGGTGGATCTGGGGACAGCCATCACTTTTGATTGCATATCGCCAAAGGGTGAATACCTGGGCGGGGTCATCATGCCGGGAATCGGCATCGCTGCGGAGGCTCTGTTCCAGCGCACGGCCAAGCTGCCGCGCGTCGAAATCCGCGAGCCGGACCGCGTGATTGGCACCAATACCATCAATAGCATTCAGTCCGGCCTTTTTTACGGCGCGGTGGACTCCATCGACGGCATGCTGGACCGCCTTTGCGCGGTGTTAGGAAAACAGACCAAGGTTATCGCCACGGGAGGGCAGGCGCCGTTGGTGGCGGGCGCGTCCAAGTACAAGCCTACCCTCGACTCTTCCTTGACGCTCGATGGCCTGCGCATTATCTACCATCGCAATCACACCGCAACGCGGCGCAAGTAGGTTTGAGACCGTGGAAAATTACTTCAACTACTTCACCGAAATCGAGGAGCATTTCCGCAAGTGCCGCTCGGAGCCCGTCCTGCTTTCCCCTCTCGATTGGGCGCTCGTCGAATCGTGGAAGGAACAAGGCTTCCCGCTGGAAGCGGTTCTGGCGGGGATCGAGCGCTCTTTCCAGAAATTCCAAGCGGGAAAACGCGGCTATCGCAAGGTGAATAGCTTGGCATATTGCTCGCAGGAGGTCTTCCGCGCGGTGGAAGAGTCGCGCGCCGCGGCGGCGCAGGGAGGAACTCCCGTTGCCGCGAAGGCTGAGGTGGCGGCCCCGTTTTCGGCGGAAGAGATTTCGCGTTTTCTCGCGCGTTGCGCGGCGGCGGTCGAAAGCGCGGGCCAGCAGGCGCGGGAAGATGGCAAGAAAGTGTTGGCTGAGGAACTCGCGGAGGCCGCCGGTGCGCTGCATACCTTCGGTGCTCGCGTCCAGTCCGAGCCCACTGGTGACTTGGAAGAGACGGAAAGGAACCTGACGGCGCTGGAAGAAAAGCTGAACGCTTCGCTTCTGCGCGGGACGCCGGTGGAAGTCATGGCGCAGTTGCGCGCGGAAGTGGACCGAGGCCTTATCCCGTATCGCCGCAAGATGGCGGCCCCGGAAGTGGATTTGCTGGAGCGGCGTTTCCTCAAGAACCGGTTGCTCGAGCATTACAAAATCCCTCGACTGAGCCTGTTTTACTTGTAGTTGTTGATTCAGTGCCGGTTCCCAACCGGCGGAATGGTTAGGTGTGTTATAAAGTGGTGAGGTCACGCAGGGGGTAATCATGGGACAACAAGCCTTTTCGGCGCTCTTCCTTACGGTAATCCTCCTGCCCACCGCGGCTTCCGCAAAAAAGCCAACGGGCAAGATCTCAGACGTAGCTGCATTTTCCAAGATTCGTAGTTACTGCGTGGACTCGAGCGACCTTCCCAGTGATGAGGCCTACGATCTGAAAGGTTTTGTAAGTACCGAAAACAAGCCGAAAAAGTTGCTATCCAAGCTGCCGTGGACACTTGTTTCCGATTGTTCGCAAGGCGCTCCGGACGTCGTTGTTACTATGGAATTTCAGAAGTTCGCCCCGGTCCATGACAATGCGCCCGCGGAGGGTGAACTCTTCACCATCCGAGCCTACTTACGCGTGTCGCAAGGCACATCATCGCAGGTGCTTTATGAGGTTGAGACTGCTCCTTCCAATAACTCCTTAACGGGGAAAACCCCTGAGCAAGCTAATGAGCCGCTCGCTGTCCAGTGCCACGGCGCCATCTACGCGGCGTTCTGGACGCTAATCGAAGATGTTCAGCGTATCTCCCAGACGATTGCGAAGTGATAATCCGTGCCCCCACCTTTTGAATTTTCACCGGTCAAGTTGGTTTACGGCGGCGAGGCGCTAGGCTTTCAGGCCGGGTGCACGGTTTTGGCGCCGCGCGTGCTGCCTGGCGAGCGCGCCGAAGTGGAAGAGGTTCGCCGGCAAAAAGGCGTGGTGCACGCGCGCCCGCTGCGGATTCTGGAGCCGTCGCGCGAGCGCATCGAACCGTTGTGTCCATACTTCGGCCGCTGCGGCGGCTGCCAGTACCAGCATTTTTCGCACGCAGCCCAGGTGACGGCGAAAACTGAAATCCTGCGCGAAACGCTGCGGCGCTTGGGCCAGGTGAAATGGGAGGCGCCCATTTCCGCGCATTCCGGCCCCGCGTGGAATTATCGTAATCAGGCGCAATTGAAAATTGGAAAGTCTCCGGACGGCGCCCTGACGCTGGGATTTTTCGAGGCGGAGTCGAACCGCCTGGTTCCCATTGATGCCTGCCCGATTCTTTCCCCCCGGTTGAACGCGCTGCTCGCGGTGTTGCGAAGCGGGCCTTGGATCGGGGCGCTGGCGAAGGGTCGAGAGGTGGAGCTTCTGGCCGATGATCGCGACGAGAAGGTCATGCTCACGTTCGCCGGGAGCTGGAATGCGCTTGAAGCGGAAACGCTTGCCCACAAATGCCTGGCGGAACTCGCGGGCGTCACCACCGTTGCCGTCGCGCAGGATTCAAGCGCGCGGGTTTTCGGTGAGCCGCATCTCAACTACTGCGTGGGAGATTTTACGTATCGCGTCAGCCCCACGGCCTTCTTCCAAAGCGCGCGCTTCCTGCTCTCCGAGCTCGTTACGGCCGTAAGGGGGGAAGAGACCGGCGGGGTGGCGATGGACCTTTACGCGGGCGTGGGCCTGTTCACGCTGCCCCTGGCGGAGCGGTTTGAGCAAGTGATTGCGGTCGAGGCGCATCCGCAAGCGGCGGCTGACCTCGCCGCCAACGCGCGCGCCGTGGCCGGCAAGAAGATTCGAGCCATCCATGAGACAGCATTTGATTTCCTGCGCCGCTGCGCGCAAATGGAACCGGACTTGGTGGTCATGGACCCTCCCCGCGCTGGCGTGGGCGCCGCCCCCTTAAAGCTCCTCCTGGCCTTGCGGCCTAAGCGCTTGCACTACGTTTCCTGTAGCCCTCCCACCCTGGCCCGCGACTTAGGTTTCTTGCTCCAACACGAGTACCGTCTCGACCATTTAGAACTGTTCGATTTCTTCCCCCAAACCTACCACATTGAATCCCTCGCGCGGCTCTCGCGAATTGGCCGCGAACGTGCCTGAAAACTCCTCCGGGTCCGACGCTGGGTGGGCAAAAGTCTTACCCACTTCGCAACACGCTTTAAATGAGTCACGTAGATTTCCTTTGAGGTAAGCAAACTGATTTCGGGTGCGAAAGCGGGAACCCATGGGAAGCCCGAGTTCCATTTTGGAACGAAGTAGAGGGGCGCCGAGGCTTCGCCCTCCCAATAAGAAGTGACCATATGCCCGACCCTCTGCCCAACCATCGACCTCGGACCACTTTGAAGGCCCCCTTGGCGGCGCTGGCGGCGAGTTTTGCATTGGGGATTGTGTGGGCGCATTCCTTCCGCGCTACGGTCGGGATTCATTGGTTTCTCATGAGTGCGGCCGCCTGCATCGTGGTTGGACTGATTCTCCTGCGCGGGGGCTGGGGCCGGACGGCCGTGTGGTTCGCGCTGGCCAGCCTGATGTTCACGGGCGTCGCGGCGTCGCGCCGCTGGGAGCAGCGCTTCCCGCTGAACCATGTTCGTTATCTGGAATCGCGAGGTGTGGACCTGAAGAACGCCGTGAGGTTGGAGGGGAGGGTGATCTCTACCCCCTATCGAACCGGATACGGGCTGCAGTTTGACGTGGAAGCCCGCCGGATCGAGTCACTCACGCATGTATACCCTGTCATGGGGAAGGTCCGCCTGCGGGTGCAAGGCTCGGAAGATCGTGATACGTCCGAAGGCAGCAGTCCGCTCGAAATCCAATTCGGCGACGAGATCCAGACCCTCGTCCGCCTCCGGCAGCCGCATATTTATCAAAACCCCGGCAGCTTCGATTTTCGCCGTTGGATGGAGGATATCGAAGACCTTTACTGGGTTGGGACGGTCAAGAATCCCCGGCTGGTGGAAAAAGTGGGCCACACCGCGGGCTTCCATTTCACGGAATTTGTGGAGCGCGCGCGACAGCGCTTGCTGCGCGGCATTGATGACCTTTATCCGCCGTGGTCGGTCCAAGGGCGTTACGGCGCAGTGCTGAAGGCGGTGTTGTGGGGTGACCGGACGGCGCTCGATTCCGTTACCATAGAGGATTTTCGCAAGACGGGCCTTTATCACCTGCTGGTGATCGCCGGGCTGCACGTGGGCTTGCTCACGCTGCTGGTGGAATTCCTGCTGCGGGGGTTGGGATGCAGGCGGGTGACGCGGGCGTTTATCGTGCTGGGTTTCCTGGTGGGCTACGCTTTCCTGGTTGAGCAGCGAGCATCCACGATGCGTGCCACGCTGATGATCTCGCTTTACCTCGTGGCGCGTATTATCGACCGCAAGCATTCCCCGCTGAATGCCCTGGGCGGCGTGGCGCTGGTGCTTCTCTATTTCCGCCCGGCTTGGCTATTCGAGTCAGGATTTCAGCTTTCCTTCGCCGCGGCGCTAGTGATTGTCGGCGTTGCCGTCCCGCTTCTGGGGCGGACCACCGAGCCCTATCGCCGGGCTCTGTGGCGGCTGGACGATGTGCTGCTTGACGATTACTTTTCACCGCACCTCGCTCAGGCTCGGCTGGATATGCGCGCGCTGATCTATGCGTTGCGCCGCCGCGTGGCCTTCTTCGATCGCTATCCTGCCCTCTCGCGCAACTTGGTCGTCGCGCCCCTGAAGCTTTTAGTGTGGGTGGCCAATATTCTGATTTTCTCCGCCGTCCTGCAACTTGGGCTGCTCTTGCCTATGGTGGAGATTTTTCATCGCGTGACATTTGCGGGCGTGGGATTGAACGCCCTGGCGATTCCGGTCATGACTTTGCTTCTGGCGCTCGCCTTGCCTATCAATTTGTTGAGCGTCGTTTCATCGGCAGCGGCGGCCTGGCCGGCCAAGGTGCTGAGCCTGGTCATGGCCTTCCTCTTTGAGATGACGCATCTGCCTGGACTCGCGGGGTGGCTTTCCTACCGCATGCCAGCGCCGCCGCTGTGGGTGGCTTGGGGATTCTGTGGGGCGTTTGTGTTTGCGGCCTGCACCCTCCGGTTTGCACGGCGAGCCATGGGTGCGGCACTGGCGGCCTGCGCGGTTTTCGTGATCCTTGTGGCAGTTCATCCCTTTGCGCCCCGCTTGCCGCGTGGTGAGCTGCAACTGACGGCGCTAGATTGCGGCCCGGCTGACGCGGTCTTCCTGGTGCTTCCCGATGGGACCACCATGTTGCTTGCGGGAGGTAGCCGCACTCGCGGAGCGCGGGAAGGTGGCTTCCAGGGCCGGCGTTGGGATTCCGGTGAGGATATCATTTCCCCTTACCTGTGGTCGCTCGGGATCAAGAAGATCGATGTGGTGGCGCTCACCCACGCGCACGCGGACTACCTCGGCGAGCTTTACGCGGTGCTCGAAAACTTCCGGGTGGGCGAGCTCTGGCACGCTCCGCATCCCGAGACTCCTGAGTACGCGGCGCTTTTGGAGGCAGTGGCCGAACATGGCATTCCGACTCGAACCCTTATGGCGGGCGATGCGCTTTCCCTTGGCGATGCGTCAATTCGCGTGCTGTGGCCGGGACGAGACCCCGGCAATGCAGCGCCGGGCTTTAGCCCGGCATCGGGACGTGCCGGCCTGAAGGCCGGCGCTACATCCGTTTCGTCCCGCGACGGTGACTCCCTGGTCATGCGAATCAGCGCCAGCCGAGTGAACTTCCTGCTCCCCGGAGACGCGGGCAGGAATGCGGAGAAGGGAATCCTCGCCTCCCGTGAACCACTGGGAAGCCAGGTGCTCGAAGTGCCGTATTACCGGGCCAAGTCGACCACACACAGGGATTTTCTTGCGCGCGTTGCTCCTCGCGTGGCGATTATCAGCTCCGAGGCCGGAGGCGACAGAGGGGGAGACCTTCCGACCCCGGAGACGCTCGAAATCCTGCAAAACACCGGCGCCAGAATTTTCCGTACCGACACCAACGGCGCCACAACCGTCGAGTGGAAGGAAGGTTCGTTGGTAGTCCGCACCTACAGGGGTTCGGAAACAGTGATTTTGGCGGGCGAGGGCAGGCCGACGCTTCCGCCCTAGTGGGGGTCAACGGTGGCCGCGCCGCCGCCCACAGTGTTATAGTCTGCCAGAGGTTTCGTGTGAGCGCGAAAGCGGCGGAATTCAACTCGGAAGAATTGGCCCTATTACATCGCGTGGCCCGAGCTCTGCTCAGCGAGCGTGAATACGGCGAGCTTCTGGCCGACCTACTCGACACCACCATTGAAGGTCTGCGCGCCGACCGGGGATTCGTTGTCGTGCGCGAGGGGTACCCGAACGAATCCAAGTTTCGAGCCACGGTGGCGCGCAATTTCAAAAGCGAAGCCCTTACCCAGGCGGAAGAAGAAGTCAGCGGATCGATCTCCGCCGCGGTACTGGAACACGGCCACGCGATGCTCGTAGCAAACGCGCTGACATCGGAGCGGTTCCGGGAGCACGCGAGCGTGAAGCGCCTCGGCCTGCGCTCGGTGCTGGGCGCGCCGTTGGTGGCTTCCAACCAGGCGTTTGCCCTCATCTATCTCGAGAATCGCGACATCACCAAGCCCTTTGTCGACCGCCAGCGCGAGATCCTAGATGAGATTTGCCGGCTGGCGGCGCCGCGCCTGCACACGGCGGTCGCCATCGAGCACAGCCGCCAGCGCGCGCGCGAACTGGAGTTGTCGCTGGGTGGGTCGGACGGCATTCTCACCGCCGATGCCCGGCTCGCGGAGGTCCTGGAGACCCTTCACCATATTGCCCCCACGGAACTGCCCGTTTTGATTCAAGGAGAAACCGGGACGGGGAAGGAACTCCTCGCCCGGGCCCTCTATCGGCACAGCGGGCGGACGCAGGGCGCGTTCGTGGTGGTGAATTGCGGCGCCATTCCCGCCAGCTTGATTGAGTCCGAGCTTTTCGGCTACGTGCGCGGCGCCTTTACGGGCGCGCAGCGCGACCGCATCGGCCTGATCGGCGCCGCCCACCGCGGTACGCTTTTCCTAGATGAGATCGGGGAGTTGCCGACGGAGCTCCAGCCGCGCTTGTTGCGTGCCTTGCAGGCCGGAGAATTCACCCGCCTCGGCTCCGTGCAGCCGGAGACGGTGGACGTGCGCTTTGTCGCCGCCACCAACCGCGACCTGGAACGCGAGGTCGAGGAAGGGCGGTTTCGCAGCGACCTGTTCTACCGGCTGTCGGCCGTCACGCTGAAGATCCCGCCGCTGCGCGAGCGTCCCCAGGACATTCATCTTCTGGCGGACCACTTCCTGAGATCTTACGCCGAGCGCAGCGGGCGCGAGGCGCCGCGACTGTCGAGCGAGGCGGCATCGGCCATGGCACAGTACCCCTTTCCCGGCAACGTGCGGGAACTGGAAAGCGAGATGGCACGGCTGGTGGCCCTCACGCCACCGGGCGGAGTGATCATGCCTGCGGCCCTCACCGAGCGCATCACCCGCCGCCGCGACGTCGGCGCGCCCCCCACTTCGCCTCCCGCCCCGGCAGCAACTCTCGCGCCCATGCCCCTCGCGGAAATGGAGAAGCAACTCATCCTCTCCGTCCTCGCGCATACCGGCGGCAATCGCACCCGCGCCGCGGAGATCCTCGGCATCAGCCGCGAGGGCCTGCGCACCAAAATGCAGCGAATGAGGATTTCGGAAGCGTAAGGGAGCCCTCGGGGGGGGGCCCCGAAGGTTGGAAGCGGTAGGGGCACGCCTTGGCGGAGGTTTGTCCAAATTAGGTTTTCCTTACCCCGGCATTATGGATAGCCCAAGATTGCCCGAGAATGCTGGCTACTGCCCGGGCTATGGCGCAGCGACAAAATGTCACTTTTCCAGCCTCTGGAATGATTCTTTGGACCCCTGCAAGTACTTCCGCTCATTTGGCCAGCCGGTAGTTACCGCCGAAACCTGCTCGCAGCCAAGCAGGGAGTGACATCGAAAACCAAGGGCTTGTGCTGTCAAATTGGAGCCGCCGGTCTCTAATTTAGACAGCCCTGTGCCATGGCGTGCCCCGACGAAACTTCTACGCCCGCCGCCGGCCTCGAAGCACCAAGAAAAGATTTACCGCAAACAAGACCGCGGGAGCCAGATACACCCACACCCAGCTTGGCCTGAGGAACAGCTTAAACAGGTCCTGATCATTGCCAGGGCCGGGGACCCCATAAGCCCTCTGGAAGTTCGGCATCGCAATCGCCGTGATGAAGTATGGAGTACCGATTCTTAGAATCAGGAAGTCCTGGAGGAGCAGGTAACACCAGGCGATGAGAGCCAAACCGCCAAGCATGTTCCAGGCAGGCGCGGTACCAGGGAGAAGAACCTCCCACACTCTCTGCAACCTTCCGGGTGGCTGAGTCACCTCCCGAGTGGGGAAAAGAAACAGGACCGCTACTCCGTATAAGAGTAGAACAACTTCAATCATCGCAGGAATCGCAGGAATCACCGCTACCTCCATCTAATCATAAAGGTTTCGCAGAAGTTTGAAACCGATTGGGATACTCCCTTCGGAAAAGGGGCCTGCCAACGCGCGTAGAAAGATCCTGGCCGTAGATCCTCCCATTAGAGCAGTCGTAATATGAGGGGCGCTAGGCGGGGAAAGCATGGGCTGGCCGGGCAGATATTTGTAGTGTTGTTCCGTCCAGAAGTCGCTCGGCGGGCGCCCTAAATTGAGCGCCGCCTCGGCCATTTTCGGATCGAGCTCGAGAGCTTTTTCGAACGTTGCCTTTGCTTCCTGGTCTTTTCCCGCTTCCCTTAGGATCACTCCCAAGTTGTTCCAGCTTTCGGCAAACTGAGGAAGACTGCGATAGAGACCCTCCGCTTTGTCAAGCTGACCATCCTGTTGGTAAGCGATCGCCAACATCAGGTCACGCTGGGGCGTCGCCAGCAGATCATTTTCAAACTTAGCGATAGTGCCCGGCCCCCCATAACTACCAGCCAGGGCGCTGACGGGCATATTTGCAGTCCGCAAGATGGCGCTGACATATTCTCCGACTAACCCCATGCTTACCCAAGCCACCAAAACGATAGTAAAAAGCGCAAAGCGCTCCTGCCGGGACCAGTAATGCGCGTTCATGAAGGCGGCCACTCGTGACAGTCCGCTGGCTTGCTTACGCGCGGCCAAGTCCAGCCGGCTCTGAGGCCGATACCGCGCACAGAGCACGACCATGTAAAAAACTGCCGCTAAGGCAGAAACGAGCGCGACTAAAATAAACACTTCAGTCCTCTTATCAATATTCCCTGAACCAGAGAAGGTGAACGCAGCGTTGCGTGATGAGTCCTCAGCACGCGATCGCCAGAGCCGGGCATCGTCGGCTGACCCATGAGCAGCCAAGTAATCGGCATAAAGCTGCCAGGCAAATGGGGTGCCTTCCCCGTACGGCATCATCTTGTACACCCGCTCAATCAATTCACGGCCATGCGGCGTGGCGGGATTTCCCCAATCCCCCCCATGTGGCCTGCCACAAAGGATCAAGTAGTCGATGAGCGCCGTGAGCATTCTGGGATCGTTGCCCTTTTGCCAGAAATCCTGATAGCTTCGCTCAAAGGCTGCTTGGCCCAGGTCATTCTCTCCGTTGACATCAAAATAAATAGAGACCTGGAAAAGCTCAATGAAGTCCGTGGCAGGAGTCTTGATGGCTTCTTGAAACACCTCAGTGGCCCGGGGATCACCCAGCGCTCTCAGAACTCTGCCGAGGCCGACGCGAAACCAGGGTGTGAGCGGGTCGCGCCGCACGGCGTCTTCCAGGTCGGGCAGGATTTTCTTAGCTTCCTCGGCTGAAATCTTATGTTGACCCGGCGCCCCCGGGGGAAAGACAGACGGCCAGACCATCTGACCTTCATAAACCGGCACGCGATAAAACACTAACCGGCTTGTCGGCCAGTAAGGGACGTGCGGAGCGCTTGGGTCGAGTTCCAGTTTGCGGACGAACCTTTCGTTGGGTCCATTTGCGCTTTCGTCTTCGACCTGAATCTTCGTGCCTTCCGGCGTCAGGTTGACGATTTCGCCTGGAAAATGCCAGCGCCCAATCACTACGCCCTTCTCGGTGTCAATCAGCCGCAGCCACCCGCAATAGCCGTACCAGGCGCGGTTTCCCGAGGTCGCGACAAATTGTAGCTTGCAGGGGGCCTGGGGGTACAATCCGTATCGAAGTCGCCAGGCCTCTTTTCCGCTTCCGCCGGTTATCTCCACTTGAGTGTTTGAGATTTTATTTAACTGGGGTACAGCGGCGGTCATCGTGCCAGCCGCCCAAAAAGTTGTCAGTATGGCCGCCAGAATTCTTGGCGCCAGGAACCGAATCACGTGATTTACCACTTGGTTTCTCAAAGGAATCCCCCGAATCGCCGCTCTCTGTCTCCTGCTCCCGCGGATGAGCAAGGCATTTCAGTAGCCAACTCGCCGTTGATCTCGCAGGGGCCGGTCGCGAGTCGCCCTTCCGGATTTATTTCGGCGTTGCCAACGCCTGGCGCAGCTCCCGCGCGATTTCTGTCGCGGCCTTCTGCTCGCCGTTCAATGCATCCTCGCCTTCCACTGTAAACGAGTCACTCCACACCATGAATCCCGTACTCGCGTTGGCGAGCTCGACGTGCAGCTTAAACTTGCTGCCGACACTTCGCACGCTCCCCTCGAGCACGGCATCCACGCCGAGCTGCGCCCCGACGTCGCGGGGTTTGGCCGAGCCACCCAATTGCAAGACGCTCTCGCGCGAGGCAATTTGCAATCCTGTTTTGGAGAGCGCTGTGCCCAATTCCTCGGGCAATTCCTGCGCCAGGGTCGCGGCGTTCTGGTCTTCGGGCGCGGCGCGGAAGTTCATCACCGCAATGGACTGCGTCCGCAGCGCGGTGCCCCCTGCCGGCGGTCGGATGCGCCATACGGCGAGGGAAAGTATCCCGGCAATCAGCGCCACGCCCACGGCCTGCATCCAGCGCGGCTTCTGCCGAACCGCCGGCCGGGGTCCCGCCGCGCGCGTTGACGCGGCTTGTGCCGACATCGCTTGCTTCAAATCGGCGGAGAGTTCTGCGCCCGAAGGGTAGCGCCGGCTGGAATCTTTTTCAAGCGCGCGCGCCGCAATGGCGCTCACCGCCGGCGGCACGGCCGGCGACTTGGCGCTAACGCTCGCGGGCTCCTTGCTCAGGATGGCGGTTAGAGTGTCCACCGCGGTATCAGCTTGGAAAGGATGCTCTCCCGTCAGCAGCTCGTAGAAGATAATCCCGAATGAAAAGACATCGCTGGCAGGGCTCACCGCGTGACCGCGCGCCTGCTCGGGAGACAGGTAAGTGAGCGTGCCTACAATGGCGCCGCTGTCTGTCGCCAGGCTCCCGGTGGCGGGGGAGGCGGCGCCCTTTTCCCCCCATGGAACCACTTTTGCCAAGCCGAAGTCCATCAGCTTTACCAGGCCATCGACGCGGAGCATGATGTTTTCAGGCTTCAGATCCCGGTGCACGATGCCGTGGCGGTGGGCGGCAGCCAGGCCGGCGACGATTTGTTGCGCGATCTCCAGCGCCTCTTCCGCCGGCAACGGAGGGCGCTTCAGCCGCGCGCGCAGCGTTTCACCCTCCACATACTCCATGGCCAGGTAGGCGGACTCCTCGCCTCCACCCACTTCAAAAATCGTGACAATGTTGGGATGGTTCAAAGCGGAGGCGGCGCGCGCTTCCCGCAGCAAATCGCGAACCGGATATGAGCCTGGGCGCTCGGCGGCAATAAACTTCAACGCCACCACGCGATTCAGTCGTGGGTCGCGCGCCTTCCAGACTTCACCGATACCCCCCGCCCCAAGTTTGGCCAGCAGGATGTATCCACCCACCTTCTGGTCCGGGGCGAGCTGGTGCTTCCCGCGGCGCAGGTCTTCGTCGCTCTTGGCGCCTTGGCTACGGTTCCCGAATGGTTCGGCTCCGGAATTTTCCATTCCTGACCAGCCAATGATGAACTAATCTCGAAGAATTGATGCAACTATAGTGCCAAAATGATTGGGCCACAAGGTATTGACCGCGGATTGACCGCGGATCAGCGGATGGTTTCATGGCGCCAAGGCCTGAGGCGGGTTGCTCAAAGCTCGCTGCACGGACAGTTTGGAATCTGAAGGAGGTTACCTGATGGGAATCAGTTCTAAGGCCGACGGAAACATCAAGGAAGTCGTCCCGTTTTTCAGCGTGTCCAACATGGAGCGCTCTGTCCGTTTCTACTTGGACGGCCTGGGCTTCACGATGGAGAAGAAGTGGGTGGTTGACGGAAAGGTGCGCTATTGCTGGCTGGCACTGGGCGGCGCCGCCTTGATGCTGCAGGAATTCCCCAAGGTGGGACACGACTCATGGGTGCCGCAGGGCAAAGTGGGCGAGGGCGTGTCGCTCTGCTTCACTTGCCAAGACGCCCTGGCCATCTACCACGAGGTCAAGTCTCGCGGTCTCGAGGCGTCCGAGCCGCAGGTCGGAAACGCTATGTGGGTCACACGTGTCTTGGACCCGGACGGCTACCGGCTCTTCTTCAATAGTCCAACCGACACGCCGGAGGAGACGAAGCT
The DNA here is from genome assembly GCA_049522495.1 of Terriglobia bacterium. Classification (GTDB taxonomy): domain Bacteria; phylum Acidobacteriota; class Terriglobia; order UBA7540; family UBA7540; genus Bog-366. The sequence continues at coordinate 29,161 of JBEKNU010000019.1, forward strand.
ATCGGATGTGAAGAGCTGAGGAGGATCGCGATCCCATCCTTCATGACTTCGCTCCATGGCGCCTGAGCACCTCCTCAAGATGCGCTTTCACCGAGGAAGAGCCGCCCCGCTGCGCTAACCACGTCAGCAAACCGGGATCAATCTCTGCCCCGGCTTCGATCAGCGTTTCGATGGTCGGAACATAGTCAATCGCAGGGTCACCGTTGATAGCGGACCAAAGCGCCTGACCCAGAGCTGTCCCGCCGTATACGTTCCTTGCTTCAAGAGGAGCTCCGCGTTTGAGGAGCAACTTGATCGTATCCAATTGTCGGCCAATCACGGCCCAGTGTAAGCCTGTCTCCCCGGTGTTCGCTCGTGTTAACAGATCCACACCCTTCTGCAGCAGGAAATCGACGACGCTGTTTCGACCATACTCACAAGCCCACATGAAGCCTGACTCCATCTGTGCGTTGGTTGCATTGGCCTTCAAACTGCCGTCTTCGTTGAAGAAGCTCTCGACGAGGTCGAGCCGTCCTACTCCGGCCGCTCCCTCGAGATTTAATCGTGCCCCACGCTCGGCGAGAAACTCGGCGGCTTCCCCGCGGCCGTTGTGCAATGCCGCAATCAAAGGGTTCACGCCTCCCGGGGCGCCGTCTACGGCCGCGCCATATTCCAGCAAGGTCTCGAGCAGCGCGATTTGCACACCGGCTCGCTCGGGATGAACGCTCGACGCCACCAAGCTCAGAGTTGTACTCTTGCCGTAAATCTCCGCCACGGCGTCGACCTCTGCGCCGGCTTTAAGCAGCATCTTCACAACTTCAACGGCATTCTTCGGAGTCCTCTGGCGGTAATTCTCGAAGCCATTGGCGCCGACATAATGAAGAAGCGTGGCTCCATGAACACGCGCTGAGCAATCCCCAATCAACTCCGGACTTTCACGAAGCAACCGTTCGAGTGTCGCCACGTCACCGGCGACGATGGCTTCGGCAGCCGATTCGAATTTTGCGACGGTTGAACCTTGGCGACCCAGCCCTTCGAGGTGTTTCACAAACTTCGGCCAACTCCCGAAGCCGTGTTCTCGCGCGATGACCCGTTGCGCGTCGGCCAGAGCGAGCTCGGCCTTCCAAGTGTTGGAATGAATGAGTTGACCCGCGCGAGGGTGGTATTTCTTTACTCGCTGCCGGGCTTGGGAATCGCCCGACTTGCATGCTTTGACGAAGTCCTTTGCTTGTTTCTTGTATTGCTCCAGGCTCGGGCGAGCCGGTAAGGGCGTGAGATCTGTGCTATTCATTTACGAACTTCCTTTCACTTTAGCGCCTGGAGTCCGCACAAGTCAGGCTGAAGGAAGGTTCGTAACCTTCGGTGTTCTTTTTAAGGTGGGCACGGCCCTTTCCGCGGACTGGATGCGCCCTTCGCGCTCATGCTTAATCTAAACCGTTTGCAATGGCGAAGTCAATCGCCGCACTGCCTGCGGTCGCGGGAGAAGAAGCAAGCGCGGATCTGTTTGGCAGGTCCGCGACACTTGGGCGGTGTCGAGGAGAAGAACCACCCACGATGTTCGCCACCCAATGGCGACGCGCAGCCCAGGAATGTAAATAGACTTCAACTGTGTTACGTCCACGGCCGTACAATAAATCACTTGACAACCGAAATACACAAGGCTTATCTTTATATCGAGGCTATATTTCTTGTGCCGATCTGCTCCCCAGGAGGCTATGCCTCTCCGCTGGAACCGCCGCATCCCCGCACCACGGAGGTTCGCATGTCCTTAAGGAGGAAACCGACCACAACTGAAAATCAAACGCCGGGCGTGCGAGGCGGAACCAAGAGAAATGGCCCCGCGAACCTTGAATGTTAATGAAAGGACAGCAGGTTAGCGATGAATTGAAAGAATCACAAGGGGTGTAACCGAAGAGCCAAGTATTTGAAAATAATGGAGTTAACAAAAACATCGGGCACGAGGGGGCAAGAAAGAAGGAATTCTTCGCGCACCTTGAATGTTGATGAAAACACAGCAGGTTAGCCAACAAATTGAGAGCGGAAGCTTCCCGCGGCATAGCGCCAAGCCTTTCAAAATATGGCAGTTAAAAAACAGGCCCAAAGCGGGGGCGGGAAAAAGGGGGAAGCTGGAATGAAGGTTCTACAATGGAAGTTGCTGAAAATAAATGAGATATAAATTTGACCTAGGTCAAATTCACCTCGAACCTTGAATGTTGATGAAAAATAAACAACTTATCGTTGCTAACCTTGAATGTTATTGAAAGGAAAGGAGAAAGTAGTTTGACGCGGGATTGATAAAAGTTGACGGGAGGCAGACGTCGCCAACCTTAATTTACGGTAAAGCTGTACCACCCGGAGGCGATTTCGTACACCGCTGCCCCCTCCTCCGACCTCAGGTATTTCACGCCGAGGGCATGGTCGGCAAGCTTGCCGCTTTCATTAACCTGTGCTCCGGCCTTTGCGGGGACATACACCACTGCCGTGGTATTGGGCGGGATGGTGACATTGAGTGTGAGCTTCCCTTTCGCGATGGTCCAGTGGCTTTCGATTTTGCCGTAAATGGAATTGTAGCTGGCTTTCACCCAGCTCAAATCGCCCGGCGTGGCGGGCTTGATCACGATCTTCTTGAAGGCAGGAACGGAGGGGTCAATGCCGATTCCGGCCAGGTCATGGTAGAACCACTCCATGATGTGGCCGAGCATAAAGTGATTTTGCGATGGACCTCGCGCCGCATCCCAAGCCTCGGTAAGACTGGTGGCGCCTTTCTTGAGCTGGAAACCATAACCGGGCTTTGCGGATTGATTGTTCATCGCGTAGATGACGTCGGACCGGCCGCCCTCCGCCAGCGCCCGCAGCAGGTAGCGATAGCCGACGTCACCCGCGGTCAAGGCATTTCCGTGACGGCTCACATCCTCCACCACGGCATTCAAGACGGCGGCCCGATGCGCGGGCCCGACAAGTCCCATAGCCAGGGGCATCGAGTTGGCGCATTGCGATCCCTGCGCGTATTGGTCGCGGGCGGAATCAAAGAACCTCTGGTTAAAGGCCTCGCCAATGCTCCGGGCCAAATCTTCATACTTCCCGGCGTCATTGGCATTTCCCAGCACCCGGGCTACCTTCGCCAGAACCGCCGCGTCCGCGTAGTAGAAGGCCGTGGCGGTAAGCGGCACGGGAGTGAGTTGCGCCACTCCCGGCGGCTTGGGCCCGAGGTCGTACCAATCTCCGAGGCCGTGGGAAACAATGAAGTTCTCCGAGCGGCTGCCCAGATAGGCGACGTACCGTTGCATGGCCGCGTAGTGCCGGCGGAGCAATTCCCGGTCACCCGTCCACTCGTATTGCTGCCAGGCGCAAAGCAGGAAGGCGCTGCCCCACTCAGGCGAATCGCGGAACCCCTTCTGAAATTGCACGTACTCGGGGGCGATGTCGGGCACCAAGCCGTCCTCCGTTTGGCTGTCGGCCATATCATTCATGCCCTTGCTGTAGAGCGCGGCCAAGTCAAACTCATAGCGCAGCGACGGCCCATTCAGATGATACTGTTCCAGCCAGCCCAAACGCTCGCGATGCGGGCAATCGGTGAGCACGCTCATCATGTTGCTCACCTGCGCCCAGCGCACCAGCGTGCGGATGCGATTGAAGAGCTCATTGGAACAGGAGAATTCGCCCACCGCTTCCGAAGCCGAATGCACTACAACGCCTTCCAGCGAGTCGACGACGGGCAGGCTCTTGCCCGGCGGTGCCGTGCACTGCACCTGAAGATAGCGGCTGCCGTGGTAGAAAAACTTGGGAAACCACTCCTCCTCACCCTTGCCTGCCAGCGTATATTGCCAGTAGGCGTCACCGCCGCCGCTGGAGCGGCGATCCACGGTCCCGTCGGAGTTCAGGAGTTCCGCGGGGGTAATTCTTACCACCGCGCCCGCAGGTCCCTTCACGCGGATTCGCGGGATGAGCGAAACATTCTGGCCCAGATCGTACACCGACGTGCCCGCGCGGAGAGGATTGATGTGAATGGGCTTCAAACTCTCGAAGGCATGAATGGGCGGAGCCGCGCAGGAGAGTCCGCGCAATTTCCCTCCGGGGCCACTCACCACAAGCGCTTCTTCCCACCCGGTATCGCCAAAGTCCGGCTGATTCCAGCCCTTCGGCTCGAGGCGCGCGTCGTAGTCTTCGCCCCCATAGACGCAAGAGAAGGTGATGGGCCCGGGATGAACGCGCCACTTCCCATCGGTACCCACGACGTCGACGGTTCCATCCGCATATTCGAGGCGCAATTGGCCAATGGTCTTGAGGGCTCCAAACGAGCCAATGAACTTCGCGTACCGGCCACCGCGGACGTTGTACATCCCATTGCCGAGCAAAACGCCGAGAGCGTTGGTGCCGGCCAGCAACAGGGGCGTAACGTCATAGGTGTCGTAGAGCAGGGTCTTGTCGTATTTCGTCCAACCCGGCGCCAGCAAGTCATCACTCACTCGCCGGCCGTTGATCGTCAACTCGTACTGACCCAGTCCGCAGAGGTGTACGACGGCCCGCTGAAGGCGAGCTTTCACCACGAACTCGCGGCGCAGCAGCATGGTCGGATAGGCCGGGTGCGGGGCCGAGGCGAAAGGCGGCGGCAGCGCGTGGCCCATAATGTGGATTCCCGCGAAGGGGGGGCTTTCCACCACCGCTTCCGGGGCGCTGATCCACTCCGCGCGCCAATCGGCATCATCAAGCACTCCCATGGTCCAGGAGGCCGGATTGCTCCAAGGGGAAGGATCTCCGTGCTCGTCCCAAATCTGTACCTTCCAAAAGACCTGCTGCGACGATCGCAACGGTTTGCCCGCGTACTCCAGTTGATTGGATTGATCCGATTGAACGCGGCCCGAATCCCAGAGGTCGCCGTGATTATCCACCAAGAGAGCGGCGGAGGACGCCACCAGGACGCGATAGGCCGTTTGCCGCGCTCCTCGCCGGCCCATTTCCGTGGATACCATGATCCAACTGAGGCGAGGCGCGGGCACGTCGACCCCAAGGGGGTTGACCCGATATTCGCAGCGCAACTGCTCCGCCAGGCCGGACGCTAATGCCGCGGAGGTGGAGACGGTCAGGAAAAAAGCGAGCGTGAGGAAATTGGCCACGCGCTGGATCGGCCGGACAACGTTCATGATCTTATCCCCTTCCACGGAGGTATCAAGGCGTGCGCGGTCACGAATCGGCGTGGGTTTCACCGTCGGAAAAGATGAAGTGGTCCAGAAGGAAAAATCGCCATGACCAGAACACGACAATCAGAGTACCGGTCGAAGCAGAGGTTTTCAAGTGGCAGCGCGAGCCGGGGGGAAAGAGGGGAGCAAAAATACTTCTCAAGCCTTGGTGGCGGCGACATAATCACAGCGGAACAAACTGGGATCCTATCTCGATGCTACGGTGGCTTTGTGCGACGCCGACGCCATTAAGTTAGCGCTTATGCGCGAATGCCTGGGGGATATACCAATGTCGCAACGATGGGTCTGGAGTTTCGTGATGGCAGGGATGATTGCCGCCGGACTGGCGAGGGGCGAAGACAAAGCGTCCCGCAAGTGGTCGAACCGCGTCATCCCCCTACCCAAGCAGCTTCAGATTCGCGGCAGCAGATTCGTTTCGCCGGGTGACGCGGTTTTGGAACTGTCGCAATCGGAGGACGCGGCTCTGATGACGGCGGCGGCCTTGCTCCGGCCTTTCGCGGAAGGTCATCAGGGATTCAAAATCCGCTTGGTTCTTACCGCGGACAAAGCACACTGTCCCTCGCGTCTCCGCGCGACGCTTGCCGGCCTTCCCCATCGAGACCAGGCCTACGCTATCCAACCGATCGAGGAGGGCGGAAAGTTCGGCGGCCTCGTTCTGGCGGCCAACACTTCTCTAGGGGTTCTTTACGCGGCTCGAACGCTTGCGCAGTTACTATCCGCCCCCTCCCACCCGGGGGAGGCGGTGGAGTTTCCTCGCCTCACGCTCCTCGATTGGCCGGACTTGGCCGAGCGCGGTGAGTGGTTTGGGGGTGGCAACTTTCCGGACCTCCAATGGATGGCTGACCGCAAGTTCAACGTCGTGGAATTCCAACCCAACCTGGGCTTTAGTGAGAGCGGTTCACCGCAAGCCAACCTTGACCAGAAAGTTGTGGACAAGGCCGCCGCGTTGGGAATCCAAATTGTTCCGATCATTTGGCACATGGCACAACTTGCCAGCACGGGCCTTTTCCGTTACTACCCTGAGGTGGCTTCCACGCCCGACCCCGGTAAACCTCTGCCCACCGACTATGAGCCTGGGGTTTGCTTCTCTCAGCCGAAGACCATCGAGATACTCTCCCTCTGGATGCGGCAATTCCTCGCGACGCCGGGGGTGAAGGAAATCATGGTTTGGGTTTCGGAAGACGCTTCACCGTGCTATTGCCCGCTTTGTAAAGGCCGTGAGCCCTATGGCAACGAAGTGAAAGGCATCCAGGAGGCCTTCAGGAAAGCTCGCCAGGGGCGGCCTGGGGCCATCCTGCAAATACTTACCACGCAGGGCAGCTATGCGGTGAACGACAAGATACTGGCGGCAGCCTCGCCTGGAACCAGGATTGTCTATTACGACGGATCCAGGACGTACGACAGCTCTCACCGTGCCATGATCTATCCGCTTCTGGAGAAATATTCCCGGTCCGGCCATTGGCTGGGCGTCTACCCTCAACTTACCAATTCCTGGCGGACCGTCTTCCCCTTTACCGGCCCGCAGTTCATGCAATCCCGCATGCAGGAGTTTGTGGACAAGCGGCTCAGCGGCGTGTTCGGGTATGCTACGCCCTCAAACCGCTACTATGAGTTCAATGTCACCGCGGCCGCCGAGTGGGCGTGGAACAGCCGGGGTCGCAGCCCGCGCGAATTCTCGGAAGCGTATGCACAGAGGGCCGGAATTCCCCATCCGCAGCGCTTTGGTGAATGGGCGGACTTGGTGGGAGAGGTGGGTTGGGACTTGGCAGGCAGCCGGGCCATCCAACGCCTAATCCTGCCTGATCAAGCGCTTTTTGACGAAGGACAATACCGCGGCGCACACAAGCTAAAGGACCTGCAACCCATGCAATTCGGGCAAGGGTTCCTTTCAGAGTTTCCCAATCGCCCGTACTTCGAAGCGCGCATGGCGTTAGCCGCTCAGGCGCTCGAGATCGCGGAATCGGCGGGGGATGAGCGCATGGTGGACGAATGCCGGAGCGTCCTCGGCGGGCTGCATCTGCTTGACGGGCTCGTGGACCTGTCGGATGCGCGCGGTCTTCCGGAAGATAGAAAGCTCGCGGTTGCCACCGCGGCGCTTGCCAAGATCGATGACGCGGCGCGCGCGCTGACCAATTCCGTGTACCGCTGGGGCACAACGGTGAACCCGCTGCCGCCGGACGCTCTTCCCTCGCGCCTGCGTGACACGGTTGATTTCGCCTCCGCAGTCGCCAGTGCGGCCTGGGAGATCGGCGTGGATCTTGGGATTAAGGATCCCCACCCAACCTATCGTCTGCGGCCGGTGCGAGAATGGAAGACGGAAGATGTCACTATCGGAGCAAATAATGCGTTGTGGGGTGAGGTCACTCGCCTGGCCGCCGGACCCGGTGAGTATGACGTGCGGTTTCAGTTCTTGGACGGCAATGTGGGGCTGGACGTTCACTCCGCGGCGTTGTTCCGAAGCTCCAAGGATGACCACGAACAGCCCTTGGCCGTCGACCCATGGAACACGCATGTGGGCGCTTATGCCGATTACTGGCTGTCGTTGGCGAAAGAAGGCAGAAGCGCGTGGAGGCCGGGCGACTCACTGTTTTTGAAGATGGACGTCTCTCTTCCACTTTCGCGAGCGGCCACCATCCGGCCTACCAGCCACGGCGTGGTTCTGATCGGCAAGTCGTGGCGAGGAGAAGATGTGCCGCGCTGATGAGGTCAGCCTGCGTGTTGTGCCGCGGCGCCCAGCGCTACCTTTCGAAAGTTCAGGAGGGGGAGATGGGAATATCCGTGCTGGCGGACGGCTCGCTAGTTTTTAGAGATCCGTAAAGGGTGCGCGAAACCTGGGCTCCGAAGAGAATGACGGCGGAGGAAATATAGGCCCAGGTCATCAGAGAGACCATAACGCCAATCGACCCGTAAACCTGGCGGTAGTTGAGGAAGGGAAGGAGGAGAGTGAAAAGCCCACGGGCGGTTTCCCATAGGAGGGCGGTCAGCAAAGCTCCGGGCAAAGCGTGGCGCAAGTTCATGGGGCGATTGGGGAGCCGCTCAAAAACCACGATGAACATCAGCAGCGCGAGGGCGAAGGAGCTGAGGGCGGTCACCAAGTGATAGAGGAATACGACCAGGGAGTGCAGGGAGGGTCCCATCCAGGCCTCCAGCCGCCGGCGGAAGAAAATCCCCAAGGCCACAAAGGCGGCGGAGATCAGGATCAGGCAACCTACGTTGAAAGCCATCTCCAAAGCCAGAAGACGGCTTTGCCACCACCGGCGCTCCTCGGCGACACTCCAGGCGCGATTCAGAGCTTTTTCCAGGGGCAGGAACACTCCCGAGGAACTCCAGAGGAGAAGCAAGAACGACAGGAGGCCGATTCTCCCGTAAGCATGGCTGATGCCGACCAGGTTCTGCATAATGATGTCGGTCCGGACGGGCAGATAACGCTGGAGGACCACCGAAAGATTGCCTGCCAACTCGAAGCGGCGAATATAAAGCCCGCTCATCCCCAGCAACAACAGCAGCAGGGGGAAAATGGCCAGCAAGCTGTGGTAGGCGATGGAGGCCGACACCATCAGCGAATCTTCCTCCAGAAACTTTGTCAGGGCCTGGCGCAACAAATGGCGAGTCTTCACCCAACGCTTTTGAAGGCTTTCCCCTTTTCCGGTCGACGCTGCGGTTGGCATTTTCCCAGCAGGCCCGTTCCCGTTGCGTAGTGATGAGCGCGCGCGGAGATTGAGCCCTGAAGTTAGCTTATACTCGATTTCCGCACCTCTGCGGTAGTCGTATTTAAGCCCGATGGTGAAACACTCAGTGCCGGGCGGGCGGGGCATTCTGTTTCTGGTAGGTGACAGACCGCAAGGTGCCGGTGATGGAGCCGACCGAAATCATCGCTTTGATGCGCAGAGGCAGTTGCCGTTGGTCGGCGCTGAACCAGATGAGCATGCGTCCTTTCCTCTTGAGGAGGCCATTGAAAACCTTGGGTTCGACGCGCAGAGCGTCAAAAGTCCCCATCGGGGTTTGCACCTTTTCGCGCGCTTGCACTTCCACAATGACGCGCTGGGTTTTCGAGCCGTCATTCACCGGCAATTCGATGGTGTGGCCGATCTCCAAGGGTTGGCGGCGGAGGTAGTAGAAGGCGGTAACGACATCTTCCACGCAAGGAGGGATATCAGATTCGGCATGCTTGGGTGGCGCCTGGGGCTGGTTCAGGTCGCGCTCATCGAGGACAGCGAGTTTCCGAGCATAGTCAAAAGCAATCTTCGTATCTTTGTGCCGGCGCCCTTCGCTCACTTTCTTGACAATGCCCTCCGAGCAGAGGGTCTGCGGGCTGGAAGTGGCGCGGAAGACGTTGTCGACGTTAAAGAGGTAGGAGGTAAAGCCCTCTGACCGCGCCGTGGCGGTGACCTCGTTTACGGCGTGGTTCCCTTCGCCCTTGGTTCGCAGGGTGGCGGTCACCTCACCGGCGCGGAAGACGGTCCACATCACATCGTAGGTCAGCATCTCGCCCGGCGCGAAAGGTCCTTGGGGGTTTTGCGCCATCCCTGCGACAGTCGTGATGAGCAGGACCGCGAGGAGCCAAGCAAATACCAGGCGCGCATGAGGAGTTTGCATAAACCAGTTAGACACGGACCACCTTGCAAAGGAGGCCATACACAATCTAGCGGAGCCGGATTTTGAACGCCAGAAAAATCATAATGGCAAGGTAGCCGAGAAAGGCCTCGTACTCACGATTTTTCCAGTACTGCTTCCACTGAAACTTCTCACCGCCTGCCGGCCGGCGAAAGCGCGGGAGGAAAAGGGGAACATGCTCAGCGTAACGATCGTAAACCTCTCCGAACTCACGGCGCAAGTATTCTTCTTCGCGGCGGATGACCGGCCAATAGATTGCCGCGAACAGGACCAAACAGGCCAGAGCCAGTATCCAACTGCCTCCGGTCACAGCGAACCCCGTACCCATGAGGGCGCTTCCGAAATACAGGGGATTGCGCGTGTAAGCGTAAGGACCGCTGGTGGCGAGTATCTGGTTCTTGGCAAGATGGCCAGCGGCGAAGGCGCGGAACGCCAGCCCCAAGGCGGCCACCGTGCCCCCGGCCACGAGGAGTTTCACCGTGGGCCGGCAAAAAAGCAGGTAGGCGCCGCCCAGCAAAAACCCCAGCGGCACGCGCCAGCGCGAGGCCCACGCAGCGTAGGCGCTATCCATGAGCCCTCGCCAAACGCTTCTCCACGGCGGCCACGACAGACGCGACGGAAATTCCGGGCAGATATGCAGGGTTTGCCCCGCGGCGCTTATGGTTGATGGGGCCCGGGTTGGAAAGGGCAATGTCATCGGCAGCAAACGGGCCATTGCGCACGGGGTCGGTGGGGCCGTAAATACCGACGATGGGGGTGCCGGCGGCGGCCGCCAGATGCAAGGGACCTGTATCGCCTCCGATGAAAAGCCGCGCGCGCCTTGCCAGGGTGATGAACTGCACCAGGGTGGTGGGCAAGTAGCGTGCGCGTTGGGGTCCGGCGTTCTGCAGGATTTCCCCGATCAACGGCTCCTCCGAGGGGGAGCCGGTCAGGAGGATTTGATCGCGCCGGGTGCCTGCCAATTGCCGGATGAGCGCCGCGTAATTATCAGGCGACCAGCATTTCGAGCGCCAGCCACCTCCCGGGTTCATGATAATGAAGTTTCCGGCATCCAGCGCGGCGAGTTGCCTGTCCACGTATGCGTCGTCTTCATTGTTCCACGGCAGGGGGAACTGCCAGCGATGCGCGCGCGCCCCCAGCCGTTCGACCAGCGCCAAGTTCTCTTCCACCACGTGGACGCGCTGGCGGGGTGAAACCCGCTGGGTGTATAGAACCCCCGCGCCGGGCTCGCGCAGCCAACGCTCGGCAAATCCAATGCGTTCGCGGGCGCGGCTGAGCCACGCCACCACCGCGGACTTCCAGAGTCCCTGGAAGTCGAAGGCGGCGTTGTAAAGGGACTGGCGCAGGTCGCTTACGCCATTCTGGATTTCGTGCCAGGTTGCAGAAGAGCTCAATTGCCTGCGCCATCCCAAGGTATCGAGTACCACGATGCGGTGAAGATGCGGGTTGCCCTCCAGCAGCAACGCGAAACGTTTCTCCACGACCCAGTGAATCTGCGCTTGCGGGAAGGATTCCGCCAACGCCGCCGCCGCGGGCAACGCGTGGACGATGTCGCCGATCGAGCTGAGACGAACAATCAGGAATCGCTGCGCCGGGTCCGTCATTCCTCCTACCTGAAAACAATTCTGTCGTCGAAGGAGGCGGGGCTATCCTCCTCGCGCACGGCGGGAAATCTCGGCCAGAAGTTCTCGCGTAGAATGAGTTTTCGGGTCGCCCACGATTCGCACCGACCCGCCGAAACTCTTCACCACTTCACGTTCGGGGACCGTCGCCTCGGAATAATCGGTACCTTTGCAGTGTACGTCGGGAAGCAGGTCAAGCAGTATCTCCGCCGCCGTCAGCGCGTCGAAAATCACGACGTAATCCACGGATTCAAGCGCTGCCACCAATTCCGCGCGGCCTTCCGCGGGAAGAATCGGCCGCCCCTCGCCCTTCAATGTGGCGACGGCACGGTCGCTGTTTACGCCCACCACCAACACATCGCCTGAGCGCCTCGCCTCTTCAAGATATCGCACATGGCCCACATGGAGAACATCAAAACAGCCGTTGGCGAAGGCAACACGGTGGCCTTCCCGGCGCAGGCGCTCGCCGAGGGCGCGCACTTCTTCCCGAGGGACCATGATTGCACTCATGCGTTGCGAATCGCCTCCGTGATTTCGCCGAGTGAAACGGTGGCGGTACCGCGCTTCATGACCACGATCCCGCCAGCGCAGTTGGCAATGCGGGCGGCTTCGAGAAAGCTTGCCCCAGCGGCCAGTGCCAGCGTGAACGCAGCGATTACAGTGTCACCCGCGCCTGTCACGTCGACGGCCTGGTCATAGCCGAAGATTGGAAGGTGGTGCGGCGGCCGGCGCGGCTCAAACAACGCCATGCCATCGCGCCCCCGTGTAACCAGCAACGCCTGAAGTCCCTGACGGCGGAGGAATTTCCTACCCAGGGTATGAAGCCGTTGCAAGTCATTTCCAATCGGCTGCCCGAAAGCGGCCTCCAGCTCGGGTTCGTTGGGTGTAGCCGCGGTCAGGTTCTTGTACGTCAGGAGGTCGTAGCGGGAGTCAATGGTAATGGGAAGCGCACGGTGGCGAGCCCGTCGGGAAAGGGAATCTACTTCTTTGGCATCGGTGGCGCTGTAGCCGTAATCGGCCACCAACAGACCTGTCGAGGAGCCGAGTAACGCTGCCGCTGCCCGTGTCAAGCGGCTGCGCACTTCCGCCGTCAGGGGGTGGGCAGGCTCCCGGTCGATGCGCACGATCTGTTGCCGCTGCCAGTGTGACAATCCCCCCAGAACCCGTGTCTTCGTGGGGGTTAGATAATTATGGATGCGGATAATGTGCCGAGTGGAAATCTGTCTCTCGCGAAAGTAGCGGAGCAACGCCTCGCCCGACTCGTCATCACCGACGGCTCCTACGGGAGTGACGTGGGCACCGAGCGCGGCCAAGTTGTTCGCGCGCTTCCCGCGAAACCCGCATGATTTCGCCATAGACGGACTGGTCGGCGACGAGGTCTCCCAGCATAACAACACGTTGGCGTGGGAAGCGCTCTATAAGGGCAAGCAACGAAGTGCGATCGAACCTTGGGATCGTCATGGTCTTAGTTCGAGCTTAAGCGGAATAATCATGGGTGATGTTCCAACGCTTAACGAGCTCCAGGGTGGCTCGGAATACCTCTTCCACCGAGAGGTCACCCATGCAACGGAAATCGATCGGGCACACGCGCCGCCCGCAGGGGCTGCACACAACGCCGTGCTTGACGATGCGGACGCGCGCACCCAACGGTCCCGTAGCGCGTTCGTCGGTGGAACCGAAAATGGCGACCAGGGGAACTCCCAGCGCCGCCGCCAAATGCATCGGGCCCGAGTCATTCGTCACGATCAATCGGCACCGGGTCATGAGCGCCAACAATTGTCGCAGGGAAGTTTCACCCGCCACAATCGTGGGCGTGTGCTTCATGGCGCTGGCGATATTCTCCGCCAGAGGCCGCTCCGCAGCGGAGCCGAAGATTAGCACATCGGCATTCAACGCGCCAATCAGGCGGTCGGCCAGTCCCCCAAAGCGCTCAGGCAACCAGCGCTTGGCCGGGCCGAAGGCCGCTCCCGGAGCCATGCCGACAAGGAATCGCGGGCCGCTTAATCCCAGCGCCTCTATTTTTTTCGCGGCCCAATTCTTCTCCGCCTCGGCGAGGCGAAGGCGAATTTCCTCGACGGGCTGAGGCTTGTCGATCACACCGGCGCGAAAAAGGAGCTGCAAATAATAATAGACCTGGTGGCCATAGGCGGCAGCGAGAGGCGGTTCAATGGCGTCGTGAAGCAGGAAGCTGCGGCCGTCACGCGCATACCCGATGCGCAGCGGAATGCGCGCCCGCCAAGCCATCCAGGCCGCTTGAAATGCGTTTTGGAAAAGCAGGGCAGCGTCAAAGTGCTCCGCTCGCAGCTCGCGGATGAGCTTGGCAAACCCCCGCGGCCCACGATGTTCACTATTAGGTTTATAGATGATTTGGCGGTTCACAGCGGGATGATGCCAATAGATTTCGCTGACCCAGGGTTTGGAAAGCAGGACGATTTCCGCTCTCGGAAAGCGGGCGCGCAGCGCCTCCAGGGCGGGTAATGACATCACCGCGTCGCCCACCCAGTTGGTGGACCGCACCAGAATGCGCTGTACGTGCGCAAAGCGACCAGGAACCGCCATTAACGTGCCTTTTCCAGATAAGTCAGCAGGACTTTTTCGAAATCCCCGCTGTCCAGGATTTGCGTCTCAATCTCGCATGCCAAAATCGGCAATTGCGGTGTCCGATCCCGGGAGAACTTTACCGCATCCTTCTGGGTCGTCAACAAGGCGGACGCGCCTTTCTTGAGGGCGCTCGCCGCCAACCGTTGAATCTCCTCGCCAGTGTATACGTGATGGTCGGGAAATGCATCCTCCGCGACAGGACTGAATCCCCAACGGCGGAGGTCGGCAAAGAATGCGCGAGGGTTGCCGACCGCACAAAATGCCGCCACCTTTTGCGTGCGGATCC
>JBEKNU010000020.1:0-42882 GCA_049522495.1 Terriglobia bacterium
GCCTTCGTGGGAAGGAACGGAGGCGCCGTTTGCACCTCTTCCAACGCCCGCAAGGTTATGGAGTGGGCGCTGGCGCGCGGGGAAAAGGCCTTGTTCCTGCCCGATGAGCACTTGGGCCGCAACACCGGCTACGGGCTGGGAATTCCCCTCGATAAAATGGCGGTATGGAATCCCGGGGAAGAAAACGGTGGGCTGACGGACAGCGAAATTGCCGGAGCGCGGATTTATTTGTGGAAAGGCCACTGCTCCGTCCATCAGCGTTTTCGCCCCGAACACGTGGAGCGCGTGCGCAAGAGCCATCCGGGCATTCGGGTGATTGCGCATCCCGAATGCTCATGGGAAGTCTGCCAGGCGGCGGATGAGGTGGGGTCGACGGAATACATTTTAAAGCATATCGTGGAAGCTCCGCCGGGGAGCACGTGGGCCGTGGGCACAGAAATCCACATGATTCGCCGCCTGGCCAACGAGCACCCGGACCGGCTTGTCGTTTCGCTCGACGACTGTGTTTGCATGTGCAGCACCATGTTTCGGATCTCGCCACAACATCTCTGCTGGACGCTCGAAAGCCTGCGGTCCGGTCAGGTGGTCAACCGCGTCAGCGTCGATCCCGAGACCAAACGCTGGGCGCTGGATGCCTTGAATCGCATGTTGGAAATCAGGTAAGGAGTTGAAAGTCGAAAGTTGAAGGTCAAAGGCAGAGAATACCGTTCCATCTTTCGGCCCCTGACTTTCGACTCTTGACTCTCGACTTACGACTTCGCCTATGGCCGACAAATATTTCGATCGCCGAGAAGCGCAAGAACTCCTGAAAACCCTCGCGCCCTGGCTGGAGGAAGCGCGGGACGAGAAGCAGAAGATCGAGGCCTTCAAGAATGAATTGACGCAGGTCGCGTCACGCATCATGGTGTTGGGCGGCACTTTCCCTCCCCTGGCTGATCTGTTGCGGAAAAAATCCGAGCACGAAAAGGCAGCGGAGCACCTGGTGGAGATCGTCAACCGCATTCAGGAAACCGGCGTTCTGGTGAAGGACCTCGACGTCGGCTTGGTGGATTTTCCCAGCCTGGTGGATGGCGAAGAGATTTACCTGTGCTGGAAACTCGGTGAAGATCATATCGCCTTCTGGCATGGCATTGACGAGGGATTCGCCGGCCGCAAGCCGCTCGACGACCCCGGCAAAGGGCGTAACCCGCCGCAAGGTCCCCGGTTGCAGTAGGACTGGGTAGAGCCCGTGATTGCGATTCGCTCGCCTTGAAGACCTCCGCCCTGAGTGTTAGAGTTAATAGGACATGAAGATGAAGGCGCTTCTATCTATCGATGAATTCGAAAAACTCCCTGAGCCGGAGCAGGGCGGCGGCTATGAGCTGGATGAAGGAGAACCCGTCTACGTGTCCCCAAACAGCTTCGAACAAGGCGAGATCATCCACCGGATCTACGCGCTTCTAAAGGAATGGGCGCAGACCAACAACCGAGGCTTGGTCGCCGCCGACACTTGGATCGAGCTTGCCCCAGGTGTGGTGCGTGCCCCGGACGTTGCCTATATCCCCCGCGACCGCATTAGCAATCTTGATCCCAAGCACGCCTTGAAAGCCGTTCCGGCGTTGGCGGTAGAGGTCCTTTCGGCGTATAACACGGCGCGTGAGATGAGCCGGAAGATTCAGCAGTATCGCGATGCCGGTATTGAGCTGATCTGGGTGGTTGACCCGGAGAAGTGCGAGGTCGACACTTTTAGCTCATTCCCCCTGAAGACCCTTCGGCAGGGCGACACCCTAAGAGACGACAAGATCCTCCCGGGCTTTTCACTTCCCTTATCTTTGGTCTTTGAGCCCGTGCTCTGAGCGCTGCGTGCAGTTGTGACGTTCCCTGCACAGACGGGAAGCCCTATGGACTGACCCTCGACGTGGGCCTTGACTCCACATGCTTCATTTTCGATGATGAGACAGGATGCAACCGATGAGTTGTGAGAACCCCGGTAACGAACTGGAGAAGGCCGCGAGCGCCTACCTGCGCTCCGCCGCGCATCAGCCCGTGCTTTGGCGCGAGTGGAACAGCGCCGCCTTCGCGCAGGCAGAGGCAGCAGATAAACCCATCCTGCTCGACATCGGGGCCGTGTGGTGCCACTGGTGCCACGTGATGGACCGCGAGAGTTACGAGAACGCGGAGGTGGCGCGCATCATCAACGAGTCGTTCATCCCCGTAAAGGTCGATCGCGACGAGCGCCCCGACATCGACGCCCGCTACCAGGTGGCGGTGAGCGCCTTGACGGGCCAGGGCGGCTGGCCGCTCACGGCATTTCTCACCCCGGACGGCAAGCCGTTTTTTGGTGGCACTTACTTCCCACCCGACGACCGCTCCGGCCGCCCGGGAATGAAACGCTTGCTGGAAGCCATCGCGCACAACTACCGTACGCATCGCGACCAGATTCATGAAAGCGCCGCGAAGATTGCCGAAGCCCTCAGCGAGGTGGAGCACTTTAAGGAAGGCGAGACGGCGGCCGACGAACAGGTTGTGAAAGCAATCGTCGAAGGCATCGGCGGTATGTTCGATGCGCAGAACGGCGGCTTTGGCAGCGCCCCCAAGTTTCCCCACCCCACCGCCATCGATCTGCTTCTCGAAGTTTATGTCGAGACTCGCCAGGAGTGGCTGCTGACCATCGTGACCACCACCCTCGAACATATGGGGCGGGGCGGCGTCTACGACCAGATCGGCGGCGGCTTTCACCGCTACTCGGTGGACGAGCGCTGGATCGTGCCCCACTTCGAGAAAATGTCTTACGACAACTCCGGCCTTCTGGGGAATTACCTGCGCACCTACCAGATGACCGGCACCCCATTCTTTCGCGAGATTGCCCTGGGAATTCTCAGTTTCATTGAAAACGTCCTGTCGCATCCGCAGGCGGGGTTTTACGCCAGTCAGGATGCGGACATCAACCTCGACGACGACGGCGATTACTTCACTTGGACTCTGGAAGAATTGAACGCCGTGCTCGACGGGCCGGAGGCGCGCGTTGCCGCCCTTTACTACCATGTTGATGCGCAAGGCGAGATGCATCACAACCCCGCGAAAAACGTGCTGTTCATTGACCAACCCCTCGACGCCATCGCCGCGCGCATGCAACTTGACGTCGCGAAGGTTGCGGAACTCCTGGCGAGCGCCCGGCGCAAGATGGCCGACGCCCGCGCCCGCCGGATGACACCGTTCATCGATAAGTCGATCTATGCGAGTTGGAATGGGATGCTGATTTCCGCCCTGTTGGAGGCGTATCGAGTTCTGGGAATAAGGGGCGAGCGCGACCGTGCCCTGGCCACTCTCGACCTGTTGGTAACCAAAGCTTACGACCGCGAAAAAGGCATGTACCACACCTTGGTGGATGGCACGCCGCGTATCGAGGGCTTGCTGGAAGACCAAGTCTTCATTATTGCCGCGCTTCTGGACGCTTTCGAGATCACCGGGACACGATTCTACTTTGATCGCGCGCTCGAGCTGATGGAAACCACCGTGCGCCGCTTCTGGGACGAGAAAGAGGGAGGATTCTTCGACACTGCCCAGGACCTGGCCGACCGCCACGGCAGCCTTACCACAAAACGCAAGCCCTTCCAGGATTCACCTACGCCGGCGGCGAATGCGGTGGCCGCGCAAGTGCTCGATCGGCTGGACGTGCTCGCCGACCGCG
Organism: Terriglobia bacterium; assembly: GCA_049522495.1. Classification (GTDB taxonomy): domain Bacteria; phylum Acidobacteriota; class Terriglobia; order UBA7540; family UBA7540; genus Bog-366. The sequence goes on from JBEKNU010000020.1 coordinate 3,671, forward strand.
AAGATTTCGGGGAAAAGGCGGAAGCCACGCTGGCGCTCTTCGCGCCCAAGGCGGGGCAGTACGGGCTGTTCGCGGCGACTTACGGCCTGGCGCTCCTTCATCATCTGCGTGCGCCCGTGGACGTGGTGGTGGTGGGCCGCGGCGACGATAACCGCACCCTGAGTCTTCTCCGCGCGGCTTACGAAACCCCGCGTGCCGGCAAACGCGTCTTCGCTTTCGAGCCTGGCACCGTGCAAGCCCGCGACCTGCCCGCCGGCCTTGCCTCCACGCTGCCGGAACTGCCTTTCGATGGCGCCCCTGCGGCGCTGGTGTGCGAAGGCTCCGCCTGCCATCCACCTGTGCAAACCCCCGCCGCCCTCCGCGAGTTGCTTGTCCCTACTAAGCCCACCTGACGCGGCGTATTGCTGGCGCGAAATCCAACGGTAAATTACCCGCTCATTGAGTGACCACAGTACCAGCTATACGCTGGCGAAATCCTCGCAATCTTCCCGTAATGAGAAAAGTCAACAAGTGCGCATAAAGGAAAACGCTGCGCGTTCTGAAAGAGAATAGTTCGTGAGTATCCGGAGCTGTTCGCCTGATTCATGGTATCCCATAGCGAAAGGCTAACCACCGAGGTGGGCCGGCCCAGGACCATTCCGGCGTAAAGGAGAACGACATGAAAATTGATGGGTTCGTGAAGGTCCTGCTGATGGTCATCGCTATTTTCCTACGCGTCACTGCCCTGCGTCCCTACATGGCTCCACCAGTAGTCGAAGCGTAAGCCGGTGGGGTCCACCCGATCTATGTCGAGCCCGGTGCCGTCATGCTGTACGCCCAAAACGACCGTAACGTGACGGGCAGAATCGTGATTGACCTGCGCAACGGAAATGTCTGGGGATTTCCGGAGTTCTTGGAAACTTCTCCCCAGGATTTTGTAATGAATCCGCACGTACCCACCTCGCATCCGGTCTTGCTGGGCAAGTGGGCGTTGACGGACATGGATAAATAAACGGGGCTCACGGGCTGGCGGGCGCCCCGAGGCGTCGGGACGATTTCCCGAAGGGACTTGTGGGGAGCTGACGGCACCAGCCAAAGCGGGAGCAAGCTGCCCTACTCCAAGGTATCGCATCCACGCCGCACGAGTTTCGATTTTCGAGTTTCGATTTTCGTTCTTCAATGACCCGATGGCTCGATGACTCGATGGCCCGATCATCACAGGCTCCACTTGAACTCGACGACTCTCCCCTGGTAACGGGGCTGCCACGGCTCCTCAGTAACCCATCCGATTTCCATCCGCTCGCGCTTGCGTTTGTCGAAGAGTTCAAGGATCTTTCTTTTTTGCTCGGGTTTCATATCACCAAAGCCGATGTCATCACCGAACGCTCCATTGGAGATGGGAACGGGAGCGCGAAACGTTTCCACGGCGTAGCGGCTGTATTCGAAGCGTGTTACCGGCGACCAGTTGCAGGACCATATGACATTCCGGTAATTGGGAAACAGGCCGTAAGACCAGCCCACCGGCGTGCAAGCGGCGTCCTGGTAGGTGCCATGGGCAACCAAGCAATAGGGCGCGGCCAAGTCATACCATGGCCAGGCCCCGATCAGATCAGAGGCAAAAAATGCCAGTTGAGGACGGAAGCTCGCCACTTTCATTGCCACTTCTTTAACCAGGGTCATCATGGCACGGCACGGATACCCTGGAATCGCCGAAGGGGCATTGTCATTGCGGACGGAGCAGGTTTCGTCCCAAATGAACCCGTCTACCTCCTTCCCGAATTCTTCTAACAATGCCTGGATGTATCGCAGATAGAACTCCCGCACCTCCGGGTGCAGGGGGTTCTGGGCGTAAGCCTTGCCCTCTGTGTCCGGTCCTTCCCATCCCCCCCAACGCAACACCTTGCTGGAATCGTATATGTCCTTCAGGCCTTCGCAGGCATTGGTGCCGTCGGCATAGTAGATCCCGACTTTGAACCCCCTGTCCTTCGCGTAGCGGATTCGCCGGTGCATATCGGCAATCGACATGGGCACAGGCCGCATCGCCTTGATGGAATCTGCGGGCCAGCCGATTCCCCCTTCGGGCGGAGGAATGCTCGCAAAAGCCTGGACCCTCGGCGTTAGGGCACTAGGGAAGGCTGTCCACTCTTTGTCGAACACGCCCTTGCGCCAGTCGAACGCGTATCGCCCCACGTAGTCGTACCAGCCGTGCAGGGCGAGGAAGACCTTGCCGCGATCCTCCGGCGCAAGGCGCGCTGTCAGCGCATCGATATCGCGGAACCAACCCTGCCCGTTCTTGCTGAGGTAGTCAAAATCCACCATGGCCACGTCGTGCAGCCAATCCGGCCCCGGCTTTACATCCGCCACTGACGTGGCATAGAACACCTGCATCGCCGTCTTCTCGTCACCCCGGTGCAGGCCGGTGTAAACCACCCGCTCTTCCTTTTCCACTCCCACTTGCCCCGGATAGGTGCAATTGAAGCGCCCCGTTTTCTCTCCGTGAGCGAGGAAAAAGTATGTGGCGAAATACGGGTCGGCGCTGTGCGTCAGGCGCAAGGCGGTGGCGTCCGCGTATTCATCCACCATGGGAATGGCAAGCAATTGCGGCTTCCCCATGGGTCGCGTTCCCCCCGCCATGGGGTAAACGTACTCGTTCTCGCTCTCAAAGCCCTGGATGGTTTTTTGCCGGCCGATTCCGTTCTTCAACGGGAGAAATACCTTGCGGTTATCAAAGGGCAATTGGATGTTCCGCGGCAGCGTTAGTTCCACGGTGGCATCGATCTTGGGCGCCGCGTGAATCCCTACCTTCTGCTTCAGTGTCACGATTCCGGGCGCCAGATCCTGAAGCTCCAATTCATAGTGCACCGAGAAGTTTTCCTGGCCCGCGAAGTCGTATTGGAAGATCAGTGCCGCTCCCTCTCGCCGGGCGACGCTCGGCCAGTCACAGTGGTACTGCCGATTCCCGCCCACCAGCAAGCGTGGGCGGTTACTCCCCAGCCGGCGATTGACCAGTTCCAACTTCCCGTCCGTGAAAGACGCCATTTCCCCGGCCGGCGTCACCTGCAACCGCCAACCGTTTCGTTCGAGAATTGCCGGCACGTCCAGGTTACCACCCACATCGCCGAACAGGGGCGTTGAGGATGAGGCCACCGAGGCTCCCACCAAGGTTATGAATTCTCTCCGATCAATTTTCATGACGACCTCCCATTGGAGTGCGGAATCCAATAACACTTCCAGGGCAGCGGGTCAACAAACAGCTCCGCCGGCGGGCGACGTTTGGGAGTGCAGTCCATCAACAGACGGACCGCACTCCCAAAAGGGGGAATTGATTTGACAATTATAGGTCACTTTTCTATTCTGAAGTGCTTCGGGTCAACCGCTCAGCACTCTCGGCAAACCTCGCAAGTTCCGCCTTGGTTTTTCCGAAGCCACGTACAATCCCAAAAGGAAAATCGTTATGCCCGGCATAATTAAAGAGCGACTCTTCACTCCCGGTCCCACTCCGCTGCTGATGGAAGCGCAGGTGCGCACGCTGGCCGCGGCCAACGTTCACCATCGCACGGAAGCATTTCGCAAGATTCTGACGGAAACCCTGGCGTTGCTGAGGTATTACTACGATACCCAGAACGAGGTGCTGATTTTCACGAGTTCCGGCACCGGGGCCATGGAAGGCGCGGTGGCCAATCTGCTCTCGCCCGGCGAGCGCATGCTGGTGGGTACGGCGGGGAAATTCGGTGAGCGCTGGTTGGGGTTGGCGCAGGCGTACGGAGTTGATGCGGTGAAGGTGGAATCTCCTTACGGCCAGCCCGTGAACATTGATGCGATGAAGCAAAAGCTCGCAAGCGACGGGCCGTTCCGCGCCGTGTTCATCCAGGCCACGGAAACCTCCACCGCCGTGATGAACGACGTGCGCGCGCTCGGTGAGGCGGTGATGAATTATCCGGAGACCGCGCTGGTGGTCGATGCCATCACCGGGCTCGGCACCTCCGATTTGCGCATCGACGAGTGGGGGCTCGACATCGTGATTGGCGGTTCGCAAAAAGCCGTGATGATTCCGCCCGGCCTGGCCTTCGCGAGCGTTAGCGAAAAGGCTTGGGGCCTGATCGCCAAGTCCAAACTGCCGCGCTTCTATTTTGACTTCGCCAAGGAGCGCAAGAACCAGGCGAAAGGCGAGACTGCCTATACTCCCGCCACCACGCTGATCATCGGCCTGCATGCGGCGCTTGAATACATCAAGAAACTCGGGCGTGAAAACCTGATCGCCAATGCCGCGCTGCTGGCGGAAGCCTCGCGCGCCGCTGCCCGCGCGCTGGGACTGAGGCTCTTTGCCGAATCTTCGCCCGCCAATGCCGCCACCGCCATCTGCGCCCCGGCGGGATTGGATTCCGGCGCCATCGTCAAGGAACTGCGCACCCGTTTCGGCGCGATTATCGCCAACGGCCAGGGCAGCATGAAGGGCCAGATCTTCCGCCTGGCGCATTTGGGTTACTACGATATCGCGGACCTGTTCGCAGTGTTCGCCGCGCTCGAAATCGCGCTGCTGAAACTGGGTCAGAAGGTAGAACTTGGTTCCGGCGTGCGCGCCGTGCAGGAGGTTTACCTGCGCCACGTGGGGTGAGCCGATTTTAGATTTTGGATTAAAGACCGCAGAGTAAGTGATGGTAATTTGCGACGGCCCCGCCACGCAGGGTTAACCCTGAAGGAACAGGGAGCGAGTCAAAAAGTGGTAGGCAACGGACCACTGACAACGGACAACTGACCTATGAAAATTCTGGTTGCTGACAGCATTTCGGAACGTGCCGTGGAAATTTTGCGGGAGCAGGCATCCTGGGATGTGGTTTTCCTCCCGAAGAAGGCGGGAGCCCACGTCGCGGAGGAAATTCGCGACGCCGACGCCCTGGTGGTGCGCAGCGCCACCAAAGTTACCTTCCAACTTCTCGCGAGCGCCGAGCGGTTGCGCGTCATCGGCCGCGCCGGGGTAGGCGTGGACAATGTGGACCTCGACGCCGCCACACAGAAAGGTGTGGTGGTGATGAACACGCCGGGGGGCAACGCCGCGAGCGTGGCCGAACACACCATGGCGCTGCTGCTGGCACTGGCCCGGCACATCCCTCAGGCCGATGCCTCCATGAAGCAGGGCCAGTGGGAGAAGAAAAAGCTCGCGGGAATGGAATTGCGCGGGAAGATCTTGGGGTTGATTGGCCTGGGCCAAATCGGCTCGGGGGTGGCGCGCCTCGCGAAAGCCTTTGAGATGCAGATCATCGCCTACGACCCCTACGTTTCCTCTCTGCTGGCCGGCGAGTTGGACGTGAAGCTGGCCCCAATCGAGGAAGTGCTGAAGTCGGCGGACTTCATCAGCCTGCACGCCTCTGCCACGCCCGAAACTCGCCACCTGCTCAATGCCCGGACGCTGGCGCTCGCCCAGCCGGGTGTACGCATCGTGAACTGCGCGCGCGGCGACCTGATCAACGAAGAGGATCTGCTGGCGGCGCTGGAATGCGGGTTGGTGGCTGGCGCGGGGCTTGATGTTTTCGAGATTGAGCCGCCTACCCGTTCGAAACTTGTGAGCCACCCCAACGTGATCGCCACCCCGCATATTGCGGGTTCCACCGAAGAGGCGCAGGAAATCGTGGGGATCCGCATCGCCGAGCAAGTGCGCGACTTCCTGATTTCGGGCGTGGCCCGCAGCGCCGTCAACATTCCGGCGGTTTCTCCCGAGGAATTCAAGAAGCTTGAACCCTACATCCAACTCGGCGAAAAACTGGGGGCGTTTCTTGCCCAGATTGCGGGGGAAAGAATACGCGAAGTGCGAATTAGTTACGACGGCGGATTGGCGGAGCTGAACACTCATCTGGTAAGGAACGCGGTGCTCAAGGGAATCCTGACGCCCGCGCTCTCCGCGCAAGTGAACCTGATCAACGCCGGGGCCCTCGCGCAGCAGCGCGGCGTGGAAGTGGTGGAGGTGCGCAGCGCGCGACGCGCGACGTTCGCCAACTCCTTGGGCATAGGATTATGCACCGAAGGTGAACCCGCAACGGGGTTGGGCATGGTGGGCCTGCGTGGTGCGCTGCGCATCTTGGGACTCAACGACATCGATATCGAAGCCCCCCTGCGCGGCATCCTCCTTTTTATCTGCAACCAGGATGTGCCGGGCGTCATCGGCCGGGTGGGCACCATTCTCGGCAACCGCAAAATCAACATCGCCACCTTCACCCTGGGACGCAACCCGCAAACCCAGCAGGCCATCGGCTTGGTCAATGTCGACAATCGCGTGCCCGACGAGGTGCTGCAGGAGATTCGCGCCATTCCCGCCGTGCGCACCGCACGGGTGGTGGAGGTCTGAACGCCGGGACCGGGGTCATCAGAGCATCGGCCCATTCAGTTGTGGCGGAAGGAGCGGCCACGGCACGCATGGCGGTCTGGGTTTTCAAGATCAACACCAAGCGCGGCTGGGAATTTAATGAGTACTTTCGCTCCCGCACGCGCGGGGTATACGCAATGGGCGACGAAGGATGGATTCGCAGCGCCTCCAGCCTGCGTTACCTTCGCGAAGAAGTAAAGCGCGGCGACCTCTTCCTCTGCTACGAGGTCGACCGCAAGCAGGTGGTGGGGGTGGCCCGCGCCGCCTCCGATGGCCGTGATGCAGGCCTGGGTTCGCTCATCGATTTCTGCCCGCCGCGCCAGGCCGTGCGCCTGGAAAATCCTCTGACGCGCAAGCCGGACCTCGACCACATCCTCGCCTTCAGCCCTCATCGCGGGCGCGGCACGGTGCAAAGAATCGACGCCGATGAGTTCCGCCGCTTGCGCCGCATCATGTTGCGAAAAATGCCGGGCAAAGAGAAGCGTTGCAGCGGCTATTTCAGGAAGGGTAAACCATTGTCTTTTGTCCGTGGTCAGTTGTCCGTTGTCAGTTGTCGGTTATCAACAAGGCCCAAAATGAACCAACACGTAGTCCTTATTGACACCTGACTACTGACCACGGACAACGTACCACGGACTACTGACAACAGCCATGACCCCCATCGCCAATTTCTTCAAGCTGCAAGAGAACGGCACGACCTTTCAACGCGAAATCCTGGGGGGCATCACCACCTTCCTGGCGATGTCTTACATCATCTTCGTGCAGCCGGGTGTGCTGGCGGTTTCGGGAATGAATTTCCAGGCCGTGCTCGCGGCCACTTGTCTCGCGGCCGCCGCCTCGACCCTGCTGATGGGGCTGGCCGCCAACTACCCCGTAGCGCTGGCGCCCGGCATGGGCGAAAACTTTTTCTTCGCGTACACGCTCTGCGGCGCCGTCCCTCTGGGATTCGGCCTGACCTGGCAGCAGGCGCTTGCGGCGGTTCTCCTGGCGGGGATTTTCTTCGTCGCCATTACCCTGACCGGCCTGCGCGCCCGGATCGTAAACTCGATTCCCAATTCTCTGAAGTGCAGCATCGCGGCAGGCATCGGCCTGTTCATCACGTTTATCGGGCTCGAATACGGCGGGCTGGTGGTGGCAGCGCCCGGCACGTTGGTGCGCATGGGCGATGTGCGCCAGCCGGTGGTGTTGGCCACCGTGGCGGGCCTGCTTCTTATCGTGGTGCTTCTGAGCTTCCGCGTGCGCGGCGCTATTTTGGTGGGGATTCTCGCCACCACCGCGATTTGCGCGCTCCTGGGCTTGGTCCATTACCAGGGACTGTTCTCGATGCAACTCCACCTGGCGCCGACCTTCTGGAAATTCGATTTGTCCGGTCTGTTGAGGGTTTCGCCGGCGCGTTTGGGGGCGGCCATTTTTGTGCTCTTCTACCTGGCGCTCTTCGATACGGTGGGAACCCTGGTGGGCGTCGGACACCAAGCGGGGCTGGTGCGCGACGGCAAGCTGCCGCGCGTGGATCGCGCCCTCTTTGCCGATGCCGTGGGGACCACCGTAGGCGCGGCCCTGGGAACTTCCACCATCACCTGCTATATCGAATCCGCGGCGGGCGTTTCCGACGGCGCACGCACCGGCCTGGCCAGTGTCGTGACCGGAATACTGCTTGCCGCTTCGCTGTTCTTCAGCCCGCTGGCCGCGATGATTGGCGGCGGGGTGAAGGTGGGCCAAGCGGTCCTTTATCCCACGCTGGCCCCGGCGCTCATCGTGGTGGGCGCGATGATGCTCAGACCCCTGCGCGAACTCTCCTGGGATGATCCCACGGAATATCTGCCGGCCTTCCTGGTGCTGGTGGGAATTCCCCTCACCTTCAGCATCGCCGATGGCATCGCCTTTGGGCTCATTTCCTACGCCATCGCCAAACTCGCCACCGGCCGCGGGCGCGAGTGCCCCACGCTTACCTACATCTTCGCCGCATTGTTCGTGGTGCAGTTCCTGATTCATTAGACGGCTGCGGTGGCGGCGGCGTTCTGTTTGCCGCGCATCTCCTTCCAAATGGCGAGGTAAGGTTTGAGTTCCTGCATCATGGAGCGGAACTGTGGGAAGTTGAGGGATTGCGCGCCGTCGCTCATGGCCTTTTCCGGGCAGGGGTGCACTTCCACAATCAGGCCGTCCGCGCCGATGGCCACCGCCGCGCGGCAAAGGGCGGGCACCAGGCTTTGCCGGCCGGCAGCGTGGCTGGGATCGACGATTACGGGCAGATGGGTCAGCTCATTCAACACCGGCACGGCGGAGATATCACAGGTGTTGCGGGTGGCGGTCTCGAAGGTGCGGATTCCGCGCTCGCATAAGATGACGTTGGGATTGCCATGCGCCGTGATGTATTCGGCGGACATCAGCAACTCGCGGATGGTCGAGCTCATGCCGCGCTTCAGCAGCACCGGCCGCGGGCAGCGGCCCAGCGCCTTGAGCAGCGCAAAATTCTGCATATTGCGCGCGCCCACTTGCACGATGTCCGCATATTCCGCCACCAGGGGCACATCCGGCTCGCTCATCACCTCCGTGACGATGGCCAACCCCGTGGCCGCGCGCGCCTGGGCGAGCAACTTCAGCCCTTCCACCTCCATGCCCTGAAAGTCGTAGGGGGAAGTGCGGGGCTTGAAGGCCCCACCGCGCAGAATCTTCCCACCCACCGAAGCTACGAACTCCGCCGCTTCCCGGATTTGCTTCTCGCTCTCCACCGAGCACGGTCCCGCCATGACCACGAATTGGTCGCCCCCAATGGATACGCCGTTGATCGGGATCTGCGTGCGCTGCGGCTTGAATTCCTTGCTCACGAATTTGAAGGGCGATGAGATCCGCACCGCGCTAGCGACGCCGGGAGCCACTTCCATCGCTTCCAGGCAGGCGGTGACGTCGCCCACACCAATCACTCCAATGACCACGCGCTCTTCACCCTGAATGGAGTGAACCTTGTACCCAAACTCCCGGATGCGCTCGCAAACATGCTCGATTTGGTCCGGGGTCGCATTGGGTTTCATGGAAATAATCATGGCTTTCTCCCCCTAAATGAAAAAGCCCACTCATCGGGAGTGGGCTGGCCTTGCGACGATGCTTTTTCGTTTAGACCAACGCCACTCTACCGGCTGGGAGCGAAGCTCCAAGACCGGTAACTAAAGTATGGAAACGAGTTGGCGTAGGTTCTAAACATCGAAAGGCCAGTATACTGCAACGCTGGATGAGCCGCAAGACCTCTGTGGGGCTCGGGACATGGGCACGGGACTCTGAGTTTTCCTCGCCGGACGCTGACCGCCAAAATCCGAATCTGCGAATTCGAGCCGGGTTCATGCAGACTTCCGGCTCCGGGCGGCGCACTCCGGACCTGATTCGGCAGCATCTGACGCCCGGAACGTGGGACATTCTTTAAGCTATTTATTTTCATCAATATAGTCTCATGTTAAATCTAAAATATTTGTTTTCATCAACATAGTCTCAGGCCTCAAAACCGACATTTTTTCTCCATGTGTTTTCAATAACATAGTTTGACTTACCTTCATTTTTGGGCCCCCGCATCTTCCTGCCGCGCGAGCAAGGCTGACAAGATAACTTACTTAATTTCAATGACTTGACAATTTTATTGGATCATCGTAATTGCCTATAAATGTGTTTATTATCATCAACATAGTCTGATGAAAAGTACAATATCCAGCATTTGCAAATCGTCCGTGATGAATTCTGTCTCCTGTCTCCTAACTCCTGTCTCGTGTCTCGTGTCTCCTGTCTCCTGACTCCTGCCTCCTGACACCCGACACCTAGCCCTTCTGCGCGATTCCACCCCGAAACCGGTCTCCCCATCTATAGCCTAGCATGTTGACGTCCATCGTCAAGGGGGATACCTCCGGACTTCCTACCCGTAGGACAATTCGTGTCGAATTTTCCTTTCAATTTCCTACGGGTAGGAAGTCGTAGCGATGAATATGGACTATCGGCAACCGGGGTTGTTCGCGTTCGGTATCGTAAGGAACGTAATACTTGCCGGTGCGAACGTGAGGCGTCCGGGCGGTGTGGGCAGACCTGCCAGCAGCGGCAAGTCATCGTTGGCGCTCAAGCTCAGTTCGTTCCCGTTGAGCAGAACACGCTTTTCCTCCAAATTCTGCGCCGTCAGGCTGTAGCGGTCTGCCTCCGTGGGAAGAACCAGCGATCGCGATGCGGCCCGGTGAGCATTGATCACCAGAAGCGCTACACCGCCGGGAACATCGCGCAGGCAGTGGGCGTAAAGATGCAGGCTCCCGGCAGGCGAAGGACCGGGATTGAGCACCGTGGCGCCCATGAATTTCCGCCATAACAGAGCTGCCCAATAGTTGGGCCGCGGGGTCAGCGTATTTTCATCGAGCAAGCCGTAGTCGCTGGAGGCAAGCGTGTTGTGGGCAATTACCTGGACGCCCCGCTGGGCCAGGCTCCCATTCTGATTCAAATAACGGAAGCTATCCAGAAAGGTTGAGCTCCAGGGGTTTCCGCCGCAGGCTGCGTCTGCCGTTTCGGTGAGCCAGAGCGCTTTGCCGGGCTCGAACTTATCGCGGAGACCTGCATAGAATGCCTCGATGCGGCCTGTGCGGGAGAGCCATTCCTCTGAAAGCGCCGCTGCCGCGGTTGTTCCTCCCACGGGGCTCAAGCCGGCACACCGCTTGGAAACCGCTCCATAGAAATGGTAGGAGAAAACATCGAAGACGGGGCCCGTGGCCTGGAGCAGGTCCTCAGACTTGAGCACGCCTACGGCCGGCAGTGGAAGTGATCCTCCTTCACCAACCGAACCAGGACCAAGGATCGCCATGCCGGGAGCAACTTGCTTGACGAACGGACGGAAGGCGGCAAGATCGCGCGCGTAGGCTGCCGCATCATAGCCGGGGGGCGCACCACCCAGGGTTGCAACGGTTGGTTCGTTCATAAATTCGGCCGCCGCGATGCTGCCGCCGATGGATTCTGTGTAGGCAAGAAACTCGCGCGCCTGCTTCGGAGTCCAGACTCCCGTAGCATGCCGAGTGCCCGCACTGATGGCGAAGGATGTAACGATCTTGGCGTTTACCGCGTGGGAAAAATCCACCACCCCCTTCCACTGCCGGCGGGTTAATATCCCTTTAAAGCCCGGAGGGGCGGCTCCCGGCACCGTCTCATCTGAATTCTGGAAGTATGTGGTGTTTGCCCAGGTCCCGCTGACACGCATATAGGCAGGCCCCAGGGCGGCTGCCAGCTTGCGCAAACGAGCATGGGTTAGATCGATCGGCGGCCGGTATTGGAACCAGGCCGGATTCATGCCCGCCGGCTGATTCGAGCCCGCCTGTTGGGCAGACGGCTGCGGTTTGAGGTTTGGGGCGGCCAGTTGTTCGTAGGGCTTCCAAAACCTTCCGCCGGTAACTTCAACCATTTCGACATTAAATGACTGAAAGCGCTCATCAACTCTGCCCAGGCGCGGCATATTCCCAGGTGCAAGTGTTATCGTCGGCGCGTCAAGAGAAGCTGATACAAGGCCCGCACAGGCAAATACCGCCAAGGGTGCGCATGCCCAAAGCGCATTCTTGTCCATTTTGTTCATTGCAGCACCGTCCGTTCAACCAGCAGATCAGTTCGCCGGCTGGCGCAGATCGCAGCTTCGAGCTCGAGCGCGCCATATTAGCGCTGGTCACACGCACGCACAAATGCCATTTTGCGCCGCAGATTTGGATGTAAAGCTTGAATTGGAAGTGTGGGGTAAGACCGAAAAAAAGGGGCCTCGCCAGGAGGCCCCGTTAGCATTGCCTGTCGACGTTCCGGGCACCGAGAGCGGGGGAGAGGAGCCCCTCAGCTTTACTCTCGTCCCGCCCACCGGCGTACCCGAAACTTCTCGAGGGCGATTCCCGTGGTGGGGTAGCTCGCATCCTCTGCCCGGCAAATCTGTGAGCCCTGACCGGCTTTGGAAATTCCCACAAGAACCCTTCCCCCCAAACTCACTGCTCCCTTCGAGACGAGCACGATTCACAAAACTTCTTGGTTGGAGCAGTGTACTCTGTTGACGATGATAGAAAGTAGGAGGATATGGGGTCAAGAGGTCAGGCGCAAGGAGATGAAAATAGTTTCGCAAACCATACCATATATTGTGGTTTTTTCTAGATGGCTACAAGATATTGGATACATGGAATTTTCATACTGTACATAGTGGTCCCGGGCGCTCGCGGACTTCCTTCCCTACCCCTCCGCCTCAATGGCTCGCGCCGCGTTTGCCCGCTACCCACTCATCCCACTGGCCGAAGGTTTTCATCGGCTCCTCCAGCCTTGCATCGTGCAAAAGCTTTTCCACTTCCGCGCGTGTTTGGCGCGGGGCGGGACGCTCCGGGCTTTCGGCCAGTCCCCACACCAGCACGGCAGCAAGGGCGGCATTGTTTTTGGCCTCTTGCGGATTTAGAGCGTCATAAACGTCTGATTCGGCGTGATAAGACGGCAGGTAAGGGGCCCAATCCTGCCGGGCGATGAGGTTCGGAACGCCCGAGAGGAGGAAATCGAAGTTATCCGTGCCATCGATGGCCTCCAGCGAATCATCGGGCGCTCCCCATCCAGGGAGGGCGGCGAGGGCCTGGTCGACGGGCCGGCGCAGGTCTTCGCGGCCATTCAAATAGAAGCCGGTGGTGTGTCCTGAGCCCGTGTCAAACGTGATCATGGCCACGTGGCGCCCCATTTCCGCAGCGTGGCGCAAAACATAGGCTGCGGAGCCGAGCATGCCTTGTTCTTCGCCGGTAAAAAGCACGAAGCGCACGGTGCGGCGCGGCACGACGCCCAGTGCCTTAAAGCTGCGGGCGATGTCGATCATCATGGCGGCGTTCACGCCATTGTCCTCCGCCCCGGTGCCCAGGTCCCAGGAGTCGAGATGCGCGCCGATCAGCACGATTTCCTCCGGCCGCTCGCGGCCCCGTATTTCCGCCACAACATTCCGGGATTCATAGGGACCGCCGATGCGGCTGGGAAGGTCCAGTTGCACCCGAACCTCGCCCTGTTCTGAAAGGCGGGCCAGGCGGGCAGCCTGCACGCGCGCCACGATGGCGGCGGGAAGGCGAAAAACGTCTCCGCTCATTCCCATGGGGTGGCGGTAGAGGAGCACGCCGGGCCGGGTAGACTGCACCAGCAGCGCTGCCACACCGGCCTTCCAGGCCGCGGCGTGCATGGGGCCGTCGCGCCCGTATTCGGCAAACAAATCGGCCTCCGTCTTCATTTCCGGGGAGAGCACCAGGGCGATCGCGCCGCGTGCTTTATCGCCCAGGCGGGCAAATGATTCCGCGCTCCCGTCGCCCGCATTCACGAGAGGCGCCTCCAGAGCATGACCTCCTGGCGTAGGGACGGTGAACGGGCCGGCAGCGACACGGATGGGGAACTTCGCCGGAGCCAGGCACTCGGCGAAATCAGCGCCCCCAACCCAGGATTGGGGAATCGTGTAGGCTTCCGTCCAGGTGGACTGCACGCCCGCGGCGCGGAAACGGGCGACGGCCCAATCCACCGCGCGATCGCAGGCCTTCGAGCCCGTCGGCCGGCCGCCGATGCCGTCACAGAGTTCGCGCAAATCGTCGAGCAACGGGGTTGGCCCTTGCTCGCGCGCGGCGAGGAGTTCGGCAGCGTGGGCTTGCGGGCCCGCGGTCGCGGCAGCGGACTGGGGCGGCGTTGCATGCGCCCATGGCAAAAGCATCGCCAGGCCACAAACCAGGCCGAGAGTGAACAGGATTTTTCGAAGGGCGTCCTTTTGCATCATGCTTCCTTTAATTTATGGTGATGGTCACGCCGATACCTCGCAGCAACTCCCTGCGGGCTCATCCAGTGTATCCCCTGCCCGGATGAGACGATCAAACATTATTGCAATCCGGTTGGATGCATGGTCATTCGCCGGGATCAGGGAAGGATGTATTGATGATACAAACCCATGTAATAGGGTAGCAGGTAGGCCTCGGCGTCCGTGACTTCCCCACCGCCACCGCCCTCATCAAGTACCCACGGGTCGCAGTTCCAGTGCCCGACCCAGCGTTCATCGATGGGCAGAACGTTGCCGTTCACCCGGTAGCCGGCAACGCCGGGCTTGCGATCGGACTCGATGTAAGCGGGCAGCCGAATGATGTCAATCCGGTGGCTGTTGATCAGGCGCCAATTGATTCGGTCAAGCGGAAAACGCTTGAGGGTGTCAACGGACTCCTCCAGCCACCCGTTATCCCGGGGAGAAAGGTTCTCCGTGCCAAACGGGCTTTCCACCTTCTGCCTGCTGCAACCCGCGGCGTAGATAAAGTCGAAAAACGGGTTCAGCTCGGGCCGCTCCAACTGCCAATGCCTGTACAGGGCAACTGCGTAAGTTCCCCGCAGGACGGGGTCGGCCTCATAGCGGATGAGGGTGTAGTAGTTCATGAACATCATTTCATCATCCGATTGGTTGCCGGAGCCGGGGCCGGTGTCCGCCTTGGGGATCACGATATTGGCCGCGTAGGCATGCTGCTGAATCAGCCAGCGCGCGGCGGCGGAGAATCGGGGGTCGCCGGTGATGTGCCCTGCCACTTTCATGTAGGTCAGGATGCTCAGGGAGTTTCCCCCCCGCCCCCCGAGCCAGGCAAGGTTGTGGTTGAGGTTCTCCGGGTTAAAGACGCCCCAGCGTGTCGGTTGGCCGTCATGGTCGACCATTTGGAAGTTGTGATCGATCAGGTGTTCGGCCACCAAGGCTACTTGCTCACGCACACGGCCGCGTTCCTCTTCCGTGTCCGCGACCAGGTCGTAGTAGAGCGCGTAGAAAAAGAAGTGGCCATCCAGTTCGTCGGAACTGACGTCACTTTTCCAGTACCATTTGCCGTCGGCGGAAACGGGCCAGCGAGGCGTGATGACCTTCCACAGGTTGTCGCGGGTGGCGCGCTTTTTTTCATCCCGCGCGGGGCTGTCGTACAGGTTGGGGTCAGGCCCGCTGGTGGGCAGAATGGCTCGGGCGACAAAACCCTTGGGGGCCGGATGCGTCCCCCCCTCCGTCACGACGCGAAGAAAGCGCAGGGCCTCAAACGCCGCCTTGGCGCGTTGCTTGGCGAGCGGATCTTGGGTGGCCGCGTAAGCAAAACACTCGCCGGCGCCGTACATGGCCGTCCAAAGGCCGTCATTGTCGCTGTCGCGCGCTTCCCATTCGCTCAAGTCGCCCCGGCGCTTCAGGTAGGTATAGGAGATGTATCCGTACGGCGTGCGGCGGTGGCGCTTGTCGATCTCGTCCTCAAAGAATTTGGCCTTCTCGGCCAGAGTCATGGGGCGGCGCTCGATCGCGCCCACGCCCGCGGCGGTGGCGAACCACGCGTCGCCATGGGAATTCACGGCGATAGAGCGCACCTCGTCGTGGGGCAGCCAGCGCCGCCCCTGGCGATATTCCCAATCCTTGCCGTCGTAGCGGATGGCTCCCATCTTGGTGCCGAACCAGACCGTGCCGTTCTCACCCGCCGCCAGCGTGGTGAAATCGTTGTAAGGGAGGCCGTCCGCCCCGGTATAGAGATGCCAAGCGCTCGCCTCGCAGCCCACGCCATGCGCGCTGGAAAACCAGAGGCGATCCTTCGAGTCAAACACTACGCCTCGCACGTCGTACGGGGCCCAACTCCGTGTGGCATTCCGCGGCTCAACCGCACTCCAGGCGCCCCCCGCCTGCTTCAGGAATAGTCCCCCCATTGCCGCTACAGCGGTGCGACCGTCCGCAGACACGGCCACCTGCCGGATGGATTTCTCGCTTCCTAGTAACCGCGACAGTCGAGAGTCGAGGACGAACTTCTTCCCACTTAGCATGTAGAGACCGGCGTCCGTGGCCAAAAACGGTTTTGCCCCAGCGGTTATTTGGTTGACCTTTACGGGCGGCAGAGAGTACGACGCGCCGTGCAAGTGAACCAGCTTTCCTGCGGAAATGAACCAGACGTCGTCACCCCCGGCGGCGATCTGATCGACGGCTTCGCCCTCCGCCGCAACGGTGGCCCAGTGGCCAGCCGAATAGCGCGCCAGACCCCGCGCCGTGCCGGCGTAAACGTCCCCCGAAGCCGTGACCGCGATCGAGCGCACGTCGTCGGACGGCACGCCGTCCTTGGCCGTATACGCCCGGCTCACTTCCTCCGGGAAGACGCCGACGCGCACCCCCGCGACCGCCGTGTGGTCCACGGTCTTGACCTCTTGCTGCAGCATTGCCCGTTGCGTCGCGAGGGCAAGAAACATGATGAGGAAGGCAAAACGTGGTTTCATGAGGAGGTAGGCACCGAGAAGAGCCGCAGACCTCAACGGCGGAGGTCTGCGCTACGCCCGCTTAATGCCCGGCTTGCATGTAATGCGCTTCGATGGCCTTCACCTTTCCCAAACGGCGAACGTGGCGCGCCTCGCCGCTGAATTTGGCCTGCAGGTAATTGCGTACGAGGTCTTTGGCCAGCTCCCCGGCGATTATTCGCGAGCCCAACACCAGGACATTCATGTCATCGTGTTCTACGCCCTGGTGCGCCGAATAACTATCGTGGCAAATAGCGGCGCGGATTCCGGGAATCTTGTTGGCAGCCACGCAAGCGCCCACGCCGCTGCCGCAAATCAGCACGCCGCGTTCGGCCCGGCCGTCAAGCACCGCACCGGCAACCGCCTCCGCATAATCGGGGTAATCCACAGCCGCGGTGCTACAGGTGCCGACGTCCAACACCTCGTGGCCCAATGCGCGCAGAAATTCCACCAACTCCTGCTTTAGTTCGTACCCGGCATGATCCGAACCTAATACCAGCCGCATGCGAATTACCTCCTTAAGAGAATCGGGTCATTTATTCATCGGGTCATCGGGTCATTTAAAAGCTGTCCTTGGTCCGTTGTCCGTCGTCAGTAGCCTCAACCTTATTGGTCTCCTCGTATCACATGCACTCGACAACGGGCCAAGGACGACGGGTGGTTTTTCAATGACCCGATGGCCCGATGGCCAGATGGCCCGATTAAGAACTTCCGATTAAAATCCCGGTAAGGAAAACCAGCACGCCGCCCACCACCACCTGAAAGGCGGCGGAAAGAAACGGCGTGTCCATATAGCGATGGCGGATGTAACTGATCACCCCAAGTTCGACCGCCACCACGGCGACGGCCGCCGTCATGGCCAGATGAAAGTTGCGAATCAAGAACGGCAGAGTGTGCCCAATACCTCCCATCGCAGTCATGAGGCCGCAGACCACACCCCGCACGTAGGGATGCCCGCGGCCGGTCAGCGAGCCGTCGTCAGAAAGCGCTTCGGCGAAACCCATGGAGATCCCTGCTCCCACGGAAGCTGCCAAGCCCACCAGAAAAGCGTCGGGACTGCTGCGCGTGGCAAAAGCGGCGGCGAATACCGGGGCGAGGGTTGAGACCGAACCATCCATCAATCCGGCCAGGCCCGGCTGGATAATCTGAAGGACAAACAGGCGACGATTGGCAGCGTCTTCCTCGCGGCGTACGTCCGGCCCCACGTATTTTTCTTCCAGCGATTCCGCCAGGGCCGAGTGCTTCCGCTCAACCTCGGCAAGGTCGCCCAGCAACTTGCGCACCCCGGCGTCTGAAACCTGTTCAATGGCGCGCTCGTAAAAACGCCGGCTTTCAAGCTCCATGATTTCCGCTTGCTTGCGGACCGTGTCAACGCCCAAGGGGCGCACCAGCCACACCGGTTTGTGTTGAATGAATCCCTTGACGTCATGGCGGCGGATCAGCGGAATGTGCTCGCCGAACCGCTGCCGGAAGGTTTCGATCAGGCTGCGGCGGTGACCGCTTTCCTCCTCCTGCATCTCGTCAAACATCTTGGCCGTTGCCGGAAATGTCTCGCGCAGGCCGTCGGCAAAATCCCCATAGACCCGCGAGTCCTCTTCCTCGAGGGTAATCGCGAGCGCCAGGATTTCCCGCTCCGTGAGATCTTTGAACTTTCTCGCCATGGCATTTCTCCGCTGTCAGCTCACCGTCCGCTTGCCGGCTTTCCGGTCCGCGTACTGCTCGGCGATCCAGGCATAGGTCTTGGCCATCCCCTCGCGCAGGGGCGTGAGCGGCTCCCAATGCAGGATGCTCTGGATCAGGGTGTTATCGCTGTTACGGCCCGCCACGCCGCGGGGCGCGGCCAGGTCATGCTCGCGATGAAGTTGGGTGCCACCAATGGCCTCTACGATGCCCACTAATTGGTTTATAGAGACCAATTCGCTCGATCCCAAATTGATGGGCTTGGCGATCAAAGCCTCGCAATGGGCGATCATGTCGATGCCCTTTACGCAGTCGTCAATGTACATGAAACTGCGCGTGGCCGTGCCGTCGCCCCAAATCAGGATTTTGTTGCTCCCCGACTCCTTGGCTTCGATCACCTTCCGGCAAATCGCCGCCGGCGCTTTCTCCCGGCCACCGTCCCAGGTGCCGTGCGGCCCGTACACATTGTGGAAGCGCGCCATGAAGGTTTTCATCCCGCGCTCCGCCCAGTATTCCTGGCAGACCATTTCGGAGAAAAGCTTCTCCCATCCGTAACCGCGTTCGGCCATGGCGGGGTAGGCGTCCGACTCTTTCAGGGCGCGGACCTTCGGGTCCTTCTGCAATTCCGTGTTGTAAGCGCAGGCGGAGGAAGAGTAGAAGTAGCGCTCCGCCCCCGCGCGGTAAGCGGCCTCAATCAAGTGGGTGTTGATCAGCACGCTGCGCAGGCACTCAATGCGGAAGCGCTCGATGAACCCCATGCCGCCCATGTCCGCGGCAAGGTTATAGACTTCCATGGCCCCTTCGCAGGCGCGAACACAGTTTTCCTGTTCGCTCAAATCCAGACACAGACTCTCCACGCCCGGCACGCGTTGGTACCACTCGGGCAGGGGCTTCTTATCCACCGCGCGGATTCTCCGGAACCCTCGCTCTTGGAAATATCGCGCCAGGGCCCCCGCGATAAATCCGCCTGCTCCCGCGATGACCAGCAAGCCGTTCTTGTTCGGCTCGGGAAGGTGATCGGCCAAAGCTGGCTTTTCCATAATGCCTCTCCTTATGAAGCGGAGTCCCCCTGCAAGCTGCCGGACTCACCTTACTGCAGCCCGAAGTAAAAGCGAAATGATAACAGATTGAACAGAAATAACCACCCGGCGCAACGCACAGTGTCGCAGCACATGATGCGCCCTGCCGCTCGGCGCGAAAGGGAGGTTGGGGAGTTACTCCGGTCATGCCGCCCCGGAGAATGGGTACGATAAAGAAGTAACTGGGCGGTGTACTAGTCGTGGAGGACGACGTTGAGGAGGGAGCTGTGGACTGCCAGACCACCGTTGTATTGGATAAAGCCCAGAGACTTGAACTTATTCATAAAATGATTGACCCGCGACCGGGTTGTGCCGACCATGCTCGCCAAATCTTCCTGACTGATCTTGGGAATAATCTTTTCCGGTCTGCCTTGCCTTCCGAAGCGGGATAGCAACAAGAGAATCCGGGCCAGGCGTTTCTCGCTGGAATTGAAGAGTTGATCCACCAGGTCCTCTTCGTACCGGATGTTCCGCGCGAGCAGGAACTTCACGAAAAATGCAGCGAAATCGGGACGCTGCCGAAGAAGACGTATCATCACGTTCTTGCCAATCCGCAAAAGCAGGCAGTCGGTGATCGCTTTAGCCCCGGCCATGCGACGAGGCTGACCCGCAAGGCATCCCTCGCCAAAAAAACTGCCCCCATTAAGCACCCCGACAATCGCCTCTTTTCCCTGTTTGGACAGGACGGTGAGCTTTATTTTCCCCTTCAGAATGTAAAAAACACTTTCCGCAGGGTCACCCTGTGAGAAGACAGTGCTTCGCCTTTTGAACTCCACACGGGTTCCTTCTGGCCCGACTACGGGAAGTAAATCCTCGTGAATGGAGGGGCGATTTTTTCCAGGTTCCATAAACACGCCCGTCAAATCGGCAAATGACAGGCTTCACGCACATCTTATAGCTCCGTTAATAATAGCTTTTTTGTAGTCGAAGTCAAGAGGGAGAGGGATATCAGGCGTGACGCCGGGGCCGGATTCAGCGTCCAGAATCGAGCCCGGTTGTGTCATCCGTGAGGGAGGCGCACGATGCTGTGGTTGCCGCGCTCCGCGCCGTTGTGGGATACTCGCCCGATGATGCCCTTTGATGAGTAGCGCCGTGCCCACAGCAACTCCTCCGGCCCCCACGAGCTAAGCAAAACGCGTGAGGGTGCGGATGGTCGTTGGATCGTTGCTGTGAGTCTCCTTGGCTTGGCCGAAAACCTTGCGCTAAAGTTCTTATTGCGGTAAAACGGGTGTAAATAGCGAACGGTAAACTTTTCCGTGCGCACAACGCGCCAGGCGCACCCTAGAAGGAGGCCTCATGACGAAGAATGAATTCTGTAAAATCGTTTTGCAGTCGATTCACCCTGCCGAAACGCTGATCGGCATGGTTCCAGCCGATAAACTTAATTGGAAACCTGGACCGACATTTATGAGCACGGGCCAAGTCATATGTCACCTGAGCGACGGAATCGGCGGCGGACTGGAAACACTGGTAAGCGGCAAGTGGCCGCCCATGGAAGAAATGGAAGCAGGCATGAAATTGGAAAATATGCCCTCCTGCGGAGTTCAGGAGGCACTGAGCAAGCTCGAAAAGGATAAAAGGATTCTTCGCGCGACGTTGGACGACATCAGCGAAGATGATTTCACGAATCGTGTGGTCTCCGTGCCCTGGGGCTGGAAGGACAAGTTTGAGATCATGAGTGTTGCCTTTCTAGGGCACTTCAACAATCACAAAATGCAATTGTTCATCTACCTGAAGCTGCTGGGATTGCCCGTCAATACCGAGTCACTGTACGGAGCTTAACGGAACAAGAAACCGGAAGTTCATCGCCATTACCCCGCTGTTGGGGCAGCCTGTTTTTTCCGGCATGCGATGGCGGTGACGACCGTACCAACGATCGAGCCAACGACCGCCGTAAAGCCAATCCACAACATCATTTGCGGCAGGACCCCCAGGAAGAAGAATTTCCGTAGAGGCGGCATACTGGCGAGGGCCGGAGGCACGCCGTCATAATGCGTTCCCCATCCGGCGCCGCCATTTGCGGTCATGGCAAGATACATCACAATGAGAACCGGAATGCGCGCCGCGAACGCGTACGCCACCAAGGTATTTCCCAAAGAGCGCCAGCCCAGGCCGGGGACAAACGCCGACCCCAACATCAGGACGAGCCCGAGGACTGTAAGGGCATTAGGGTGGTTTAGGGTTGAGCCGAAGAGAAACGCTCCGGCGACAAAAACCAACAGCGAGCCCACCGCGAAGCCGATGGCCTTGCCTATGCTTGCCGCTCCTTCTCCGGCCCCCGCCAACTTCAACGCGAAATAGGGGCCGAAGATGATGGGCAGCCACGAGATGCCTACCACCGCCCCGCCGCCCCCCGCCTGGGTGCTGAACCATGGCGTAGGCCAATGTTTGAGTTCACCCACCAGCCGCAAGATGGTCACCGCAAGCGTAATCACGGTGGGGATGGCGATGAGCCGGGTAATGTGAACACCTCTCACGTCTGCCATGGAATCCTCCTTTAATCCAAGAACCCAGAATTGATAACCGAATAGTAGCGCATTTCTTGGTCGCTTGCGCTGGATTTGGAAGACTCGATTCTGGTCGCGGCTTAGGCCTATCCTTTCGGCTATGGGTCAATGCCACAAGAATCCCACTACCAACCCGCAACCAATGCCGCTGATGTTTCGGCACAACATAGGTTCTGCCCTTGCCAGGGGTCCAGCATTTGTTATAGTAGCTGCTCTTTCTACGGAAGGGCGGAGTGGCTACAGTGTGACCGCGTTTTAAAATGGGCTCTCTACTGCGCCCGCATTCGTGGCGACCTATGAAACGTAAGTACCCAAAACATCCCCTGGCGGGAGTGGGCGGCGTGGTGATTCATCGTAACCGCGCCCTGCTGATTCGGCGTGGCAGCGAGCCACTGAAGGGTGAATGGTCCATTCCCGGCGGTATGCTGGAACTGGGGGAGGAACTCGCCGCCGGCGTGGAACGCGAGTTGAAGGAAGAGACCGGCTTGGACGTGGAGCCCCTAGAGTGCATCCTGGTGTTTGACCGGATCATGCGCGAAGGCAAGCGCGTGAAATATCATTACGTCATCGTTGATTTTCTCTGCCGTCGAAAACGCGGACGATTGCGCCCCGCTTCCGACGTAGTTGACGCGCGTTGGGTGCGGCGCGAGGACCTGCCGCAATACCACCTGACGGACATGGCCACGTCGCTGATCCTGCGAGCATTTAAATTGATGAGAAGCCGAAATCGAGGTGGGCACGCCATGCTCTGGGGTTCGTAGGAAGCACCTCAGGCGCCCGAGGGAGAGGATAAGTGTCAATTTGTCCATCACAGGACCGCGATATTTTGTGCCTCAGGAGAACTTTGAAATGCCGAACTTGAAAGTGTGCGTCTATTGCGCCTCAAGCCGCCAGTGCGACCCATCTTATCTTGATGCGGCCGAGCGTCTGGGCCGCCACTTGGCGCGCCATCGGGTGACGCTGGTTTACGGGGGAGGCGGAGCGGGCGCCATGGCGCGGCTCGCGGAAGGCGCACTAAGCGCGGGCGGCACGGCCATCGGCATCATGCCGCGCTTCATGGTGGATCTCGAGTGGGGGCACAAGCAATTAACCGAAATGTGCATTGTCGACGACATGCGCGAGCGCAAGCGCCGGATGCTCGATGGCGCGGACGCCGTCGTAGCTCTGCCGGGTGGCTGCGGCACGCTGGAAGAACTTTTCGAAGCCATGACTCTCAAGCGGGTGGGCCATTATCTCGGGCCCATCATCCTGGTGAACACGCGCGGCTTTTATGACCGCGTCGTGGCGGCCCTCGAACATTGCATTGCAGAACGATTCATGGATACCCGGCACCGGGATATCTGGACCGTCGTGAATGAGCCCGAAGAAGTTTTGGAAGCTGTCCAAGCTGCCCCGCGCTGGAGCGCCGAGAATCGCAACTTTGCGGTCCCGTGAGGCTGCGGCAGCGCCCACTTTCTCCCCAAAAATGAAAAGCCCCTGGTTGTACGCTTACCGCACAACCAGGGGCCCGGGATACTGATGGGTTTGGCTTTTCCTATCTCAGATCTTACACAGGAACGGCGCCCAACAGCGCCTTGCCACTACACCCTCTCCTTGCTAGAGAGAGGGACCCACGGACTAGCGCGTGCTTAGCGCCTAAGCCTCAGCACCCTCGCTAAGGTTACAATCACTTTCAATCGACATGGATCACCTCCTTTCTAGCGATGGGCCGATATTATGTCGGCTTTTTTGGCGAGTCAAGAAAAAGTTGCAAGAGCAGTGGCCAGTGATTAGTGGCTAGTGTGTAGTGGGTAGTGGCTAGCAACTGCCTCCTGATTTCGGCCCAGTGCCCTCGCCTTCCTGCCTCCCAGGGGTGGGCGTCGGCCGAAGGCGCCCCGCGCGCCTTGATGGTACGGGGACGGCACGCCGCCTGCTATTCTGAGGGCCGATGGCCGCCGAGTAGGGCGAGCCCTGCGCCTACGTCCGACTGCCTACGGCCTTCTGCTTTCCGCCCGCTGCCTTTTCATATTGGCCCGTCAAGGCCCGCCAGCGGAGCACCACCAAGTCCAGGGTCATGAGCAGGGAATCGCGCAAATAATGCACCTTGGTGGCGGGGTTGTGATCCCAGCGGACGGGGACCTCCACCACCTTGCCCCCCGAGCGTTGGATCAGGAAGAGGACTTCCGGATCGAAACCGAATCCATCCACGCGCTGGAGTTCGAAGGCGCGGCGGGTGGTCTCGCGCCGAAACAGTTTGAAGCCGCACTGCGTGTCGTGGATTTTGAGGCCGGTAAAAACCTGGACCAGCACGTTGAAGAACCGGCCGCCCCATTCGCGAAACGGCGATTGGTGAATGCCGATCAGCTCGCGTTTTAGCGCCCGTGAACCCACCACCACAGCCGCGTGGGAAGATTCCATCTCTGCCAGCAGTTTGTCCGCTTCATCGATGGGAGCGGAAAGATCGGCGTCGGTAAAGAGGACCAACTCACCGCGCGCTTCCAGGACTCCGCGCCGCACCGAAAACCCTTTGCCGCGATTGCGAAGGTTGCGCAGCACCGAGACCCCCGCCCGCCCCGAGGCCACTTCCACCGTGTTGTCCGTCGAGCCATCATCCACCACGATGATTTCGACGGGGAAGCCTTTCCGCCGCGCGTAATCCTGAATTGCGCCCAAAGAGCTGGCGGTGTGAGCCGCCTCATTGTAAGCGGGAATCACGATGCTGAGAAACGGTTCGGGCATGGAGGGAGACGATACCAGAAGTTAGGAGTTAGAAGCTAGAAGTTAGGAGACAGGAGACAGAAGTCAGGGGCCAGGAGATAGGAGCGAGAAGCTAGGAGTTAGAAGTTGGAAGTCGGGAGTCAGAATACGGCAGACGGGAAAGGGATTTCGCCGAAGCGGGATTGCCTTCGCCCTTCACCGTCTCCTGACTCCTGTCTCCTGACTACTGTTTCCTGACTTCTAACTTCTCACTCCTAGCTTCTTCCTGGGGCCAGCCACCCTTTCCAATCAGAGGCACAAACTGGCACGGGTCGAGGCGGCGGGTGGTTATTTGCCCGCCCTGCTTCGAAAGCAACAGCAGTTCCTGATATTGCAGATCTCCGACTGGAACCACCAAGCGGGCGCCCTCCGCCAGTTGGCCGAGCAGGACCGGCGACACGCTGGGGGTCGCTGCACTCACGATGACCACATTGTAGGGTGCATGGGCAGCAAGGCCCTCACTCCCGTCGCCTGCGAGCACCTCAACATTCTTGTAACCCAGGCGCTCAAGGCGTTCGCGCGCCCTCTCCGCGAGCCGGGGATTTATTTCAATCATCCAAACCGCTGCGCCCAACTGGGCGAGGATTGCCGTTTGGTAGCCGCTGCCCCCGCCGATTTCCAGAGCTTTGTCCCCGGGCGCAACACGCGCTGCTTGCGTCATGGCCGCCACAATATAAGGTTGGGAAATCGTTTCGCGCTCACCGATGGGCAAAGGCCGGTCGTCGTAAGCAGCGCCCACCAACTCCGCCGGAACAAATTCCTGGCGGGGAACCAACCGCATGGCTTCCAGCACCCGCTCGTCGCGGATGCCCCGTCGGCGAAGTTGGGTTTCCACCATGTTGCGGGCCTGGATATCGAATTGATGGGCGATCACCATGGTCGTAGCCGCGTGCAGCACCTAAGCTGGTTGCAGAAGGGCTCGGTTCGTCAGAGTCGTTCCAATCAACACTATCATCGCTCTGCGAACCGAGGGCGTCCAGCCTTTAATAGCAGAAGTAGGAAGTGTCCAACGCCATCGCTCGGACATTTGGCCAGTGAAGAAAGGGCCCTCGAGAAGCCAGTGAGCAGGTACCCGCTACTGCCGCGTGTACATCCCCGCCTTCCTCATCTTTTCCGCCATCTCCTTCATGGTTCGCAGGAGCGCCGGTGAAACGCCTTCAATCAATCCCGCCTCGTCCAGACTGTGAAAGTAGCCGCGAGAATGCCGGCTGGCCACAATGCGGGCCGCGAGCGCTGAGTCGATACCCGGCAGCGTCATTAACTCGGGCTCCGACGCCGTGTTGAGATTGAGGGAGAGTGACACGGTGCGCTCCCGCTCCCACACTGCGGGTGCAATCTTGAAACCGTCGTTGAGCAGCCAGAGTTCAGGCCCGAGATTGGCGTCCAGGCGGACGTCCCCTTTGGCCACGCGGTTCGTGATCTGGTCGAGGAGCGAGAACGCAGCACGAGAGTTCTGCCGGTATGAGTCGATGTCACCAATCTGACCTGGCGCGGCGGCCCGCTCGAACGCGTTGGCGGCTTCTGGCGATACCGTTACACCGTACGTCGTGGCTAGGAAGAGGTCATACGCCGACTTGGCTTCCTCCGGGAAGAGTTTGGCGTAAGCATCGATGAGCGCGATGGCCAGCGGACGGCTGGAATCGCCTGCCTGAGGAGCAATCTGCCGCATGGCGGCAAAGAGTTTCATATTTACATTTTCGTAGGGAGTGATTTCCTTTTGCGGGTCCGCATCCCTCCCCGCATTCGCTTCCAGAAACTGACTGTAGAATGCCGGTTCGCGGTATTTGTTGCGCAGGCTTTCCCGGTTCACGAGACGATAAAACAGGGTAGCAATGACTCCCTCACTCGCCATCATTTCCTGTGCGTTCTTAAAGGTGGCGGGTAGGAATTGGATGGAGGTCTCCTCATCCAAGAACGCCTGATAAAGGTCTGCGCCCTGTCCCACATTCGCTGCCGGCGCTTTGCGATGCACGAAGAGATTCCGCTTCACCCCATCGGTTCGCAGTTGAGCGTCCAGATTGCTCAACCAAAGCAAATCGAGATCCGTGGTGCCGGTTCCGGCTTGGATTTTCCGCAAGGTCGCATTCTTAGTCTCGTCCCGCGCCAGTGGTTGAAAGTGCTCAGCGAAGCCCTCGTCGAATGCGGTCGGGTAGTCCGTCACGGTCATGCTCTGATGCATGTTCCGTGACGGTCCGTGGCTCAGATCACCGAGGAGCGACCGCAAGATGAGGTGTCCGAGCTCATGACAGAAGATTTCCTCGAAGCCTCCGCTATCGACGCTACGCTGGTCCACGACCAGATCCACGTACCCAGCCATGACCAGTTCTCTGCGGCCATTTGCCCGCTCCATCCAGAAGCCGTAACGCGCAAATCCGCCCTCCTCGTTGGATAACAACAAGTACATGGGCGCAAGAGAAGTCGGCCGCGGCTCGCCGCGGGCCGCGTTCCTCTCTGGGGAGCGAAGCGCGCGTGCAAAGCGTTCGAGCACCAACTGCTGTTGGGCCGGCCCGGAATGCAGAACCTCGCGGACCTGTTTGAGCAAGGGGGACTCGGGAGGCTGACGAAAGACGGGGTACTGCTTTCCGTCAGGAGCCACAGCCTTCAAGATGTGGCCTTGAGCGTCAGTGACGGGACTGACGATCTCAACCGGAGCGGGCGTCCGTCCACTTGCTATGGTGGTTGTCCCGACCATCATGCAAAGGCAAAACCATGAAACCCTGCCTGCGCTTTTCATTTGATCTCCAGAAAAAAATCCAACGGCTTACACCGGGGCCGTGGGCGGGGGGTACTAGGATGCGGCTTGTTGAGAGGCCAATTTTCGAGCCTCCTGGCGTGTATAGAGGATCCGATGGATGACCGTGACGTTGGACAGCGCGGCAATCAGCCAAAGCACCGGCGCCATGCGGTCAAACAAGGCCCCAATGATGATCAGCACCACGCGCTCCGGCCTTTCCATAAACCCCACCTTGCAGGTGGGGATCAGGTTTTCGGCGCGGGCGCGGGTGTAACTGATCATGACCGAGCCGATCATGGCGACGGCCACCAGGAAGACGTAAGAATAGCGATTGATGCGCCCGTAGTAGATCAGCAATCCAATCAGCAGGCAGAGGTCTGAGTAGCGGTCCATGACCGAATCGTAAAAACCTCCAAAAGCGGTCACGCGCTTGGAGAGGCGCGCCACGCGGCCGTCGGTCATGTCGAAAATGCCGGCCAGGATGATGGTGGCGCCGGCCCAGGGGAAAAACCCGTA
This sequence comes from Terriglobia bacterium, assembly GCA_049522495.1. GTDB lineage: Bacteria > Acidobacteriota > Terriglobia > UBA7540 > UBA7540 > Bog-366. The sequence continues at coordinate 31,514 of JBEKNU010000020.1, forward strand.
GGCGAACAGATACGCCGCCAGGCAATTGATGGAAAATCCAATAAAGGTGAGAAAATTGGGGTTGATGCCGCTGGCGGCAAAGCCCCGCACAATCGCGTCAAGAACATGCTGAAGGGTATCGCCGATTTTTCGCGTTACCATCGAAGGTCTCTGCGCTCCGGGCGGGAGCCAATCCGCGGGAGATTCTTAAGCCTGCTCGTGAATGGTCAAGACAGCGCGGATTTCGAACTCGCGGGAGCCGTTGGGCGTAGTTACGTTAATCGTGTCCCCCATCCTTTTGCCCATCAGACCCCGGCCAATGGGGGAGGTTGTGGAAATCAGCCCCTTGCTGACGTCGGCTTCTTCGCTGGTCACCAACCGGTACTCAATCTCCACATTGCGGTCGACGTCATAAAGAGTCACTTTCGAGCCGAAGGCGATGCGGTCCTTCGGGATGTTGTTCATGTTGATGAGCGAAAGTTCCGCCAGACGGTTCTTGAGCTGCATCAGGCGCGCGCTGACGAAATCCTGGCGCTGCTTCGCCATATGATATTCGGCGTTTTCGCTCAGGTCACCTAGCGCCCGCGCGCGCTTCAGCTCTTTGGGCAGCTCGGAGTTCAGTTCGCGCTCCAGCACTTGAATCTCTTCCTGAAGTTTTTGGACGATGGGCGAGGGCATAGTACCAATCCTGATTGTTTGGGGTCCCATGACATTATAGGTGAAACCAGCCCGCCCACGCAACGGAAGGCCGATGATCGGGTCATCGGGCGGTCGCGGGTTGGCGCGATCACTGGGCGGAATGATCCCTGATTCCCGCTTCAGGCAGTGCCGGCACGACGCGGAGGTCGCACCGAATAGATGGCGGTGGCGCCCAGGACACCTGCCGTGGTGATGATGCTCCACGCGAGGTCATAACTATGGGTTGCTTCGAAGATTCTTCCCGCCAGGACGGGTCCAAAGAACTGGCCCAGGGAATCGGCCATGATGATGAGGCTGAGAAGCTTTCCCAGCGCCGCCAAGCCAAAGCACTCGGCCGTGACTAAGGGAATCAGCAGATAATCCGCTCCCATGGCAAATCCAAAGATCAGGGCAAACGCCCAAAGCGCGGCAGGTTGCCGCGCCACAAAGAGCAGTGGAATCGCTAAGGCGAGGAGCAAATAGAACAATGCCATGACGTTCTTCTTGTTGTAGCGGTCCACTAGATAGCCCACCGCAACCCGTCCCGTCAACCCCGCGAAGAGTAATCCGCTGGAGACGTGCGAGGCCTGAACCGTGGTGTACCCTGTGTCGCGAAGAAACAAGACAAATTGTTGAATCACTGTTCCGATGGCGCCGATGGTGAGCGTGCTACCCGCCAGAATGAGCCAGAAATTGGCGGTTCGGACGGCCGCACCTAAAGGAAATGAGGATGCCGGGCCGGCCTCCCCTGGGGCCCGTGGGGGTTCAACCCCGTCCGCAACCAGTCCCATTTCTCCCGGAGCAGAACGCGTCAGCCACTGAGCAACGGGAAAAAGCACCACTCCGATCATGGCGCCGATAACGACGAAGGCGCGCCGCCACCCCATCCCTTCGATCAGGTACGCCGCCAAAACCGGCGCCGCCACGCCGCCCAATCCCAGTCCCAAATACGCGTAACCCATGGCGCGTCCGCGCTTCGCCTGGAACCAATTTGCAACCAGAACCTGGTTGGAGATGGGACCGGCCAGCACATACCCCACCACTTCTACAATACACAGGGCGTAGTACTCCCACAGGCGTGTCATCCCGCCCATCAGGACTAAGGGCAAGGCGACCAGCACAATGCCGACGCGCAGGACTCGCCGCGCGCCAATGCGGTCGATGAGCGCGCCCATGAAGCCGAAAGCGGGCGCAACAATCACGAAGCCAAGAAACAACCCTTGGGCCACTTGGCTGCGTGTGAAATGTAGGGAATCAACCAGAGAAGTGTAGAAAACGGGCAGTCCGTAAAAGACGACTCCCACCGCGAAAAACAGGTTCAGGAATGCCGCCAGGACCACCCACCAGCCGTAAAAAATATCTTTTGATGCGGTTTGATTCATGGGAAGAATTTACAGCATCGCCAAGGCATTAGCATGGAGCAGTTATTTCCCACCATCCCTCAACCAAACTCCGGCCCGAGAATCGCGCCTTGAAGTTCCGGACGCCCGGGGAAATCATTGCGTCCGCGATACATTCGCGTCAAGGATCGCGAGTATTGGAAGCCGCGCTCGCGAAGCAATTTCATCGCCCAGGGACTGTTTTTCATTCCATCCACAAATAACTTCTCCCCGCGTGAACGAAGGAGAAATTCATCCAACAAATCGCGCGCCGAGGATTCATCGTGCGCCACCCAAGGTCCCAGGTGGTCAGCCAGCGCACCGCGGCGTCCCAAGCTGTACCCCGTGAGCTTCCCCTGCCTCCAGGTTTGCACCACCATTGCGGGATGCTCAAGCGCGATCGACCGCAACAAGGCGCTTCGGTCAGCGCCAAAAATTTCCCGGTCCTGATCGAGCATTTCTTCCGCCACCGAACTCACCCCAACCGTGGCGCCGGGCTCCGGCGTGCGTTGCAACTGCCAACGCTCGATATCGCATTCGCTTACAAATCTGAGTTTTTCATACAGGAGCCTGCCTTGCGGGGTCGCGTCGAGTTTTACGCTGGGAATGCCGCAACCGCCCAGATACTCGATGGCCTTCTCCAGCAATTTTGAGCCAATCCCCAGGCCGCGCCGTTGGGGGTCCACAAGAACCATCCCGATCCACGCGAACCGGCCTTCATAGGAAATGGTCGCGGCGGTTCCCACTACTTCGTCATCGGTCTCCGCCACGAAGCACCCTTGGGGGCTTGCTCCCAGAAACCTCTCCCAATCACCCCGGGTCTGATTCCATCCAGCCATCTCCTTCAGCCGCATTCCGGCGGGAATGTCATCTGGCGTCATCACACGGAGATGGAAATCCATTCTGGACGTCCCTCGGGCCGCTCCTAGGACGGGATTCCGGCTGCCCTTTGGGGCAACACTTGCCGCTAGCGACCAGCCACTAACCACTATCCGTTGCCTTTCTATCCGCCCGATTGTTGCAACAACTTCGCCACCAGCGCCGTCCATCCCGTTTGGTGGCTGGCGCCCAAGCCCGCGCCGTTGTCACCATGAAAGTATTCGTAGAACGGGATCAAGTCGCGCCAGCGGGGATCGGTTTGGAAGAGCTCGTTCCCGCCGAAGACGGGTCGGCGTCCGTCGCCGCCGCGCAGAAAAATCGAGGTCAGCCGCCGGGAGATTTCTTCCGCGATTTCCCACAGGGTCATCATTTGGCCGGAGCCGGTGGGACATTCAACCTTAAGCTGGTCGCCGTAGTAATAATGAAACCTCTGCAAGGATTCGATAAGCAGAAAATTGAGGGGAAACCACACGGGGCCGCGCCAGTTGGAATTGCCGCCGAACAAACCGGACGCGGACTCGGCAGGTTCGTAGCCAACCCGGTATTCCCGGCCGTCGATGGCCAGCACATAAGGGCTCCGCGCATGGAACTTCGATACGCTGCGAATCCCGTGCGGCGCCAGGAACTCCTGTTCATCCAGCATGTAGCGAAGCATCCTCACCAGTTTTCTACGGCTGACAATGGAGAGCTGCCGGCGAATTCCGTGCGCCGACTTTTGCGTCATTTCGATGTGATGGGGAACGTTGGGAACATTTTCGAGGAACCAATGCATGCGCCGCTGGAAACCGGGCAATGGATCCAGAGCCTCCGGCTCCAAAACTGTCACGGCATAGAGCGGAATCAGTCCCACCATCGAGCGTACCTTCAAGAAATGGTGCTGATCATCAGGAAGATGCAGAACGTCGTAATAGAATCCGTCCTCCTCGTCCCACAAGGAGATTCCGTGGCCGCCACGGTTGTTCATGGCCTGGGTGATATAAACGAAGTGTTCGAAAAATTTGCTGGCCACGTCTTCATAGGCGGGGTCTTCGCGCGCCAGCTCCATGGCGATGGCGAGCATCTCGAGGCAGTACATGCCCATCCAACTGGTGCCGTCGGATTGTTCAATGTGGCCGCCGGTGGGAAGAGGTTTCGAGCGGTCAAACACCCCGATGTTGTCGAGCCCCAGGAACCCTCCTTCGAAAACGTTCCTGCCATCGGGATCCTTGCGGTTCACCCACCAGGTGAAATTGAGCAGGAGCTTGTGAAAGACCCTCTCAAGAAACTGCCGATCCGCGCAGCCTCGCCGCCGCCCTTCGATCTTGTAAACGCGCCACGCCGCCCAGGCATGTACGGGGGGGTTGACGTCCTTGAACGCCCACTCGTAAGCCGGGAGCTGGCCATTGGGGTGCTGGTACCACTCGCGTAAAAGAAGGATGAGCTGCTCTTTTGCGTAGTCCGGGTCCACCAAAGCCATCGCCACGCAGTGGAAGGCCAAGTCCCAAGCGGCGTACCAAGGGTATTCCCACTTATCGGGCATGGAGATGACGTCCGCATTGTAGAGGTGAGTCCAGGTATGGTTTCGTTCCATCCACCGCTCGGCGGGAGGGGGCGGGCCGGCGGGATCGCCCTCCAGCCAGGTCCGCACGTCATAATGGTAGAACTGCTTTGACCAGAACAGCCCCCCCATCGCCTGCCGGAATACGTTTTGGGCATCGGTAGAAAGCGTGGGAGGAATGATCTTGGAATAGAACTCGTTCGCCTCGGCAACGCGCTCTTCCAACACCCTGTCGAAACCGTCGCTGAGCGCGTCCTGGCTGGGCTGTTCGCCGGTAAACCGCAAGCGGAAAACGGCGCTTTGCCCGGGCGGTATGGTCATGCGATACGAGGCCGCCACCTTCGTGCCTTCAGGAATAGGATTGACGGCATTGCGCATCCCATGGACGACATAGTCGTTGATCGCGTCTTTGACGTACGGCGCGCGGTTGCCAACTCCAAAGAGCCGCTGGAAATTCGTATCATTCTCAGTAAACAGCAATTCGGGATGGTCCTGGCAGATCAGCCAACGCGGTCCGTAGTACCGGTGCTCCGCCCGGATGACGGCCGCCCCGGAAAGGTCCTCGGCTTTTGCCAGCCCCGGACGCCAGTCGTCCCGGCCCCAGGACCAGGTGTTGCGGAACCAAAGAGTGGGAAGCAGTTGCAGCGCGGCGGCCTCCGGGCCGCGGTTATGGGCGGAAATGCGGATCAGGATGTCATCCGGAGTGGCCTTCGCATATTCCACAAACACATCAAAATAGCGATCCCCGCTAAAGATGCCGGTGTCCACCAACTCAAACTCAAAATCCCTCTTACCCCTTTGCCGGTTTTCTTCCACCAGCCAGGCGTAAGGGAATTCCTGCTGTGGATACCGGTAGAGATACTTCATGTAGGAATGCGTGGGCGTGGAATCCAGGTAAAAGTAATACTCCTTGACGTCCTCACCGTGGTTCCCCTCTTCACCGGTGAGTCCGAAGAGGCGTTCTTTCAGGATGGGATCGCGGCCATTCCACAGCCCCAGAGCCAAGCAGAGGTATTGATGACGATCAGAAATGCCGGCGATTCCATCCTCGCCCCAGCGATAGGCCCGCGAGCGGGCATGGTCGTGGGGAAAGTAATCCCAGGCAGTGCCCCACGGGCTGTAGTCCTCGCGAATGGTTCCCCACTGGCGTTCGCTTAGGTACGGCCCCCAGCGCTTCCAGTGGAGCTGGCGCAAGCGCGATTCCTCCAGCCTCTGCTCCTCACGAGTCATAGAAAACCCTGGTCGAAAATCGAACGATGAGAATCGAAAACAAGCCATCTTCCCTATTCCGCACCGCGTTGTCAAACCTTGGCGGCTTTGCGGTCATGCATCCACGGTTTCGCGGGAGGGGTACAGTATGGATTTTTGTGGAGTGGGTCAGATTGGTGCTGGAGCGGCGAGTTTATCCCTCAACTGGCGGACCAAGTGGCCGCCGCCGGGTGGCAGATCGCAGCCAGGCAGCCGGCCGGCCTTGCGAAAGACGGCCGGCCGTTGAGCAGAGGTGGCGGTCAGGCCCACTCGCCAAACTTCTTAATCGTTCCCGCTTGACCCGCTGGGCCGCCGGTAACGAACTCTTCTTGAAATTCCAGGGTCAAGCTCTCGTATCTCTTCCCCTCATGGGAGCTCTTTGGTTGTGAACCAACGTGAGGGCCGTACGAAAGAATCCGGGCGTTCGTGAGCCTGATCTTTTGAAAAACGAATTCCTCCCCTTTCTCCCCCGGTTTCGTGAATTCGAATTCCACGGTCCCCAGAATCTCCTTCGTATTAAGGGCCCGGAAAATCAGCGGACTCGATGGGCCCCACTCTTTGGTAATAGTAATCGGCTTGTGCTGGCGCTTTCCAGACGCTTGCCCAGAGGCGGCATCGCGTGGAGACTGTACCGAGTATTGGAACGACAAAACTGGTATCCACTTGTCTTTTCTCTTGTCTTGGATACCCTCACCCTTGAATTGACCCTGCTTGGTGCCCTTAATGCTCATGTACGCATCAAAAGCCATGGCGACCCTCCTTTGCCTCTTTTGGTTCGGTCAAAGCGAACAACTCTTGAAATCAGAAACCCCCGAAGTGCACAAATCAAGCCCTTAACGGCATTCCTCTTGCTAGTGTACCGTCCCCTTCAGGATTTTACAATTGATAGAGGGTTGCGCATCGAAGTCATTGTATGTGCCACCCCCGGCAATGTGTGCTGCTGTAAAGAATTACCCGGGACAGCACGCTGGGACTGAACGGCGCTCGTTCCCGACCCCATTCCGCCCAAGCTTACCTGAATCCAAAAAGGGTCCGCAACGCCATCACGCCACCTCCAGCATCCCGGCCAAAAGAGCTTCTTCCAGGGGGGGCAGCAGGCGCTCCGAGGCTTCATCAAAAGTCAAAGCCTCGCGCTCCGCAAAACGCTGTACGGCGGTCCGCACATCGGGAGCCTCATCCAGCAGCGTGAGCAGCAACAAGGTTCCCGAACTGAGTTCAACGGTTCCCACCAATGCTTCATGGGGAAAGTGGGCGGCGAACTTCGGTTGGTCGGGCTGGCCTGATCTGCATTCCCGGGCGAAGACGGTCCCTTCCGGGACCCGGAGGCAGGCCGTCAGTAGGCTGGGCCGGCCCGCCCCCAGCAGATCGCGCGCCGAGACCAGCTTGTCGATCCGCGCGCTGGTGGTGCAGTGCGCATCTCGCGCCGGGACTTCAAAGGTGCTGGTCCAGCGTAAACCTTCCGCATTCCGCTGGATCACCACGAGAGTCATGGTGAGACCGCGAACGCCCATTTTCTCGAGGTGCTCACGCCTGAGCACTGCCTCGCGTGCGAAGCCCTCGCCGAGTTCCGGATGCTCAATGGCCGCATAGCGGGTGCAGTAATCATCCACGCCGCGGCTCGGGTATTTCAGTAACAGAACGTTGGCGTCGCTCGCAGGGACCACGGCGCGCACGCGATCTTCCAGCGGCGCGCCATCAATGTCAGGCCATTCCACCAGGAGTACGGCGCGCCCACCCGCGCTCAGATGGCGCGGAACCTGCGAAAGAACCTTAAGGGGAAATTCGTCACCCCGAGGGCCGCCGTAAAGAAAGGTCCTCCCCGCGACTCCCTCCGGCCGAGCGTAGTAGGGCGGCTGTGTGACGATCAGATCGAACGCCTCACCCTCGACTGGCGCAAACAAATCGCCCTCCCGGAAATCGAGGTTGGAAATGCCGTTCAGCGCCGCGTTGACCCTGGAAAGGGTGATGGCTCGGGAGTTGATGTCGGTCCCCACCACTTGGGCAGCTTGGCAGGCAAAAAGCAACGCGCAGCTTCCCGCCCCACATCCCAGATCGAGCATTCGCTCGATGGAGCGCGTTGGGTGGCTGGCCTGGCACAAGGTGTTGGTGGTGTCACCCGCACCCATCACCGCGTTTTCACCCAGCATCAGGTCGTCACAGACGATGTAAAGGTCATTACCAATGACCATCCGGAAGGGAGACACCAGCCCCCCAGCCTCCGACCATGCGATCAGGCCAGCTTCGATGAGCTTTTCCAGGAGAGGCTTCCCGATGGTGAACTGGGCCTCCTCGGCGGTCACCGGGTCGCCCAGCATGAGCATACGCAGGGCATAGGCGGCGGGCTCGCGCCGGCGCCGCGCGTGCCAATTCCTCAGGGGGGGAACGGCAATGTCAAGCAGGCGCTCTCCCACCCTGGTAATTTGGCCAACGTATTCCTCCGTGAGGCCAATTTCCTGTAGACGCGCGCGGAGTTGCAACCATTCTTCCGCACGCACCGACGGAAGTCGGGAGGCATCGGGAAGGGAGCGATTCGGCGACACTCTTGTGGTGGCGGCTGATGCCAAGGTCTTTACCTCAGGGTGCGTGGAAGCCCCTCTGCCCCATCCCATCTCGTCCAGTGCTCACGAGGTCGCTCCTTACATGCCTCGGCCCTTATGGGGGAAGCGACATTCGATTTACATGACCCCGAAAGGTACCCCAAAACGGGTTATGGTTTTTGCTGATTTGCGACAACCCATCATACACCCCCTTCCCTCCGCCGCCAATGCCTGGGTTTCGGGTAGCGGGTCAGTTTGACCCATGCGCCAGTTAGATGGCAGAGGGGATCGGTAAGCAAAACGGCCTTGCTCACGACGTATGGGACGGTCGTCCCTCAAACTCGCAGGGCCGCCATGGGATCGATCCGGGCGGCGCGGCGGGCCGGAATGTAGCTCGCAGCCAGCGCCACCACGAGGAAGAGCAAGGCGATTCCGGCGAAAGTCGCGGGATCGGTCGCGCTGACGTGAAAGAGGAAAGCCTTCATCACCCGCGTCAAGGCGAGAGCCCCGCCAAGGCCCAGAGCTATCCCCACCACGGTCAAGACAAGGCCCTGTCGAATGACCAGCCACAGAATGTTGCTCTGCTGCGCGCCCATTGCCCGGCGAATCCCCACCTCTTGGGTACGCTGCGCCACGGTGTAGGCAATGATGCCGTAGATTCCGATTAGAGCCAGCAGCACCGCCACGCCGGAGAACGATGCCAACAGGATCATCAGCAAACGCCGCTGGCCGATCTGCGCCTCCACCAGATCGTCCATCGTTCGGACGTCAGCCGCCGCCTGATCCGGGTCCAATTCATGCACCTGCTCGCGAACCGCGCCGGTAAGCCGGAGCGGGTTGCCGGCGGTCCGTATGGCGAGCGTCGCGGATGGCTGGGGGTTCTGCGCGAACGCGACGTACACGGTGTCCGGCCATGTGCTGTTTTCGATGTTTTGATGAACGTTGGCGGCGATGCCGACGATTTCCGCGGGTTTCAGGTTCACCCCCCCAATCAAGAGCTGCTGTCCGACCGGGTCTTGACCTTCGGGATATGCCGGCCAGAAGCGGCGAGCCAAAGCTTCATCAATAACCGCCACACGCGGCGCGTCCGCCTTGTCTTGTGCGGCAAATTCCCTTCCGCGCCTCACCGGAATCTCCAGAGTACGAAAATATCCCGGTATCACGGTCAAGATGGTCGCAATCGGGCGCTCGTTCAATCTCAGCGGCGGTTTGGCGGCATCCTGCACGGGAGTCCCCGCATAACCCATCATGGGAAGGAACAGAGCGGCTGTGGCGCCGCGGACACCGGGCAACAATCCCACCCGCTTGACGAGCTCTTGAAAGAATGTAGTTTTTTTCTGATCGGTGTCATACCGCAAGGGCGGGAGTGAAACGCGCATGGTGAGCAGGTTCGCCGGATTGAATCCCACATCGACGTGCCGCAGATGAGCGATGCTTTCCACCAGCAGCCCCGAGCCGATCAGCAACACAATCGAGAGTGCGATCTGTCCCACCACCAGGAGCCCGCGGACGTTCAGGCCCCCCAGAACCCGCCGGGGGATGGAGAGTGCCACGGTGAATCCGAGCACGGTCCAGTCCATATGAATCTCGCCCGATCGCGGCAGTTCGAAAACCGTGATATGGGGAATGGCGCGAAGACTCCAAGCCGCCAAGAGCGCGCCCAGTACTCCTCCGGCAAATGATAACAGGAGGCACTCCACGAGGAGTTGCCCGATGAGGCGAGCGCGCGTGGCGCCGATTGCCGACCGCACGGCGAATTCCCGCGAACGGTAGGTGGCGCGCGCCAGCAGCAGGCTGGCCACATTGCCGCAAGCGATCAGCAGGACAAAACCCACAGCTCCGAAAAGCATCCAAAGCATGGAGCGCACGTCGGACACCAGGTCGTCCTTCATCGCCGTGACTTCCACCGGGGTCTTGGGCCTGGCATCGAGCATGGCGGGATGAGCCAACGCGTATTGGCGGCGAATCAACTTCATCTCCGCGTTGGCTTGTTCGAGGCTCACTCCCGGCTTCAGACGGCCGAATACGGTCAAATAAGGGCTGAGGGCCCGGGACTTGAGAGGCACGAGGGGCCATTCCGCGGGCGCGGTCATCCACACGTCCACACCGGGAAGAGGAAACTGGAAATGGGGTGGGAGAACCCCGATGATCGTGTACGCCATCCCCGCGAGAGTCGCGGTCTTACCGGCGATTTGCGGATCTCCACCGAAGCGCCGCTGCCATAGCTCGGCACTGATCATCGCCACCGGCGCGCCGCCCGCCGAGTCTTCCTCGGGACGAAAACTGCGTCCGACAAGCGGTTCGACACCCGGAACCCGCAGGAAGCCGGCCGATACACGGATACCCTTCACCACCTCCGGCTGGGCTCCGAGAGAGAGTGTGAGGTTGTCCACGAAGGTAAAAGAGGTGAGTTCGGTGAAGGAGTGCGCGCCCGCCCGCATTTCCTCAAATCGCGTGGGCGTGGCGCCTCCCGAGATGCGCACCAGCCGGTCGGGGTCGCTATATTGGAGCGGCTTCAGCAGCACCGCGCGAATGACCGTAAACATCGCCGTATTGCCCCCGATGGCGAGCGCCAGGGTGAGGACTGCCGTCACGGCAAAGGCTGGTTTCTTGCGCGTTGTTCGGAGGGCATAGCGAGTATCCTGCCCGATCGTCTCGAGGAGCCTCAAGATGTTCATAGAATCAGTATCGCCCTGTGGGTTTTCTTAACCGCCCTGAAAATAGCTCCCCTCCTAATCAAGGAGGGGAACCCCAGACCCTATTCATATTTCGTGGCGAGCCGAGGGCTCATGAAATCTGCCCTGAAAACAAGCCATCTTCCCTATTCCGCGCGGCGTTGTCAAACCCCGGCGACTTTGGGTAGCGGGTCAGTTTGAGGCATGCGGCAGATAGATTAAAGAGGGAATCGGTAAGCACAACGGCTTTGGTCGCAGGTAATTAGAATCTAATCAGTTAACTTCCTCAAGGAAGACTTCTGAATAAAACCAGCCGGGTCACGGGTCCAAGATGTGCGTTTGAACGAAGCCGCTGGGCGGCGGACGCTTTGCGTGCGAGGAGTTGAACGTTTGTCCTGATCGGGTAAGGTCGGGTCATAAGAAGGAGGATTCCTATGACCCGTCTACGCCAAATGAT